>JAVVFH010000176.1:0-7225 GCA_032250585.1 Lysobacterales bacterium
CGTCGTATCAGTGTAGAGCCGGGATTCAGGCGGGATGCGCCCGGTTTCGGCGGCCGTGAAGGCGTCGTTGCTCTCATCGACCGCGCGGTATTCGAGGGTCGCCGTCGCGCCGATGATCTTCTTCGCCTGCACGGTGTCCTGGACCCCCGGCAACTGCACGACCACGCGGTCGGCGCCCTGCTGCTGAATTACCGGTTCGGCAACGCCCAACTCGTTGACGCGGTTGCGCAGGGTCGTAATGTTCTGCCGGAGCGCCGTTTGCTGCAACTCGGTCAGCTGCTGTTCCTGCACCGTGGCCGCGAGACCGAAATATTCGCCCGAATCCTTCTCCCTGAGGGTGAGTCCGGCAAGACTCTGATCCTGACGCAGAATGCTTTCCGCACGCTGGCGATCTTCCTCGCTGCGCAACAATGCGAGCAATCCGTTGCCCTCACGGCGTACGGAGACATAGCGGATGCGCTCATCACGCAGTGCCGCGCGGATGTCGTCCACGTAACGGTCCAGCTGCTGACTGCGGGCCGTGTCCATATCCACCTGCATCAGGAAATGAACGCCGCCCTGCAGATCGAGGCCCAGCGTCATCGGCTTGCCGCCCAGCGCGCGCAGCCAGGTCGGCGTCGAATGCGCCAGGTTCAGGGCCACGACGTACTGATCGCCGAGCGCTTCGCCAACCACTTCGGCGGCCTTGAGCTGTGCGTCGGAGCTATTGAAACGGTAGAGCAGCCGGTTGCCGGCCCGCTCCTTGTTCTTGAATTCCACGCCCGCGACGACGAGCGCGTCTTCGACGTTCGCCTCCAGGTCCATCGGAATCGCGAAACCCCGGGTCGAGGTCACCTGCACGGCGGGATCCTCTCCAAACAGGTTCGGCAACGCATAAACCGTGCCGACCAGCAGAATCAGCAGGACAAGCAGGTATTTCCAGGCGGGATATTGATTCATCGGTCAGCCTCGGAAGGAAGATGTGTTGTTGTGGGGTGGTCCGTCTCAGGCGGACTGGAGAGTGCCCTTGGGCATGACGCTCGCGACGGCGTGACGCTGCACTTTCACTTCGACCTTATCGGCCAGCTCGACCGTCACGAAAGACTCGCCCACCGCGGTGATCCGCCCCAGCAGACCGCCGTTGGTCACCACCTCGTCGCCCACCGCCAGTTCGGATACCAGTTTGCGGTGCTCCTTGGCGCGCTTCATCTGGGGACGTATCAGCAGGAAATAAAAGATGATGAAGATGATGATGAGCGGTAGAAACGACATCAACCCGCCGGGCTGACCCGCATCCTGAGCGTATGCGCTGGCAATGAAAAAATCCAGGAGTTCCATGAGAGACCTCGTTATGACTCATTTATCGGTGCTGCAATAACCACGCGCCCGCCCTGTCGAATCGATTTCGAAAGCGGGCCCACGCCATCGAAGCCGGTCATTATAAGTCAAAGAACACGGGTGTCCTATGGATTTGCCGATATTCTCACGGCTGGCGAGCAATTTTCTGCAAATAGGCTTCGACAAAATCCTCCAGGCGGCCGACCGCGATCGCGTTCCTGAGCCCCTCCATCAACTTCTGGTAAAACCGCAGGTTGTGCATCGTCATCAGGCGTGCCCCGAGAATCTCGTTGCAGCGCGCGAGGTGCTTGACGTAAGCGCGCGAAAAGCGGCTGCAGGTGCTGCAATCGCAGTCCGGATCGATCGGCCCGAGGTCGTTTTGATAGCGCGCGTTGCGGATCTTGAGCACGCCGCGGCTGGTAAAGAGGTGACCGTTGCGCGCGTTGCGGGTGGGCATCACGCAGTCGAACATGTCAATGCCGCGCAGCACGCCGGCGATGATGTCCTCCGGCCGACCTACACCCATCAGGTAGCGCGGGCGGTCCGCGGGTAATTCGGGCACGGTGAAATCCAGCACCTGGTCGCGTTCGTCATGGGGTTCGCCGACCGACAAGCCTCCGATCGCGTAGCCGTCTAAGCCCATGGCGACCAGTTCTTGCGCCGAGCGCCGGCGGAGCGCTTCGTGCATGCCGCCCTGCACGATCCCGAACAGCGCCGAAAAATGGCCTTCGTGCGCGCGTTTCGAGCGTTCGGCCCAGCGCAGCGAGCGGTCCATGGAGGCGCTCGCCTCAGCTTCGGTCGCCGGGTACGGCGTGCATTCATCGAAAATCATGACCACGTCCGAATCCAGCACCTTTTGCATCGCCATCGATTCTTCCGGGCCCATGAACACGGTCGAGCCGTCGATCGGCGACGCGAAGGTGACGCCCTGCTCGGTGATCCTGCGGCGTTGCGCCAGGCTCCAGACCTGGAAACCACCCGAATCGGTGAGAATCGGCCGCGGCCAACCCATGAAACCGTGCAAGCCGCCATGGGCCAGGATGACCTCGGTGCCCGGGCGCAACATCAGGTGAAAGGTGTTGCCGAGAATAATGTCGGCACCGCTTTCGCGCACCTCCTCCGGCAGCATCGCTTTCACGGTGCCGTAGGTGCCTACCGGCATGAAGGCAGGGGTGTTGACTGTTCCGCGCGGGAATTCGAGTACCCCGACACGGGCCTTGCCGGAACGCCCGAGAACCTTGAATTTCATCGGGCCGGACGCAGTCATCAGACGCGAGCGGCCACCATGACGCGCTTGCGGTGCAGCAGTTGCTCGTAGGCATCCGGCGGCGGTTCGAGCACGGTAACCTCCGTAAAGCCCACCTTGCGCAGCAGCCACAGCAGTGCCTCCAGGCTCGGCACCAGGCAAATGCCGGTGATGCTGGCCTCGGGCCCGTGCGTGTCTTCGGTCTCGTCGATGATGCCGAAACTGCCTTTCAGCGGACGCACATACTGATAGCTGCCGTAATCCACGACTCCGGTCATGCCCGGCACGATCTGGGTTTCGATGATGCAAAGCCCCTTGCACAGCGCCCGGCAGGCGCGCAGCGCGCCGACGGGATTTTCCAGGTGGTAGAGCAGGCCCAGCATCAACACCACGTCGAAGCGCCCCAGCGTGCCCGGCTGGAGCTCATGAATGTCGCCCTGTTCGAAGGACAGCCGGTCGAGTCCGTAAATGTCCGCGATCAGGCGGCTGTCCGCCACGTGCGATGCGCGCGCATCCACCCCCAGCACGCGCGAAAAACCCGCCTGCGCCATCTTCAGCGCGAACCAGCCCTGGTGACAGGCGAGATCGAGCGCGCTCAGGCGCTCGCGATCGGCGCCGAACTGCTGATCGAGGCAGGACTCGAGCATGCGCCAGCGGGTGTCGTGAATCGCCTTGATGCCACCGTCGTGATAAGTCGGCGTATGGCTGCCGTCGGGCAACTCGTAGGAATAGAACCATTGCCTGGAATGGGCCTGTTCGATGGGTGTGGGCATCGGGAACTCCGCGTTGGATCGGCGTGCGAATTATGACAACTGGCGGCTCAGAGAACCAGCATGGCGTCGCCGTAGCTGAAAAACCGGTAACGCTCCGCTACCGCGTGTCGGTACGCCGCGCGCGTCGCTTCCATGCCGGCCAGCGCGCTGACCAGCATCAGCAGTGTCGACTCGGGCAGGTGGAAATTCGTGATCAGACCGTCGATCGCGCGGAACTCATAGCCGGGATAGATGAAAATCCGGCTCTCGCCCGCGAACGGCTGCAAATCGCCGTCGCCGGCTGCCGTTTCCAGGCTGCGAACGGTGGTCGTGCCCACCGCGATTACGCGCCCGCCGCGCTGGCGGGTGCGCGCGACCGCCTCACAAACGTCTTCGGATACCTCGAGGTATTCCGCGTGCATGCGATGCTCCTCGATGCGCTCGCAGCGCACCGGCTGGAAGGTGCCGGCGCCGACGTGCAGCGTCACGTCCGCGCGCTCGACCCCGCGCCCGGCCAGTTCGGCCAGCAGCGCCTCGTCGAAATGCAAGCCCGCGGTGGGCGCTGCAACTGCTCCGGGCCGGCGCGCATAGACGGTCTGGTAGCGCTCGCGGTCCACGGCAGTGTCGCCCCGCTCAATGTAGGGCGGCAGCGGCATGTGGCCGAGTTGCTGCAGTTTCCCGCTCAGCGCTCCGGCCTGCAGCCTGAGGTGAAAAAAAGCGCCCGGCCGGTCGATCACCTCAAGCACCGAGCCGTCCTCGAGCACAATGTGTCCACCACGGCGCGGCGTTTTACTGACCCGCAGCTGGGCCAGGCATTCCTGCTCCGTCAACAGCCGCTCGATCATGACCTCCACTTTGCCGCCGGACGGTTTGCGGCCGAACAGCCGGGCGGGGATGACCCGTGTGTCGTTGAACACGAGCAAGTCGCCGCGTGCGAGCAAGGCCGGCAGATCGCGGAACTTATGGTCGCGGACCTTCGCGTCGGCAGGCGACAATTGCAACAGGCGGCTGTCGCCGCGCCGTGGCGACGGATGCTGCGCGATCAGGTCGGCAGGCAGTTCAAAATGGAAGTCGCCGCGTTTCAAAACCAATGCGGGCGGGGGCCGGCACAAGCTGCACGGATTTTCGCAGCCACGGTCATTGCAGTTTTCCCTTTTCCATGAATCTGACGAAAAACATCGGATTGCCTGTTTACACGAGTGCCCTGTAAAGTACCGTCAGATTCGAGAAGTGTCCTGTCACGCATCTTACGTGGCCGGCCGCGGTCTCGCCAGACGAACGTGTAATAATGCGCCTGCGCGGGCTCGTGCGGTCGCGCAGCGCATAACGGACGGAGGACTGACGAAGATGGAAAGCGCACTGGAACAAGCGCAGCGACTGGACCGCGAAGACGAACTGCAGGCCTTTCGGGACGAATTCTGGATTCCGCAGCACGACGACGGCTCGGACCAACTCTACTTTTGCGGCAATTCCCTCGGACTGCAGCCCAAGGCGGTGGAATCGGCGATGGTCGAGGAACTCGCCGTCTGGCGCGAGCGCGCGGTTGGGGGGCATTTCGCCGGCACCCTTCCGTGGACGAAGCACGTCGACGCGATGCGTGAACCGCTGGCGGAACTGACGGGCGCCCAACCCGCCGAAGTGGTCACCATGAACACGCTGACCGTCAACTTGCATTTGATGATGGTCAGCTTTTACCACCCGCAGGGCAAGCGCCGTAAAATCCTGATCGAAAAGCAGGCCTTTCCGTCCGATCGCTACGCCGTCGCCTCCCAGATTCGCTTTCACGGGCTCGACCCGGACGACTGCCTGGTGGAACTCGCACCCGAGGCCGGTGGGCGGGTGATCGGCGACGCGCAAATCCAGGATTACCTCCGCCGTCACGGCGACGAGGTGGCGCTGGTCCTTTGGCCCGGCGTGCAATACGCCAGCGGGCAGGTTTTCGATCTGCCGGCAATTGCCGGCGCCGCCCGCGACGCAGGGGCAGCCGTTGGCTTCGACCTCGCGCACAGCGTCGGCAACCTGCCGCTGTCGATCCACGACTCCGGCTGCGATTTCGCCGTGTGGTGCACCTATAAATACCTCAATGCCGGCCCAGGCGCGGTCGGCGGGTGTTTTGTTCACGAACGCCATTTCGGGCGCAGCGACCTGCCCCGCTTCGAAGGCTGGTGGGGCAACGACCTGCAAACGCGCTTTGCGATGGGCCCGAAGTTCCAGCCCGCCGCGGGTGCCAGTGCCTGGGAACTCTCTACGCCCATCATCCTGGCGATGACGCCGCTGCGCCTGTCGCTGGATATTTTTCGGGCCGCGGGGATTGAACGCCTGCGCCGGAAGTCGGTCATGATGACAGGCTATCTGGCCGACCTGATCGAGGCCGAAGTCAGCTCAACGCTGGAAGTGATTACGCCCCGTGACCCGGACCACCGGGGCTGCCAGCTGTCGCTGCGGGCACGCGGCGGGCGCGAACAGGGCCGGGCTTTGTTCGAACACCTGCAGACGCAGGGCGTGGTGGGCGACTGGCGCGAACCCGACGTGGTCCGCGTGGCGCCCGTGCCGCTGTACAACCGCTTTAGCGAGTGCTACGACTTCGTGCGCCACGTCGCCGACTGGACAGGGGCCGAAGCCGCCGCGGGCTGAGCCCCACCCGGCCGGCTGAACGCCGGCCGCGCTGATTCACGGGCAATCTAGCGTGCCGGTCAACTTGACGATCTGGTCGGTCCGGTCCACCGACCCTTCCAGGGGTGGCTCGACGATGTAATCAAGTGTCCAGCTGCCGGTGGTTTCGCTGCTCAGATCACGCTGCAGCAAACCGACCGGGGTCGATGACACGTCCGTTTGATCGCAAACCGCGCAGAAACCGCTGAATTGCAGGATCGGCATCGTCGCATTGGTGGGCTCCGGATCCACGAGGTCCTGGGCGAACAGCCAGCGAGGCTCACCGGCGTCGTCGAACAGGTAATGGATCTGCGCTTGCGTTTGGGCATTCATGAGCACGCTGGCGCCTCCCAGGCCGTCGACGCCACGGAACCAGAGACCCGTGTAACTGCGCGACAGTCCGCCTACCAGTGGACAGGTCTGCGCACTCAGTGGCTGCATGCGTTCGGTGCCCGACTGGCCAAACAGCGTGAAGCTGAACAGCTGGTCGTTCTCGGCCAACTGGGTCACCGACAGCGCACCTACCGGTGCAAGCAGCTGCTGCGCGCCATCATTGGTCACGCGAAACAGCTCACTGATCCAGATGTTGTCGTCCGTCGCCGGCGCATCGGCGATGTACCAGCTGGGCTGGCCGGCCTCGTCGTAGGTGTACCAGATCAGCGCCCGGCTCGAACTGCCCCAATTGAAGTCGTAGCCCTGCGATATGCGGGGTCGGGAATTGGGCTCCCACAAGCCGCGGTGAATCGGCAGTGGCGCGCCACTGAAACTCGCCTGCGCGGTGATTTCAACGGCCGCGGGCGAGCCGTTGGCGTTGCTGAGCACCGCGTACCAGCGCCCGGACTGCAAATCCGGCGTGTTGACCGTCAGGGCCGGGCCCGCGCCGTTGCCGCCCGCCGCGGACGCCACCACCGGTGCACTGCCCGGTGACACCGCGAACGGCGGATTGGCCAGCGCCGCGGTAAAGCCGAGCCGGACCAGTTCGATCGACAAATCGTCGCTCTGGGCGGCCGTCGCGCCTACCGCTTCGACGGTCAGACTATCGGCGCCCGGCGGGACATCGATGAACAGGCGATCATGCGTGGCCTCCGCAGCGATGGCCAGGCGATGAGTCGCACCGTTCATCAATGGGAAGGTCGCGGGGGCGGCAATGCCGTCGCGGTTGAAGTAAACCGGGATTACGCCGATGTTGTTGGGACGGTCGCGGCTGGTACCCACACCGACCGCGCCCAGCCACTGCTCGCCCGGCAAGGCCGCCAGG
>JAVVFH010000177.1:0-7192 GCA_032250585.1 Lysobacterales bacterium
CAGGTTGACAAAACGTTGCCACCCGGAGATCGAGCTTCGCCCGGCGAATGTCAGTCCGCCCGTGAATGCAATGATCCGGCGTGTCGGGGCGAAAACCCGAATGGATGTTGTGCCTGGCGTTTCCAGCCCGGGTAGCCAAAGGGAAGGGGCAGGCTTCTGATCCCCTGGCTTCGCCGCGTGGTCATTCCGCCTCGAGGCGCCTCGCGCTGGACTGCAGCAGATCGAGTAGGTAATCGATCGTGTCGAGGTGGGTGCGAAAATGCAGCACCGCCAGGCGCAGCGTGAAAGCCCCATCGAGCCGGGTGGAAGAGATGAACACTTTGCCGTCGTCGAGTACGGCTCTCAGCAGGCGCTGGTTGAATTCGTCGACGTCGCCGCGCGTCGGCCGGTAGCGGTAGGTGACGACGCTGAGGTCGGGTTCGGGACCGACCTCGAAGCCCGCAACCGCGCCGAGGCGCTGGTGGAAATAGCGCGCCAGCCAGATTTTCTCGGCCAGTGCGGCCCGGAAGGCGCCCAGGCCGAGGAGCTTGATCGGCAGCCACAGGCGCAGGCCGCGAAAAGGCCGGCTCAATTCGGCCGAGAGGTCCGCCGGCGAGTAGTCCGCGGCCGCCGCACGCGCGTCCTGCATGTAGTTCGCTTCGTAACTGTGCGCCCGCGCCAGTTGATGCACGTCGCGCACCAGCAAGGCGCCGGAGCCATAGGGCAAAAACAGCCCTTTGTGCGGATCCATGACGACGGAATCGGCTTCCTCCATGCCGCCGAGCACGGCCCGCCCTTCCTCGCAGAGGCGAAAAAAGCCGCCGTAAGCGGCATCCAGGTGAAACCAGATTTTGTGCCGGCGGCAGATTTCGCTGATTGCCGACAGGGGATCGATCGCTCCTGTGTCCGTGGTGCCGGCCGAGGCCACGACCAGCCAGGGTCGGAGTCCCGCCTTGTTATCAGTGTCGATCATCCGCTCCAAGACTTGCGGGTCCATTCGGTAACGGCCATCCATCGGCACCATGCGCCGCGGACACTCGTCCAGGCCCGCCATGCGCAGAGCCTTGTCCACGCAATGATGCACCTGGCCCGTGAGGTAGATCGTGGACTGAGGAATCTCGCGCGCCTTGATGTCCTGCGCATCCCGGGCGGTGACCAAAGCGGAGAGGTTGGCGATGCTGCCGCCCGAGGTCAGGTCGCCGCCCGCGCCCACAGGATAGCCGACCAGCCGAACTATCCAGTCGACGAGGGTTTTTTCCAAACGCACCGCCCCGGGTGAGGCGAAGGCCACGCCCGCGTAACGGTTGGAGACGTCGGCCAGGAAGTCGCCCAGCGCCGATGGATAGAGGCCGCCACCGGGAATGTAGCCGAGGTGGCCGCCGGAAGCCGGGTTGATGCCGGGCGTATCGACCGCCCGCTCCAACTCGTCGATCAAGGCATCCAGGGCCGCCGGGGTTTCCTCGATATCAGGGTCGAGCTGCATGCTCGCGCCGTCGTCGGCCACATAGGTAGGGGTGGTGGGCAGCGACTGCAGGAAGCGCTCGGTGTAAGCGGTCACCTGCCGGGTCCAGGCCTCGCGCTCATTCGGGCCGGGCTCGAGCCGGCGCGCCTGCGTTTCCAGTGCCTTGATTTTATCCTTCACTCCATCTCCCCGTCCGCCAGGTATTGTGAGCCGCGAGCGTCCGCCACGCGTCATTTAAACCGGTGGCCGGCTTGACGTCCAGCCGTGAAAGCACGCCATCGCGAATCCGGCACGGGCAGCTGAACATGGATTGCAAGCAAGTGGTGAATTGGTGCCGGAGGTGGGACTCGAACCCACACTCTGTTTCCAGAACCGGATTTTGAGTCCGGCGCGTCTACCAGTTCCGCCACTCCGGCATGGGTGAGGCTCTGAACGAGGCGCAAAGTATAGCGGCGCGCTCCCGCCGGGGCCAGTTCTAGTTCTTCCGTGCCGCTGCGCGCTCCGGGTCGGCAGCGGCACGGTATTCAGGCAATGCGCTGGAAATAATTGGCCACGGCGGGACAGAAACGGTCGTAATCGACCAGGAAAGAGTCGTGGCCCTGGATGGAGGGCAGCAGTTCGAAGCGCGTGTCCACGCCGTTGGCCGAGAACATCTCGGCGATTTCCCGCTGTTGATGCACGGGCCACAGAAAGTCCGTTTCCACGCCGATAACCTGCGCCGATTCGAGCTTGATGCCGGCGAAGGCGGATGCCATGTCCGGGAAACCCTCGCTGATGTCATACCAGTCGAGGGCGCGTGACAGATAGAGGTAGCAGCAGGGGTCGAATTTCCGGATGAACTTGCGCGCGGCCGCTTCCAGGTAGGATTCGATGGCGAAATGCATGCCGAACAGGCGCTCGTCGTAGTGTTCCTGCAGATCCCTGCCGAAGCGCGCCCGCCATTCGGGCTCGGAACGGTAGGAAATCATGCCCAGCTTACGCGCCAGCCGCATGCCGGTTTCCGGCCAGTCGTCGTTGGTGTAGGCACCGTCTTTCCAGTGCGGGTCGCGGACGATCATTTCGCGCTGCAGCGAGCGGATGGCGATGGCGAAGGGCTCGGCCCGGGCCGCAGTCGAGATGGCCAGGAAATGCCGGGCGATCTTCGGGCGCTGGCGCAGCAGCGCCAGGCAGCTCTGGCCGCCCATCGACGGGCCGACCAGCGCGCGAAGCTGCGTGATGCCAAGGTGCTCCAGTACGAGTTGCGCGGCGGCGGCGATGTCCTGGATGTGCAGGTCCGGAAAGGCGACGCGATAGGGTTTGCCGGTCTCGGGATTGATGCTGGCCGGGCCCGTGGAGCCCTTGCAACTGCCCAGTGAATTGATGCAGATAACGAAATGGTGATTCGTATCGATGGGTTTGCCGGGGCCGATCATCGGTTCCCACCAGCCTTCCTCGGGGTTTTCCTCGCTGCTGGCGGCGTGCGCGTCGGGCGACAGCCCGGTCAGGACCAGCACCCCGTTCGCGTGATCCGGGTCCAGGGTCCCCCAGGTCTCGTAGGCCATGTCGACGCGCGGAATCTCGCCGCCGCAGGCGAAGCGGAAGGGCTCTTTGACGTGCAGATAATGCGTCGCGCCCTGCCTGGACGTACGGGTATTGGTGAGTCCTGTCATCGCTTCGTCATGATGTTCGCTGCCATGCGACATGATAACGTGAGTCGATCGGAAACGCTTTCCGCGCGCCCCATATTTTGGGCATAAGCATATAAGACAAAGTTAATATGCAGGAAAACCGGTCAAGACGAGTGCGCAGCTGCCAGAGTACGGTTCATGCGCGCCTGGAAGACACCCTGCAAAGGCACCTTTCCACGCCGTGGCGGCAACCGCTGCACGCGCCTACGGTGGCGGCTTTTGAGCGTTTGCAGAAGATGAACCCGCGACCCGGCGCTCGGCTGGTGCTCGATTCCGGCTGCGGCACGGGCGAAAGCACGCGGCTGATTGCCCGCGCCCATCCTGATTGCCTGGTAATCGGCGTCGACAAGTCGTTGGCCCGCCTGGCCCGCCTGGGTGCGGCTTCTTTCCCTCATTGCGAACGTAACGCCGTCTGGCTGCGCGCGGAGCTTGCCACCTTCTGGCGGCTGGCAGCGCGCGCCGGCTGGCGCCTGCAGCGTCACTACCTGTTGTATCCGAACCCCTGGCCCAAGCCGGGCCAGCTGCAAAGGCGCTGGCATGCGCATCCGGTGTTCCCGGACCTGCTCGGTCTCGGTGGGCGGTTGGAGTTGCGCACGAATTGGTCCGTGTACGCCGACGAATTCGCCGTCGCGGCCGGCCTGGCGCTGAAGGTGCCGGTGCGGTCGGTTTCAATGGAAGAAAATGCGATCACAACGCCCTTCGAGCGCAAATACCGCGCCAGCGGGCACCCGCTCTATTCGGTGGTGTTTTCCTGCGAGGCTGGTGACGTATAGCTCGTGCGAACGGCCTTTACAGAATTCGCAGCCCATCCACCCCGTTGGGCGGACGGCTGCGCGGCGACGGTCTCTTGCTGCTTTGTGTCCGCTTCGACCGGCACCAAAACCGATCGAACGGGCTTCAGCGTACCTGTTGATCGAGCAGCAGTTGGACGGGTGTGCCGGCGGACAGCGAGACGGTCTGGGCGCTGCTCTGCCAGTCACCCGGGAGCGCGGCCGGCGAACCGCTCTGCGAAATTCGCGCCTGAACCTGGACTTCCTCCTCGGAAGAAATCAGCCGTTCCTTCAACATGCTGTCGTTGTCGGTGATCGTCAATTGCAGCGGCAGCACCGGGTCTTCGATGCGCCGCACACCGAGCGGCGGGCCCATGGCCGGCCCCGGCGCACGGATCATCACGTACAGCACGCCGCCGGTCGGGATGGAGCCGGCTGCCTCTTCAGCCGCCGCGATGCTGACCTGCAGACCGCCGGCCGCCGCGGTTGGAGTGGTCGGGGCGGGCGGCGACTCGACGGAGCCGACTTCGACGCCTATCTGCGCCTTCGCCTCGTTGATCTGAGCCTGCACGGACTGGGTGATCTCGCTGCCGGGCTCCAGTTGACCCATCAGGGACTCCCAGTAGGCGATTGCCGTTTCGGGGTCGCCAGCCTGCAAGGAGGCAATGCCCATCAGCCAAAGCCCCTTCTGGGAATGCGGATCGAGTTCCAGCGCCCGCTGGAGCAGGGCGATTTCCTCATCGCCGATGCGACCATCGCGCGAGATGAAGATTCGCGCTTCCGCCAGCTCAACCAGTACGCGCGGATTGTCGGGGGCGATTTTTCGGGCCGTCTCGACCGCTTCGAGGGCTTGTGGGAAGCGCTGCATGGTTTTCAGGGTGCGTGACAGCAGCAGCCAGCCGTCGAGGTCCGCCTCGGTCTCGGTAAGCCGGCCGCGCAGGCTGTCGATCATGGCGTCGATGTCCGAAGCATCGGTCACCGCCATCGGCGCAACGGGATGCGCGTCAAGGGCCTGTGGTGTTCCCACCAGGTCCCGGTACATCCAGATACCGAGCGCAGGCAGCGCAAACAGCAAAGCCAGCGCCACCGGTTTCCAGGCGGACGGACCGCGCATCAGCGGGCGCAGGGTAATGAATACGGCTACCAGCAGGGCCGCAGCGGCGATCGGCCAGAACATCAGCTTCCCTCTTCGCTCTGGGCCGCCAGGCGGCGGTTACGGTTGCGCACGGTGAAGAACACCACAATGGCGCCAACGCCGAGCAATATGCCCGGCAACAGCCACAGGGCCAGGGTATTGCCTTTCACCGGTGGGCGGTACAGAACGAAATCCCCGTAGCGCTCGACCATGAATTGCTTGATTTGGTCGTCGCTTTTCCCGGCCTGCATCATTTTGTAGATTTCCTGGCGCAGATCCTGTGCCAGTGGCGCATCGGAATCGGCCAGGTTCTGGTTCTGGCAGACGGCGCAGCGCAGTTCGACGGTCAGCTCTTTGTAACGCTCCTCCTGCTCGGCGCTGTCGAAAACCAGCGGTTCCTGGGCAATGGCAAGCAAGGCGAAAAACGCCAGTGCGGCGGCCAGCGCCGTCTTGATAAGGTATTGGATCATTTCGCGGTAGTTCCTCGATTCTGGACTCGGGGAAGGATCTCCTCGTCGATGACTTCCTGGGTAATCGCGCCGATCTGCTTGAAGACAATCTGGCCATCGGCATCCACCAGGAAGGACTCTGGCGCAGCGTACACGCCTAAATCGATGGCCGTCCTTCCGCTCACATCGGCGATGTTGACTGCATAAGGATTACCGAAGCGCCGCAGCCAGGCCTGTGCATCCTGTGGCTCGTCGCGATAATTGAGACCGATGACCTTGAGCTTGCCGGATGCGGCGAGTTTCTCGATGAGGGGATGTTCGACGCGGCAACTGGGGCACCAGCTTGCCCAGACGTTGAGCAAAAAGGGTTCGCCGATCAGGTCCTCGTGGGTGACGAGCTCGTCGTTGCGGCCGAGCACGGGCAGGGAAAACTCCGGCAGTTGCTTGCCGATCAGGGGTGAGGGCAGGTCGGATTTGTGATCGGAGATCGTCAGGCCGACCGCGAGCAGCACGGCCAGCAGCAAAAAGGCGGCAATGGGCAGGACCCGACCGATCATGCGCCTGCCTCCGCCAGCGAAGTGCCGGACGCCGCTTTTTCGCGAACGCTGGCTTCCGCGCGCCGGCGGCGGTAACGCGGATCGGTGGCACCGAGGAAACCACCCGCCATCATCATGAGCGCGCCGAGCCAGATGAAGCGGATGAAGGGTTTGTGGTAAATTCGCACGGCCCAGGCCTGGCCGCTCTGATCCAGCGGTTCACCGAGGGAGATGTACAGATCGCGCGTGAGCCCCGGATCGATGGCAGCCTCGGTCATGGCCTGTCCATTCGAATAGCGCCGTTTCTGCGGAAACAGGCTGGTCACGCGCCTGCCTTCTTTGTAAACAATGAATTCACCCTCGTCGGCAACGAAATTGGAGCCGCGAACGCCAGTCGTGCCTTCAAAAACGAAGTTGTAGCCGGCCAGTTCGAAAGCGTCGCCCGCTTCCATGCGCAGGTGTTTTTCGGAGGTGATGGCATTGGTCAGGGATGCCCCCACCAGGAACAGCCCAACGCCCAAATGCGCCAGTGTCATCCCGGTTTCACTGCGCGACGGCAGGCGCCCGTGCAGGCTCCTCAGGCGATTGACGTAATAGCGGACGCAGGTGGCCATGATCCAGAACGCGCCGGCGGTGCCGAAGACGCCCCAGCCGCCCGCATCGGGCAGCCACAGGGCCACCGCCGCGCCGGCCAGCACAGCGAAGATCGCCGGGATCAGCAGTTCACGCAGAACGCGCCCGAGCTTGTCCTGCTGCCAGCGCGTGTAAAAAGCCAGCGGCAGTACCGCGACGATGGGAACCAGCAACAAAGCGAACAGCAGGCCGAAGTAAGGCGGCCCCACCGAGATCTTGCCGGCATCCAGCGCGTCCAGCAGCAGGGGGTAAAGCGTGCCGGTCAGGACCATCGCCGCGATCACGGTCAGCAGCAGGTTGTTGACCAGCAGCAGCGTTTCGCGTGACATGCCCGAAAAAGTGCCGCCTTTGATCATGGCCGGCGCCCGGATCGCGAACAACAGCAGCGAGCCGCCGACCACCACCAGCAGGTAGGTCAGGATGAAAATGCCGCGGGTCGGGTCAGACGCAAAAGCGTGGACCGAGGTCAGCACGCCCGAACGCACCAGGAAGGTGCCCAGCAGGCACAGCGAGAAGGCACTGATCGCGAGGATCAGCGTCCAGTTGCGGAACGCGCCGCGT
>JAVVFH010000178.1:0-7151 GCA_032250585.1 Lysobacterales bacterium
GCCCCTCACCGGCATGATGTCCGGCTGCAAGGCCGGCAGCAGGTTGCCGACCGTGTTCATGTCACGGGTCAGGGGCGAGACGACATAAGCATCGCCGGCAAACGAGACCATGCCGACCTGACCTTCCCGCGTCGACTTCAACAGGTCGACCAGCGCGAATCGCACTCGCGTCAAACGATCGGGCCGCAGGTCCTGGGCCAGCATCGAGCGCGACAGATCCAGCGCGATGACGCGCGCATCGCGGGCCGAGTATGCGTTATCCGGGATTTTCTGCCAGCTCGGCCCGGCCAATGCCAGAATGGTCAGCAGCAGCGCGGCGCCGGCCAGCCAGGGTCCGAACCGGCGGGAAGTTTCGCTTGCCTGCTGCACGCTCAGCCAGCGCAGTAAATGCGGGTCGCAAACCCGCGCCCAGTCGCCGGCCGGACGCCGGGAGCGTTGCCACCACCACGGCAGCAATACGACCAGCGGCAGCAACGCCAACCAGGCCGGGCGGATGAAATGGAGCGCCTCCAAGCCGCTCATGCCGCCTCCTGCATGGCTCGGCGGCCCGGCCAGATGCTCAGCATGGCCGCGATCAGCGTCACCAGCAGGGCACCGGCCAGCGGCCAGAAGAACAGCTCATCCACCGGCCGTATCGCTTCCTCGTCGCTTGCCACCGGTTCCAGTTCGTCCAGCCGTTCGTAGATCCGGGCCAGGTCTCCCGCGTCGCGCGCGCGGAAGTACGCGCCGCCAGTGAGTTCCGCGATCGCGCTCAGTGTTTCTTCATCGAGGTCGGCAGACGGGTTGACCAGGCGCGAGCCGAAGAAATCACGAACCCTCATCTCGTCGGCACCCACGCCGACCGTGTAGATGGTCATTTCCTCGCGCATCGCGAATTCAGCCGCCTGCATGGGCTGAACTTCGCCCGAGGTGTTGGCACCGTCGGTCAGCAGGATCAGCACCCGTTCGCTGGCTGCATCCTCGCGCAGGCGTTTTACCGCCAGGCCGATGGCATCGCCGATCGCCGTCTCCCGGCCGGCCAGACCGATTTCGGCCTCCTCGAGCAATGTCGCTGTGGTCTCGGTATCGAAGGTCAGGGGGGTCTGCAGGTACGCCCTGCTGCCGAACAACACCAGGCCTACCCGGTCACCCTTGCGCCGCTCGATGAACTCACCCGCGACTTTCTTGACCACCGCAAGCCTATTGACCGCGCGCTGCCCGAGGATCATATCCTGCGTATCCATGCTGCCCGAGATGTCCACGGCCAACAGCAAGTCCCGGCCTGTGATCGGGAGCGTCTCGATTTCGCCCACCCATTGCGGGCGCGCCGCCGCCAGCAGCAACAGAACCCAGGCCAGCCCGGCCAGGGCGGCCAGAGCGGGCTGGCGCAGCCAGCCGGCCTGGGCAGAGCCGATGATGCCGAACCAGGGCACCCGCAGCGCCTGCATGCCGGCCTGCGGCGCCGCAGGCGCCCAGCGGCGCAACACCCAGGGCAGCGGCAGCAACAGCAGCAGGTACCGCCAGGCCAGCACCAGGCCTTCCGCTGACTCCAACTCAGCCATACAGACGAACCCATGTCACGGCCTGCTCATGCAGGGCATCGGCATCGAATTCCGGCAACCTCTCGTAGGGCCCGTGGGCCAGGGCCCGAAGCGACTCGGGCGCGGCCTGCTCGGGCAGCAGGGAAACGATGAAATCCACCCATTCCGGGCCCTGCAGTCGCGCGCAGGCCGTGCCGGGAAAGGCCCGTACCGCGACCGCGCGGATCAGGCGGTTCACCCCGGCGAGAAATTCCCGCGGTTCACGCGCGGGGTCGTGGACCTGCCTGAGCGCTTCGAGCTCCCGCAGCCACTGGCGCCGCCGCCGGTACCGTGCCAGCCAACGGCCGACGACGCGCAGCGCCAGCGCCGCCAGCACGAGCAGAATCAAAGCCAGCAGCCACCAACCGGGCGCCGGCGGCCACCAGGAAGGTTCGGCCGCAGCGTGTATGTCTCGCAACTGTGTCAGCAATGATGAAGGTTCAGCGTTCATGGATCGATTTCACGCGGGCCGACCAGTAACCGCGACCCGGGTCACGGTACCAGCATGCGCAGTTCGCGGCCCAACACGTCGACCGGGTCTTCATCGGTGTGCAGAACCAGCCAGCCGCATTGGTGCTTCTGGAAGAGTCGACGCGGTTCACGAAGGTGTTTGAGTCCCATTTCCCGGTAGCGGTTCCGCTCAGGCTCACGGGCCATGTCCAGCACGGCCGCCTGTTTGCCGTCCGTGATCGGGTAACGCCCCGGCGGCAGCCGGTACTCCGCCGGGTCCAGTACCTGGCAGCCGATCACGTCGTTGTGCTGGCGCAAGCGGGAAAGATGGCGGTTGCAGTCTTCGTCCAGGTTGAAGAAATCACTGATGACGATGATCAGGCTGCCAGGGCGCGCCGCGTGCCGCACCCGTTCCAGCGCCCCGGAAAGCGGCTCGCGGGTCCCGTCATCGGCCCGTTCGGGCTGCAGCCAGTCCGCCAACCCCTGGATCATGCGCATGGCACCCCGGCGACCGCCAGCGGGGCGCAGCTCGCGATGCCGGCCGGCGGCGAACAGAAAACCGCCGACCCGGTCGCCGCGGCGCACGGCAGACCAGGCGATGGCGGCAGCCAGTTCACCGGCCGCCACCGATTTCAGGCGCTTGCGCGTGCCGAAAAAGAGGCTCGAACTTGCGTCGAGCACCACCAGCACGGGCCGTTCGCGCTCCTCCTGAAACACCTTGGTGTGCGGCCGGCCGGTGCGCGCGGTCACACGCCAGTCCATGTTGCGGATGTCGTCGCCCGGCTGGTAGTTGCGCGATTCGACAAAATCCACGCCGCGCCCGCGGAATCGCGACCGGTAGGCGCCGGCCAGCGCCGAAGCCGCCGCCTGGCGCATTGGCAGGCGCAGGGCCTGGCAGCGGGGACGCAGCGCGATCAGCTCGGCGGAGGTCAGGTGGATGCCGTCACCCCGCGCGGTGCGACCGGAGCCCAGGGTCATGGCACAGGCACCCGATCCAGCAGGCGGTCGACCAGCTGATCCACGGTGACCCCGTCCGCCTCGGCTTCGTAAGACAGCAGGACACGGTGCCTGAACACGTCGTGAATCATGGCGTGAATGTCGTCCGGCGAGACGTAATCGCGCGCATGCAACCAGGCGCGCGCCCGTGCGCAACGGTCGAGCGCGATGGTCGCCCGCGGGCTGGCACCGAAGCTCACCATGCGTGACAACCCCTCATCCCAAGTGCCGGGGTCGCGCGTCGCCAACACCAGCTGCACGATGTAATCTTCCAGCGCCGGGGCCATGAACATGTCCAGTACGCCTTTCTGGGCAAGAAAAACCTGTTCCTGGCTTACCAGCACCGGTGCCGTCGGGCGTTCACCCAACTGCTCCATCGCCTGGTCGCGAGCCAACTGCAGGATGCCTTTTTCCGCGGCCGCGTCCGGATAGCCGATGGACACGTGCATCAAAAAGCGGTCTAGCTGTGCTTCGGGCAACGGGTAAGTGCCTTCCTGTTCGATGGGGTTTTGCGTGGCCATCACGAGAAACAGCCGCGGCAGGATATAGGTGACGCGGCCGACGGTCACCTGGTGTTCGCCCATGGCTTCGAGCAGCGCCGACTGGACCTTGGCAGGCGCGCGGTTCACTTCATCGGCGAGAATCAGGTTGTGGAAAATGGGGCCCTGCTGAAATTCGAAAGTGCCTTCCTGGGGACGGTAGATCTCGGTGCCCGTGAGGTCGGCGGGGAGCAGGTCGGGCGTGAACTGAATGCGATGGAAATCGCCTTCGATCCGGTCGGCAATCACTTTGATTGCGGTGGTCTTGGCCAGGCCGGGCGCGCCTTCCACGAGCAGATGCCCGTTGCTGAGCAGAGCGATCAGCAAGCGCTCCATCAGGCGGTGCTGGCCGATGATCAGTTCGTTGGCAGCGAAATTCAGGGCCTTGAAGGCCTCGTGCACCCCGCTCTCGGACGCCGTCGGCGCTGCCGTGCTTTCATTCATGTTTTGCATGTAACGGATCCTGCATCAGTGCTTTCTCAATCGGAAGCGGGGAGTATACAGACTGGCGGTGGCCCGGTTGGACTCTGCCAGCGTTCCTGTGTAACAAATAGAGGCTATTACCGCGGTGTCAATGGTCACGCCGCTGCCGACCGGAGAAAAATCGTCGCCGCCTGCCTTACAATTCCTGCGGGTCGATGTCCATGGCCCAGCGCACCTTGCGGCCAGCAGGCACTTTGCGCAGCCGCGGCAGCCAGGCATCGACCTGGCGGTGCAACGCCGGCCGATTGTCCGCCAGCAGTGTCAGGTACATCCTCGAGCGGCCGCCCAGCCGTTCCATGATCGCCGGCATCGGGCCGTAAAGCCGCGTTTCACCCGGCGGAAACAGTTTCGCCGCCTCGGCGAGAAACCGCTCGACGTCGGTACGCGCATGCGCGTCGGCGCGCAGCAGTGCCTGGTATCCGGCCGGCGGCAGGCCGGCCGCCTGGCGTTCCTCAAGCAGCCAAAGTGCGTAAGCCTGGTAACCGCGGGTCAACAGCAGTTCGAGCGCCGGATGCTCCGGGTGCAGGGTCTGAAGAATCACCGTCCCCGGCTTTTCCATGCGCCCGGCCCTTCCAGCGACCTGCTGGAGCAACTGGCCCATCCGCTCCAAAGCCCGGTAATCAGCGCTGTACAGGGCCTGGTCGACATTGACGATCACCACCAGCGTGACGGCCGGAAAGTGATGGCCCTTGGCCAACATCTGCGTGCCGACCAGCAGGCAGGGCTCGCCTTTCATGACCATCGCGAGCTGTTCGGCCATCACGCCTTTGCGGTTGGTGCTGTCGCGGTCGAAGCGCAGCACCGGGATGCCGGGATGGTGTTGCTCGAGCGCTTCCTCGAGGCGCTGCGTCCCCTCGCCGGCGCCGTGCAGCGCGTCCGCGCGGCAGTCGGGACACAGCGACGGCGCCGGGCACTGGCGGCCGCAATGGTGGCAGCACAGCCGATGGGCGCTGCGATGCCAGGTCATGTGCGCGTCGCAACGCTTGCAGTCGCCATGCCAGCCGCATTCCTGGCACATCAGGACCGGCGCATAGCCTCGCCGGTTCAGAAACACCATCGCCTGCTCGCCCCGCTTCAGGGTTTCTCCGATGGCCTCGGTCGCCGCGGCGCTGAGACCATTGACCGTGGGCTGGTGGCGCAGGTCCAGGACGCGCCAGGCCGGCAGGCTCGCCCGGGTGGCACGGCTGCGCAGCTGGTGCCAGCGATACTTGCCTGCGACGGCGTTGCTCAGCGTTTCCAGCGACGGCGTCGCACTGCCCAGCACGACGGGCACGCCCAGGGTGGCCGCACGTTTCACCGCAACGTCACGTGCCGAATAGCGGAAACCGTCCTGCTGCTTGAACGAGGCGTCGTGTTCTTCGTCCAGCACGATCAAACCCAGCCGCGGCAGCGGGGTAAAAAGCGCCGAGCGCGTGCCGACGATCAGCGGCGCGCGGCCGGCGCGGGCTGCCGCCCAGGCGTCCAGCCGCCCGCCCCTGCTTTTGCCTGAGTGAATCACGGCAGGCTCAACACCCAGGCGACGCCTGAAACGTCGCAGCAGTTGCGGCGTCAGGCCGATCTCCGGCACCAGCACCAAAGCCTGCCGGCCGGAAACGAGCACCGATTCCAGCAGCCGCATATAGACCTCGGTCTTGCCGCTGCCGGTGATCCCGTCCAGCAGATGACAGCAAAAACCCGCGGGTTCGGAAACGATCGCCTCCACGGCCTGCTGTTGTTCCGTGGTGAGTTTCGGGCCGGGCGAAAAAGCCGGCGCGTCCGGCGGCGCGTTTTGCACACTCACCCAGGCGTTGGCGACCAGTGCGGCCAGGGTCTTGCGCCATTGACTGCCGATGGCGGCGAGCGCGTCTTCAGCACAGGTGCCCCCGGCGATCGCCTCGAGCATCGCATGCTGCACCGGCGCGCGGCCTGGCGACTGTGCCAGCCGCTCCCGGCCTGATGCCGTGATGCGATAGCTCAGCGGCGGCGGCGGCAACTTTCCGTCGGCCCGGCGCAAGGCCGGCGGCAGCGCACCGCTCACCACTTCCCCGGGTGCGTGCTTGTAGTAATGCCAGCACCATTCCAGCAGACTGACCAGGCCCGCATCCAGCAACGGCTCGCCGTCGTCCAGGGCCGCCTCGGCGCGCAACAGCCGCTCGGCCGGCACCTCGCTGCTTGCGCTGTGCCCGATCACCACGCCGACGATCTTGCGCCGGCCGAACGGCACCAGCACGCGCGCGCCGGCTGCGATGCCGTCGTATCCCTGCGGCGGCAGGTAATCGAACAGCTGCGGCAGGGGAACCGGCAGGGCGACCTGGATGATGGTCTCGGCGCTCATTAGCCTCGAATTCTATCAGCAGGCGCGTGTGCCGGGATGTTCGCGCTAATATGAATCCCGGCCGGCGCAAGCCGGTCTGACAGACTGTCGCCGGGCGCAAACCGGAGAAAGGCAAAAAAACAATATGGAAGGAAATTAAATGGCAATGATAAAAGAGTTTCGTGATTTCGCGATACGCGGAAACGTCGTGGACATGGCCGTGGGTATCGTCATTGGCGGCGCGTTCGGCAAGATCGTTTCGTCTTTCGTTAACGACGTTCTGATGCCGCCGATCGGCCTGGCCGTGGGCGGAGTCGATTTCGCCGACCTGACCGTGACGCTCAAGCAGGCCAGCGGTGAGGTGGCCGCGGTAACCCTGAACTACGGGTCGTTCGTGCAGACCGTGGTCGACTTCGCCATCATTGCGTTCGCGGTCTTCATGGTGATCAAGGCCATGAACCGCATGAAGAAGAAAGAAGAGGCCCAGCCCGCGGCACCGCCCAAGCCCTCCGCGGAAGAAATTCTGCTGACGGAAATCAGGGATTTGCTGAAGAAGGACTGATAGTGGTCCGGCGTGGGACCAGCTCCATGTGAAAGCCTCATGTAGGAGCGGCTTTAGCCGCGATGGTTTTTACATCCAGGCCTGAAAAAATCGCGGCTAAAGCCGCTCCCACTGGTCAGGGCTTTTCCACTGGTCAAGCAGGGCAAATGTGTTCTCACGCCAATTTCTTGAATTCTCGTCATTTCCGCGCAGGCGGAAATCCAGTTCCAACAACACCGCTGGATTCGCCAAGCCGCGGATTGGATCGAAATTCCTGGATTCCCGCCTGC
>JAVVFH010000179.1:0-7065 GCA_032250585.1 Lysobacterales bacterium
GCCGGCGCGACGGATCAGCGCCGGGCGCAGCACGCTGTCCACCCGATGCCAGGCGCGCCCATCGCCCGGACCGGAATCGTACAGCAGCGTGTGCCGGGGCGTGCTCACGGTGATCGCAGTGCCCTGACCCACGTCCAGGACTTCCAGCAGCAGGCTTCCCGGCGCCGTCGAGGCAGCCGGCGGCAAAAACATCGGCAGCAGCAAAAACAGGCTCAGCCAGCGTAGGTTCAAGGCCCGCGGCAGCATCAGCAACAGCCCGGCGAAGACACCACCGAGCAGTTGCCAGGCCGTCGGGGCGGGCACGCCACCGATCAAACCGTGCAAGCCGTCCATCCACTCCAGAAAGTCCAGCAAGAGGGCGGCCGCGGCCGCCGCGGCATGCAGGCTGAACCCCGTGAGCGCAGCGGAGGCCGGTATTGCGAGCATGCTGAACAAGGTCAGCGGCACGAGGACCAGGCTGACCCAGGGGATGGCCACAAGGTTGACGAGAAACCCCGTCAGCGCAAACGCTTCGAACCAGAACAAACTGACCGGCATCATGACCACGACCACGGCCAGCTGCGCCATCAACAGGCTTTTCCACCACGGCATGCGGCCGAAGCGCGGCACGAACATCCACAGCAACGCCGCGACTGCCAGGAAGGAAAACCAGAATCCGGCCGTCAGCGCGGCAAATGGGTCCAGCAGCAAAATCGCGGCTGCCGACAGGGCCAGCGCGCGCGCCGGATGGATGCTGCGCGCCAGCGCCAGGGCCGCCATGCCGATCAGCAGCATCAGCATGGCCCGCCGCGTCGCCACACCCAGGCCCGCGAGGCAGGCGTACACGCCTGCCAACAGGAGCGCTCCGCCCAAACACAGCCAGAAATCCCGGGCACCCGCAAAACCAAAAGGCAGCAGCCACAACAAAGCGCGCACGAGCCAGAACCCGCCGATGGCTGCCAGCCCGATGTGCAGCCCGGAAATGGCCAGCAGGTGCGAGGTCCCCGTGGCCATCATCAGTTGCCGGTCGGCCCGGCTCATGCCGGCGCGATCGGCGATCGCCAAAGCCCGGATCACGCCGCTTTCCCGCCCCTCGCCGAGGCGCGTGACGATGCGCTGCCGAATGTCCTCGCGCAGCCGGTGCAGCGCAAAGCGCAGCGGCCGATCGTCTCCAGTGGGCTCGCCGCTGCGCACAGTCGCCAGCCCGCCAATGCCCTGTGAGAACAGCCAGCGCTCGCGGTCCGGGCCCTGGAAGTTGACGGCGCCCCAGGGCGGTTTCAGCAGCAGTTCCAGCCGCCAGCTTTGCCCCGCCCGCAATTCCGGCCAATCCCGGTACCAGTAGACCAACAGTCTCGAGGGCAGGCCGGCCGCGCGCGCGGTGGCGCCCGGCGCAAAAAGAAAGCGGGCATACTCGTCCTGTTCGTCAGGCAGCGAGGCAATGACGCCCTCCACCGCATGCACCGTGACGGCGAGCGCGGGATCGAGGCGGTCCGCCAGGCGCCACTGCAGCTGCCAAAGGCTTATGCCGCAGCCAAGCAGGAAGAAAGCGGCCCAACGCAAGCGCGCGGGCAGCAACAAAACCGAGCCGGCCACAAGCAGTGCAGCGCTCAACCAGCCGGGTGCAGGGCTGGTCAGCAGCCAGGGTGCGAGGGTGCCGCCGATCAGGGCCAGCAGCTGGATCCATCCCCCTTGCCCCCCGGCGCGCACCTTCAGTTCATGTCTTGCAGGCGCCCCATGTGCAGTTCGAGCTGGCGATCCATGCGGGCCGCAAGGCCGCGATCATGCGTGACCAGCAACAGGCTGGTTCGCAGCTCCTGATTCAGTTCCAGCATCATGGCGTAGACGTGGTTGGCGGTTCGTTCGTCGAGGTTGCCGGTGGGTTCGTCGCCCAGCACCACCCGCGGGTTACCCACCAGCGCGCGGGCCACCGCAGCGCGCTGGCGTTCGCCACCGGACAGTTCGCCCGGCTTGTGGTGCAGGCGCCCGGCCAGCCCCACGCGGTCGAGAATCGCAAACGCGCGATCGCGGGCCACAGCGGTCCGCTCACCCCGGATCAACAGCGGCATGGCCACGTTTTCAAGGGCGGTGAACTCGGGCAACAGATGGTGGAACTGGTAGACGAAACCCATGGTGCGATTGCGCACCCGGCCGCGCGCGGCTGCGCTCAGCTGCCACATCGATTCGCCCTGCACCCGGACTTCTCCACCGTTGGGCCGATCCAGGCCACCGAGAATGTGCAGCAGAGTGCTCTTGCCGGCGCCCGACGCGCCAACGATCGCCAGCGACTCACCGGCCGCCAGCCGCAATTGCACTCCTTCGAGCACGCGCACCTCCTTCGGGCCCTGCCAGTACGATTTGAAAACGTCGCAGGCTTCAAGGACCGGCGTTTCACCTTGCTCACTCATAACTCAGCGCCTCCGCCGGGTGCGTCCTCGAGGCCCGCCACGAAGGATACAGCGTCGACAGCAGAGACATGCCGAGCGACATCAGCGCGAATTTGATGACGTCCGCACTGCGCAGTTCGGACGGCAGGTCTGTGATGTAATAGATGTCGGCCGGAAACAGGCTGAAACCCAGCAGCTTTTCGAGGAACGGCACCACGGTCCCGATATGCGAAGCCAGCAAAATGCCGCCCGCTACACCCATGGCAGTGCCGATCACCCCGATCAGGCTGCCCTGGATCACGAACACCCGCAAAATCATGCCCGGGCGCGCGCCCATGGTCTTCAAAATCGCGATATCGGCCTGCTTGTCGGTCACCACCATCACCAGCATCGAGATGATGTTGAACGCCGCAACGACGATGATCAGCGACAGGATGACCCACATGACCGTTTTTTCCGTGCGCACCGCCTGAAACAGGTTGCCGCGTTCCTGCGTCCAGTCCCGGACCACGAAGGTACCGTCCATGTCCGCCGAGATGTCGCGCGCCACGGCCCAGGCGCGGTACATGTCCTCGAGGTGCAGCCGCACGCCGCCAATGGCGCCCTCCGGCATGCGCAGCAAACGGGCCGCGTCTTCGATATGGACCATGGCCAGCGACGAGTCGTTTTCGAATTCGCCGAATTCAAAAATGCCGAGCACCGTGAAGCGGCGCATCAGCGGACTCGCCCCCACCGGTGTCGCCTTCAGCCGGGGCGCAATCACCGTCACGCGGTCGCCCGGCCCGACACGCAAACGCGAAGCCAGGCCGATGCCGAGAATGATGCCGTACTCGCCGGCGCGCAGATCGTCGAGGGTTCCGCTGAGCATCTTTTCCGCCACTTCGGAGACCCGCGGCTCGTATTCCGGATTCACGCCGCGAATGAAGGCGCCGGACGACTCCTGCCCCTGCAGCCAGACGCCCTCCTCGATGAAGGGCGCCGCGCCGTCGACTTCCGGATGGGTCTCGACCCGTTCGATGACCTGCCGCCAATCCATGATCGTGCCTTCATAGGGCTGGATCGTGGCGTGCGCGATGGCGCCGAGAATGCGGGTGCGCAGTTCCGTCTCGAAACCGTTCATCACCGAGATGACCGTGATCAGCGTGGTCACGCCGAGGCCGATTCCGAGCATCGAGGTCAGCGAGATGAACGAGATGAAGTGGTTGCGCCGCTTGGCGCGCAAATAGCGCAGCCCGATAAAGGCTTCGAGTGGTTTGTACATTGCGGAATTAGATCACAGGGATAGGCGATTCACCAGCGCCGGAGGGCTGCGTTGCGCGTAGGAAATCGGCGCGTCTGCGCGACCCCAGCGTTCACGCGCCGAGCCGCGTCAGCAGGCTGCGCAGCTCCTCAGGCAGCGGCGCGCTGAATTCGGCGCCGGCACCTCCGGGCAGGGTCAGCTCGAGGCGATGGGCGTGCAGGAAAAGGCGCTTCAGGCCGCGCTCCTTCCAACGCTCGACAGCGTCTTTGGGGGCGTACTTGCCGTCACCGGCCAGCGGCAGCCCGAGAAAGGCGGCGTGAACGCGGATCTGATGCGTGCGGCCGGTCAGCAGTTCGGCCTCGGCGTAGCTCGAATCGCCGAAGGCCTCGAGCAGCCGGAACCGCGTCAGCGCCGGCTTGCCATCCGCCCGCACTTCGACACGGCTTTCCGGACTGGTTTGTACTTTACGCAGCGGAGCATTCACCTCCAGCAGCGGCTCGGGCATCTTGCCGTCCAGCAGGCACAGGTAGTGCTTGCGGACTTTTCCCGTCCGGAACTGTTGCGACAGCTCGCCCAGCGCCGCCCCGTTGCGGGCCAGCAAAAGACAACCGCTGGTCTCCCGGTCCAAGCGGTGGACGAGTTCCAGGTACTGCCCTGCCCGCTCCTGGCGCAACACGTCGATGACACCCCACGGTAGGCCGCTGCCGGCATGCACTGCCATGCCGCTGGGTTTGTCGATCACCAGCAGGTCTTCGTCTTCGTACAACACGCTGGCCCGCAGCTGCTCGCGCACGCGCTCCGAGACGATCACCTGACCCTGCTCGTGGGTGCGCGCCGGCGGAATGCGGACTTGGTCGCCGGCCGCGAGTTTCGTCGATGGCTTGCAGCGCGAGCCGTTGATCCGTACCTGGCCGGTGCGAATCATTCGATAGACGGCCGATCTCGGCACGCCCTTGAGTTGCGTGGCGAGGAAATTGTCGACCCGTTGGCCGTCGCGATCGGTGCTGACCGGGACCAGGCGGACACCGGAGCCGGTGCGGGATGATGACATGGGGCGGCAACTCATTGATAGCGTGTAAAAACGCTGCTATATTACACTGCTTCGGAATTCCGCGCGCTGAATGACGTGCCATCATCATGTCCCGCCCCGGTCATCCCGGCTCGGTCACATGAAGTGGATTGAACGCCGTTTCCCATTGGGCCGGCACACATCAGGCAGAACACCATCCGAACGCATCCCTGAAGCGTTTCTCGCGAACTGTACTTCAGAGTTCACGAGTCCGCTCCGCAGACCAGAACCAAACAATCGGAACGGGTCGCGACGCAGCAGGGCTGACACCGCCGCCCGGCACTTGAATCCGGCCGGTGGAGTGGGCGCGGCCGGAACCAGAAAATTGCAGCGACCGCCATGAAGGCTGTCGCTATAGCGCCGACGCCTGTCGGCATGATGAAACAAAATTTAGCATACCTGGCGTGCCCTTCAAGAGTGGGCCGGGAACACGAATCGCGTAACAGCCGGGCGCACAGCCCTGCCTGCCTTGCGTGTTCAGGCCAGGATGCCTGAGGAAAACGAAAATGAAGAGAATGCTGATCAACGCAACTCAGCCAGAAGAGTTGCGTGTCGCCGTCGCTGACGGCCAGGTCCTGATCGACCTGGACATCGAGGTGCCTTCCCAGGAACAGAAAAAAGCCAACGTTTACAAAGGCAAGATCACGCGCGTCGAACCGTCGCTGGAAGCCTGTTTCGTCGAATTCGGTTCCGAGCGCCACGGCTTCCTCCCGTTCAAGGAGATCTGCCCGCAGTTCTACCTGCCCTCCGCGCAGAAAAAGGAAGGCAAACTGGCTATCCGCGACGCGGTCAAGGAAGGCCAGGAACTGATCGTCCAGGTCGAAAAGGAAGAGCGCGGCAACAAGGGCGCCGCCCTGACCACCTACATATCGCTGGCCGGGCGCTACCTCGTGCTGATGCCCACCAATCCGAAAGCCGGCGGCGTCTCCCGGCGCATCAGCGGTGACGATCGACAGGATCTGCGCGAGCAGCTGCAGCAGGTCATCGCGCCGGACAACGTGGGCATCATCGTTCGCACTGCCGGCGTCGGGCGCGAAGCGGAAGAACTGCAGTGGGATCTCGATTACCTCCTGCAGTTGTGGAGCGCGATCGAAAAAGCGGCCACCGAAAAGCCGGCGCCGTTTCTGATCTACCAGGAAAGCAATCTTTTCATCCGGGCGCTGCGCGATCACCTGCGCAGCGACATCGGCGAAATCCTGATCGACAACGAGAAAGTCTTCGCCGACGCCCGCGAGTTCGTGCAGCAGGTGATGCCGCACAACGTGCGCAAGCTGAAGCTCTACACCGACGACGTCCCGCTGTTCAATCGCTACCAGATCGAGAGCCAGATCGAGACGGCCTTCGCCCGCACGGTCCACCTGCCATCGGGCGGCGCCCTGGTCATCGACCACACCGAGGCGCTGCTGTCGATCGACATCAACTCGGCGCGCTCAACCAAGGGCGCGGACATCGAGGAGACGGCGCACAAGACCAACGTGGAAGCGGCGGACGAAATCGCGCGCCAGCTGCGACTGCGGGATCTCGGCGGTCTGATCGTGATTGATTTCATCGACATGATGGACCGCAAACACCAGCGCAGCGTCGAAGAACGACTGCGCCAAGCCTTGCAGATCGACAAGGCGCGCGTGCAGGTCGGGCGCATCTCGCGCTTCGGCCTGCTGGAAATGTCGCGGCAGCGCTTGCGCCCTTCGCTGGGCGAGTCCAGCCAGGAGCCCTGCCCGCGCTGTGAAGGGCACGGCACGATCCGCAGCGTGGAATCACTGGCGCTTTCGATACTCAGGCTGGTCGAAGAGGAATCGATGAAGGAATTCACCGGCCAGGTCATCGTACAGGCCCCGACCACCGTCGCGAACTTCCTGCACAACGAGAAGCGCAAGGCGCTTTCCGAAATCGAAAGGCGTCACGAGGTGCCGATCATGGTACTTGCCAATGAGTACATGGAACGGCCCCGCTTCGAGATTCACCGCCTCAGGAGCACCGAGGTGAGCGACGACCCCAGTTTCAGCCGCGTGGAAAGGCCGCAACCGGAATTGGTCGCGAACGCGGAAACCCAGGCAGCCGCGGCCCGGCCGGGCCCGGCCGTGACGGGCGTCACCCATTCCCGGCCCGCGCCGGTCCGTGAAGCGGAAACGGCAGCGGAAGCCGTGCCGGCTCCACCGCGATCACCGCAGGCGACACCCAGGCCGGGGTTTTTCGGCCAGTTGTTCTCCCGCCTGTTTACGGGCAACGAAGCCGAAAAAGAGCAGGAAAAAGCTTCCCGCCCGGCGGCGGCAACGAAACCCAAGCAGGAAAAACCAGCGGAAAAACCGCGCGAACAGCGAAGCGCAACGACTGGCGGCACCACGAAAAAAAGCAGCCCGCGGCGTGAGTCGTCAAGCGGCGGGCAGGCAGAC
>JAVVFH010000017.1:0-29046 GCA_032250585.1 Lysobacterales bacterium
CCCGACTGCGAAACTCCCGAAAATATTCAACGTATTTTTACCTGCGCTAACCACGGCACTCATGTTCGCTGCCCTGGCCTCCAACCCCGCGCTCGCCGAAACGACCGGCAACACGGCTTCCTACCAGGCCATGAAATGGCGCCTTGTGGGCCCGCACCGCGGCGGCCGCGTTACGGCGGTTGCCGGCCACGAGCGTCAGCCTTATACCTATTACATGGGCGCGACCGGCGGCGGCGTATGGAAAACCACTGATGCCGGCCAGACCTGGAATAATGTTTCTGACGGCTACCTGAAGACCGGTACCATCGGCGCGATTGCCGTCGCCCCTTCGGACCCCGACGTCGTCTACGTGGGCACCGGCGAATCCCCGATACGCGGCGTTACCACATCCCACGGCGACGGCGTCTACAAATCGACGGACGGCGGTGAGACCTGGGTGCACCTGGGTCTCGAAGACACCCGGCAAATCTCGAAAATCAAGATTCATCCGAAAAACCCCGACGTGGTCTACGTCGGCGCCCAGGGCAACCCCTGGGGCCCGAGCCAGGCACGCGGGGTTTATCGCTCCAGTGATGGCGGCAAAAACTGGCAGCGGGTGCTGTTCGTCAACGAAACCACGGGCGCCAGTTTGCTGGATATCGACGTCAACAGCCCAGACACCCTTTACGCCGCGATGTGGGATCATCAGCGTCTGCCCTGGGACGTCCGCAGCGGCGGACCGGGCAGCGGTTTGTGGAAAACGACCGACGGCGGCGCGAACTGGACGGAAATCGGCAACGGTTTGCCCGAACAGATGGGCAATACAGGCGTGACCGTGTCGCCGGCCGACCCGAATCGGCTGTACGCGATGATCGAAGCGGCGGAGGGCGGAATCTATCGCTCCGACGACGGCGGCGCAAGTTGGCAGTACGTCAACGCCGACCCGGGAATTCGTGACCGCGGCTGGTATTACACGCATATCTTCGCCGACCCACAGGACGCCGACAGCTTCTACGTACTGGCCGCTGCAATGGTCAAATCGACCGACGGCGGCGAGACGCTCGAAGAAATCGAAACGCCACACGGCGACAATCACGACCTGTGGATCAACCCCGCCCATCCGGACTGGATGGTCCAGGGCAATGACGGCGGCGCGAACGTTTCTTTCAATGGCGGCAAGACCTGGTCGACCCAGATGAACCAGCCGACGGCGCAGTTCTATCGCGTCATCACCGACACCGTGTGGCCGTACCGGCTTTACGGCGGTCAGCAGGACAACAGTTCCGTCCGCATCACCAGTTTCGCGATGGATGGAGGCATCGGACGGGCCGACTGGCGCGCCGTGGGCGGCGGCGAAAGCGCGCATTTCGGCTTCGATCGGGACGACCCCACCCTGGTGTACGGCACCAGCCTGCTGGGCTCGCTCACCGAGTACAACGAAGACACCGGCGAAGTCCGGCGGATAGATTCCTACCCCTACTTCGCCGGTTTCCGCCCCGGCCGGGAACTCAAATACCGCTACAACTGGAATGCGCCGGTGGTCGTTTCGCAACATGACCCGGAAATCGTCTATCACGCGGCGCAGCTGCTGTTGAAGTCCACCGACCGCGGGCTGAGCTGGGAGGAGATCAGCCCCGACCTGACACGCAACGATCCGGAAAAGCTCGGCACGACCGGCGGCCCGATCATGATCGAGGGCGCCGGCGGCGAGCATTACGCGACGTTGATGTACATCGCCGAATCGCCGCATGATGCCCGCGTTATCTGGGCCGGTTCCGATGACGGCCTTGTGCATGTAACGCGCGATGGCGGCGAGAGCTGGCAGAACGTCACACCGCCGGACATGCCCGAAGGCCAGGTAAACGCCATTGACGTGTCACCGCACGATCCGGCGACCGCCTATTTCGCGATGACGCGTTACAAGTTGAATGATTTCCAACCGTTTATCTACAAGACCGGGAATTACGGCCGCAGCTGGACCCGCATCGACCAAGGCCTGCCCCGCGATCATTTCACCCGGGTCGTGCGCGAGGACGTCAGTCGCAAGGGCCTGCTCTTCGCCGGCACCGAGGCCGGCGTCTTCGTTTCCTTTGACGATGGCGGATCCTGGCGATCGCTGCAGCTCGATCTGCCGCTGGTGCCGATTACCGATCTGAAGGTCCATGGCAACGACCTGGTCGCAGCGACTCAGGGCCGGGCCTACTGGATCCTGGACGGCCTGCAGCCTTTGCGGCAGATTGACTCCACGGTCGAAAACGCGCCCGTGCATCTGTTCGAGCCGGCCGAAGCCCTGCGCCTGAACGTCGGGCGGCCCCGCAGCGAACCGCACAATAACCCGGACTACGGTGCGACTTTTTATTACAGCTTCAATCAGCCGCCTGCAGAAGAAGTCACCCTGCAGATCCTGGATACACAAGGCGACATCGTGCGCTCATTTTCCAGCATCGCGAGCGAAGCGCAGGACGGCGGTTTCGTGAAAGGCGTGCAGGGCGAGCCGCCGGCTGATCCCCTGCCGGTGCAGGCGGGCCAGAACCGTTACGTCTGGAATCTGCGCGCGGAGCCCATGATCCCGGTTTCCGATACGATCCGCTACGTCAGCAACCGCCCCTACCGGGTCGCGCCGGGCGAATACACCGTCAGGCTGGAAGCCGGCGAGCAGCTGAAGACGCAACGCTTACGCGTCATCGGCCACCCCGGCAAGCCTTACGATGCGGCGGGCTGGGCTGAACAGGAAGTCCTGGTCAAGTCACTGTACGAGATGGTCAACGAGGTGCACATCGCGACCAACCAGATGCGGTCCGTCGCCACGCAAGTGATGGCCGCCATGGAATCGAGCTCCGCGGAAGGCGTGCTGCAGGCGGGCGCGGACCTGCTCGCGAAACTCACCGCCTGGGAGGAACAGGTGCCTCAGCCGCCGCTGCCCGGAGGTCTCGAAGACCGCATCGCCTACCCCAGCCACTTGCTGAGTATACAAGTCCTTCACCTGATGGCGATTGTCGACCAGGGCCCGCCCGTGTCGCAGCCATCAAAGGAGAGCGCCGCCCGCCTGGAGCAGGCCTGGGCCTCGTTCACGGAGCGGCAACGTGACATCATCGAAGGCGACCTGACCGCATTCACTGCCCTGCTGAAGGACGGCCAGGCGGTGAAGGTTCCGCAGGGTGTGGAGCCGGTTCCACGACCGTACTGAGTTCTCTGCTCACTATTGCAGCCGGCTCACAATGAGCCGGCTGCTTTTGTTTTGAAACCCGATTCCTGAAGCCCTACTCAAGTTGCCATTGTCCGCAAGCCGGTGGCGCTCGGCTCAATCCGGAAAATTCGCGCATTCCGCAGCATCTTTTCCAGGCCGCACAGCCAGCTCCGAAAGCGTCTGCTCGAAAACGCTTTTCCAGCCCGAATCCTCGGCCACGGCCCTCGCGGCGTTTTCCAACAGCAACTCGCCGGAACGCGGGCAGCCTGTTTCTCCGAGCACGCTGGCCAGGTTGTTACTCAACGCCGCGTCGAAGGCATCCAGCGCCAGGCCCCCGCGGTAATAGCCCGCCGCCGCGTGCAAATCGCCCTCGGAGTAAGACAGATTGCCCAGCGCCAGATAGGGTCTCGTATCGTCCGGCCAGCGCTCGAGCGCAGCACGCCAGGCCCGTTCAGCATCCGCAGGCGTTGCCGTGCTCCCGAAGTCCGCCAGGGCACCCAGGTAACGGTCGATATTGGGCTCGGCCGGCCATTCGCCGGGGCGCAGGGCGACCATCGCCCAGCGCCCGGCCCAGTCCCAGGTACGCAGAAAGGCCGGCGCGGACATCACCTTTTCACGCTCCAGCCCGGAATTCAGGATCACTTCGTTCCTTTGCACGTCGAACCCCACCAGCACCGCGTAATGCCAGATGGGAAAATGCGGCGTGCCCAGATTCTGAAACACCAGCACCGGGCGCCCTTTCCCGAGTTGTGCGATCAGGCTCTTAACTTCAGGGTCAATTTCGTAGGCGATGCGCCCGGCACGGCGGGTTGCGGCCTTCATTTCAATCTGCAGACTGCCCTGCCTGCCGGGAAGGTAGACCTGGGCGGCCAGTTCGTCCGGGTTGCTTTCGACACCGCCAGCCGACAGCAAACCGGCCAGGGCCGCCGGCCCGCACTGAAATTCTTCCTGGGGAAAAAAGGGCACCGGCAAGAGCAGCGAAGCGCGATCCTCAGCAGTGATCTGAGCCAGCTGCAAGGGCGGGTTGAACGAACAGCCACTGGAAAGAAACACACCGAACATCATTAATGCGCCGCGCCAGGCAGGGCGCGGCGCCGCCGAATGGTTCCGGCGCAATTCAAGCGTTATGGAAAATATTGATCAGGCCGGTCAATTCGAGGATCAACAGGACGACGAAAACCGCCCCGATCAGCGCCAGCGTGCTGCCGCCGGCCGGCAACGAATCCAGCCGGTTTTGCAGCTGCGTCAACTCCTGATCGCTGAGTGAGGCGACCCGTAAATCGGCCTGCTCCGGATCAACGCCCAGTTGCACCATCGCGTCACGAATATCGGCCTGCGCCAACAGCGATTGAATTTTATCGATCTGTGAAGCGCGCGCCTGCATCGCCAGTGCCTGTTGGGTGTCGATGACTGCGGCCGAAACCCGGGGAACGAACCCGCCCCAGACGAGCAGGCTCGACAAAACGAGCGCAATGATATTCCTGACCATTTTCCTCTCCTTCCTTGCCAGTTGAGCGAGCGCGGCGGGAACAAGCCCAAAACAGGGGCTGCAACTGCCCGCTGCTGTTCAAGGATAAACATCCATGTGTTCAAAGTCTAACATGTATTTTAACCCGGGCGGACCGCATCGCACGGCATTATTGGCCGCCACTCCCTCATCCGGCCATATTGCCGTGAGAGTGGGTTCAGCCACGATTCCGACCGGCTCAGCGGCTCGCCTCCACGAGCCACAGGATCACCGCGTAGCGGGTCGCTTTACCGATGCCCACCAACAGGAGGAACAGCCAGAAGCGAACGCGCATCAACCCGGCAACAAAGGTCAGCGCGTCGCCGCCGATCGGCGCCCAGGCCATCAGCAGCGACCACACGCCGTAACGCTGGAACCAACGCTGGGCGCGCGTCAGTTTGTCCCGCTTGAAGGGGAACCAGCGGCGGCTTTCGAAATGCAGAAAAAAACGCGCCAGCGCCCAGTTGACGGCGGACCCAAGCGTATTTCCCGCCGTCGCCCAGGCCCACAGCGCGAAAGGGTCGTGACCCTGCAGCAGCAGGCCGCCGAACAGTAATTCGGAATAGGCTGGCAGCAGGGTGGCGGCCAGCAAGGCGGTCAGAAAAAGCCCCAGGTAGACACTCACGTGCACCCGTCCCTGCGCCTTGCGTATTCACGCGCGGCGGCGGCTAATTCCTGAAACAGGTGGCGCTGGCGCCGAATATACAGCAGGAACTCGGGATGCCATTGCACGCCGACCAGGTATCGGCGCTGCGGGTATTCGACAGCCTGCACGATTCGGTCCAGGTCGCGGCCGCTGACGACCAGCCCTTCGCCAAGTCGGTCGATGCTTTGCTGGTGCAGGCTGTTGATCCGGACCCTGGCGGTCCCGAGCAACCGGCTGACCTGGGTGCCCTGCTCCAGGCACAGCGTTTTCAGCGGCAGCAAAGTCCGCCGGTTCGAGGTGCGGCGCCGGTGCCGGCGCAAATCCTGGTGCAAACTGCCGCCAAGGCGCACGTTCAGAAGCTGCGCGCCGCGGCAAATACCCAGCAAGGGCGTCTCGTCCACCAGGGCGCAATCGATGATGCGCGATTCGAAAGCGTCGCGCTCGACGTCATAGCGCCCCTCGACTTCCTCCACCGCCTTGTACAGCACCGGCTCAACGTCGTGGCCGCCGCCGATCACCACCGCGTCGAGCCCGGCCGTATCCAGCGGGTCACCGGGCCGCAGCTGCCGAACTGCCGCACCGCTCAGCCACAGGGCGAGCTGCGTACAGATGCGCGGACCCCAGGCGCCGCGGCGCGGCCCGGTGACCCCGATCAGCGGGCGCCGTTGTCGATCCATGCTTCGACCTCGTCGGCCCAGTTTCCCCACACATGCGACAGCGGCTCTTTAATCCAGCGCACGTATTGCGCACAGAGTTCGTTCAGGCACTCCGGGTCGGCGGCCAGCGCCTCCACCGCCAGCCAGTCGTTCCAGGCCAGGTCGATGCCCCAGTCCGGCTTGTCGATTTCGCAATTGGGCAACCGGTAGTGCAGCGTCGGGCGCGCCTTGACCCTTGGGTCATCGACCACGGAGCGGACCCGCTCTTCGTCGAGGTGCAGGAACAATGGCAGCAGGTCCAGCGAGCGGTTGCGGGTGGGGTTGTCCGCGAGGTAGTCGTCGATCAGTTTATCCCGATCCGGCCAGTAATCCGAATCGATGACTTTACGCAGGTAACGCGCCGGAAACGGCGCCGAAAAACGCGTCAGCCGACGGGTGAAATCCGGCGCCGAACGCTCGACCAGCCAGTCGTGCAAGCAAAAAAAGGCCTTCAGGTAGGAAACAATGGTTTTCGCCTGCAGATTCGGCAATTCCGGATTGAACTGCAACCCGAAAGCGTAGGAAAAACCGGCACCGGTACCGCGCGCGCCGGCATCGCGCAGGTCCTCGACCAGCAACTGTACGTCCGCCAGGCGCGGCATCGGCAAAGGCGGACTGACCACTTCAACCGGAACGACGAACTCCGCCCCGGCGCGCAACACGCTTTCGGCGGCATCGCCCAGAAAGGCGGCCAACTCGTCCTCGGGCACGTCTTCGCGGCCTTTTTCCTTCAGGTACTCGAAATCGAGTTCGACCGCCCAGTCACCCGCCTCGTCGCCGGCCAGTAAAAACTCGTAACGGCTTTTCTTTTCGATGGTTAACCCAAAACGGCGGGCCACGATGCGGCTGACCGCCGGCACGTCCAGGCCGATCAGCTCCAGTTCGACACCCACGCGGCGCGGCTCGCCGCCCGCGGTTTCGTGGCGTTCCGGCAGCCGCGGCCTCCAGTCACGGAACCGGCGTTTCCTGTTCTCATCGCTCATGAGGCAAACCCTGACATGCAGCCACGCTTTTGCAGGATGAAGGCAAAAGAGCCGATGCGATCACGAAAAAAACGCGGCGGTCCGCCGAAAGGCCATCGCGTCAAAAAGTAAATGACCGGTAACGTGCGGGCCGCTGGAGTAGCACCGGCAGGATCGCTTTTTCTGGTTCTCGAAGATGAGGGCACCGATCAATTTTACACGGTGAACACCAGCGACGCTTTGGTCACCAAAGTGACGGGTTCAGACGTGCTGTGAGGGATCCAATGTCTGAGTTATTGAACAGTAAGGATAGGGAATGCGGGCCTGCCTCTGCAGCGCGTAGCTTCACGATCTGGAAAACCCGGTCCACTTTTACCCGCCGGCATCCCGCGTTACCATGAAGGACATCAGGCAAAAAAAGTGGAGGCTCCAATGGGATTTGCGCTATCGGACATGCAATTGAAAAGCACCGCATTCGACAACGGCGCGCCAATCCCGGCCCGCCATACGGGCGAGGCGGAAGACGTATCGCCGGAACTGTCCTGGCGCGACCCGCCGGAGGGTGCCCGCAGCTTCGCGGTGATCTGCCACGATCCCGATGCGCCGTTGATCAGCGAGCGCGGCACGTATGGCTTCGTCCACTGGGCGCTGTACAACATCCCCGGCTCAGTGGACGAACTGCCCGAGGGCTGCGGCGATTATACGCCCGGCCGGAATGACTTCGGTAAAACCGGCTACGGTGGACCAATGCCGCCCAAGGGTCACGGCGAACACAAATATTATTTCTGGGTTCTGGCGCTGGGCGACGAGCCGAAACTGGAAGCCGGTCTGACGCTATGGGAGTTACTGGAAAAGATCGAGCCCCACGTCATCGGCATGAACCGTTTGATCGGCAGCTACCAGCGTACCTGAGGGGTAAAAACAAGCCTTTTTGCAATCGGATTGTAAACTTTACCGGCTGACAAGCCGTCAGTCCCCCGGACAGACGATCACCTCGTAGCGGCGGCAGCGCTCTTCGATGTCCAGGCGCCGTGACAGATCCTTTAAAGCGGTCCGCAGCGCTTCTTCCAGCACCGGGTGATAAAACGGCATGCTCAGCAGGTCCTTGACGGTCAGTTGCTGCTGAACCGACCAGGCCAGCAAATGCGCGAGGTGCTCCGCGTCGGGGCCGAACAGTTCAGCCCCTACCAGGGTGCAACTGCTCCGCTCGGCATACAAACGCATCGTCCCCTGGTTCGCGTCCAGAACGCGCGCCCTGCCCTGGTTGGCGAAGGACACGCTGCCGGTCTCGAATTCGCCTTGGTCCAGACTTTCAAACGCGGCCCCCACCGCAGCCATCTGGGGGTGAGAAAAAACGATCGCCAGCGGCGTCCGGCGGTGATTTTCGCTCGTTTCCGGATAATGGGCGGCATTGCGTCCGGCGATGCGCCCTTCGTCGACAGCTTCGTGCATCAGCGGCCGGTGGTGGCTCACGTCTCCAGCCAGGAAAATCGGCGCGGAGCCGACCTGGGTCGTGCACGGATCCCAGCCCACGGGCATGCCGTGTTCGTCCAGCGCCAGGCCGGCATTTTCCAGTTTCAGTGCCCCAATCTGCGGAACGCGGCCGGTCGCCAGCAGGACTCGCTCGAATACCTGGACTTGTCGCTGGCCACCGCGATCCTTCCAGGCCATGCGGACACCGCCTTCTTCGCACTCTTCCGCTTCCTCGATGTCGGCCTGCAGGTGAAAACGATGGTCGGCACTCAGGGTCGCGCGTACGCACTGCTGGATTTCCGGATCCTGCAGCGGGCCGATGAAGGCTTCGTTGGAGAAGAAGTCGACCGCCACACCGAGACGCTGCAGAGCCTGACCCAGCTCCAGGCCGATGGCACCGGTGCCGACAACCGCCAGGCGAGCGGGCAGATCGTCGAGTTCGAACACGTCATCGCTGAGCCAGGCGTTTTGCCCGACTTTTTGAAAAACGGGCGGCACGGTCGGGCGGGCGCCGGTGGCGATGACCACGGCACGGCACTCGACACGTAGCGGCGCTTCGTTCTCGCGCTCGATCTGCACGGCGGACGGGGCGGAAAAACACGCCAGGCCGCGAATGATCCGGTCCTCCGGCAGCTTGTCCATGCCGTCGATAACCCCCGCCACGAAGCGGTCCCGATGCGCCCTCAAACGGCTGAAAACGGCCTGTGCATCGACCGAGAAGTTTTCGACATCGATGCCGAATTCGCCCGCCTCCCGAACCGCCTGCGCCCGGTCGCCTGCGGCGATCAACAGCTTGGACGGCATGCAACCGACCCGAGCGCAGGTGGTTCCCAGGGGACCGCTGTCCACCAGCATCCAGTCCCGATCGGTGTTGCGCAATTCGGCGACGGCGTTCAGGCCGGCCGTACCCGCACCAATCACAAGCACATCGACTTCGCGTGTCTCCATAATCTTGCTCCTGCCTTTCCCATATCTACAGCAAATTTTGCGCCGCGCTTCAAAAAACAAATCGCGGTCAGAGAAACCCTTTTCAATCCAGCCAATTTATCGCATCGCAATCTAGCCAAAAAATATTCTCCGACCCCGTATTGAAGTATCCGGTTCGTGACGCCGGCAGATTTGCGGAAAAAGGGTATATTGTCTACGCTATATGCGCTCGGCTCACCGGTCTTTCCGTACTTGCGCCGGTCCGTCATCTACCTCCCGGCAAAGCGGTCGGGAGATGCGCACAGAGCATGTGCAGATAAGGTGCCGAAAACCCGGGCGCCAGGTTTCCGGGAAATGCCAATGGCCGACCAATCACGAAGCGACGCCGCGACACTGCCGCGGATGTATTCCCGCGAAGCCCTGCGTGAACAAAGTTTCAGCGATGTGTGGAGACAGGACCTCGACAAGGTCTTTGCCGACCTGGCTCCACGTTACGACCTTGCCAACGACATCGCCACGCTGGGCATGGCGCCCTATTTGCGGCGCTGTTTCATGCGCACCATCGATCTGCAGCCCGGCCAACGTGTTCTTGATGTGTGTGCCGGCACCAACATCATTGGCATCACGCTGCTCATTCGCGAGCCCACGCTGGACGTTCATGCCATGGACCGCTCATCACACATGCAGGACATTGGCCGCCAAAAGGCTGAAAAACGCGGCTTCAAGATCAACAGTACCATCGGCGACGTGACCACACTTCCCTACCCGGACGATTATTTCGACCTGGTTACCCTCCAGTTCGCATCGCGCCATTTACGGGTTTACGAGGTTTTCAGCGAAATTTTCCGGGTGCTGAAACCCGGCGGCCGATTTCATCATTCCGACATGCTGCGGCCGACAAATCCAGTGATAAAGCGACTCTATTACACCTACTTGCGCGCCTGCCTGGGTTTCACCAGCGCGCTCGTGAAAAGCGGCCAGACCGCGCACAAATGCAAACCATACTTTATCGACGCGCTGGACAAGTTCTATTCCCCCGAAGAACTGAGCCACATTCTTACCGAGGTGGGCTTCGAAACCATTTCGGTGTCCGAGGTCGTTTTCGGCACGCTTGGCTTCCACCGCGGCTGCAAACCGAAACAAAAACCTCTGAGCAACCGTGAGGCCAATAAAACTGCTGACATCTCGCATGATTGAAGTGCTGAGCATGCAGGAAGGTGAACTGGAACCCGTCTGATGCGCATGAACAAGGGAGCCCGCGAGCTTTCGAACTACGTGTTCAAGCGCGGCCGGCGTTTTTTCGTGCTCTGCGGGACATCATATTGAGCCCCTCTACCAGAGCCGAGAATGCCATCGCCGCGTAGATGTAGCCTTTTGGCACGTGCGCGCCGAAACCCTCGGCGATCAGCGTGGTACCGATCAGCAGCAGGAATGCGAGCGCCAGCATGACGATGGTCGGATTGCGATGGATAAAGTTCGCCAGTGGCGTTGCAGCCAGCAGCATTACCGACACCGCAACCACGACCGCCACGACCATGATCGGAATGTGATCGGTCATGCCCACGGCCGTGATGATGCTGTCGAGCGAAAACACGAGATCCAGCACGAGGATCTGACCGATCGCCGAACCAACACCCAGTGATGCTTTTGCCGAGTTGAATACGTCAGGCTCCGGATCGGGATCGACGTTATGGTGAATTTCCTTGGTCGCCTTCCAGACCAGGAACAAGCCGCCGGTGATCAGGATCAGGTCACGCCAGGAAAAGCCATGACCGAATACGTGGAACAGCGGATCGGTTAGCAGGATGATGAATGCAATCGCGCCCAGCAACACCAAGCGCAGAACCAGCGCGGCGGAAATGCCGATGCGGCGCGTTCTGTGGCGCTGGTGCTCGGGAAGTTTGTTGGTCAGCACCGAAATGAAGATCAGGTTGTCGATCCCGAGCACCACCTCCATCACAATGAGCGCGCTCAACGCAATCCATGCGTTGGGGTCCACGAGCAGGCTAATCAGGTATTCCAACATCGAAAGAGGCTGCATTAGAAAGAGTGGATGATAGCGTAACAGTTTTCGAATGACCGCGGACCGACGAAGCCACCGTTAGAAAATTGATGACCACATCGAATATTACCCGGCTGGGTTTTGGCGGCGCCGCTGATGGCCGCGACGCTGGGCTGAGCGAAGACCCGTTACGATACCTGCACCCGTTCACGCGCCAGCAGAATATAGAAGCCGGGCAGGATGAACAGCGTCAGTACCGTGCCGATGCCCAGGCCCGTCGCGATGGTGAGCCCGATCGCGTAACGGCTTTCGGCGCCCGGCCCGCTGGCCAGCAGCAAGGGGATCATCGCAACGATCAGGGCGGCCGAGGTCATCAGAATCGGGCGCAACCGGATCGCCGCCGCTTCGATTACCGCACGCCGCCGGGACAGGCCTTGCTGAATCTGCAGTTGATTGGCGAACTCGACGATCAGAATGCCGTTCTTGGAGACCACGCCGATCAGCGTGATCAAGCCGACCTGGGTATAGATGTTCATGCTGGTGAAACCAAGCATGATGAACGCCATGGCACCGGCAACCGAAAGCGGCACCGAAATCAGGATGATGAACGGATCGCGCCAGCTTTCGAACTGCGCGGCCAGAACCAGGTAAATGACCAGCAGCGACAGGAAGAAGGTCACATAGAGGGCGGCGCCCTGTTGCTTGAACTGGCGCGACTCACCCTTGTAATCGAAACTGAAGCCCTGCGGGAAGACTTCCGCCGCGGCGCTTTCGAGAAACGCCGTGGCCTCGCCCATGGACGCGCCACCGCGGACCGCCCCTTCGAGCGTCATGGCGTTGAGCTGGTTGTGTTGCGTGCGCTGAGATGGCTCGACCTCTGACTCGAACGACACGATTCCGCCCAGCGGCACCAACTCGCCTGAATCTGTTCGCAGGAAATACTCGTTCAGATCCTCAAGGCTTTGGCGTGCGTAGAACTCGACTTGCGGGATGACCTCGTAGGAACGGCCCTGCAGATCGAAACGATTGATAAACCCACCGCCGAGCAGGCTCGCCAGTTCGCGGCCCACCTCCGCCATTGACAGGCCCAGATCGGCCGCCCGCTCGCGATCAATCACGATACGCTTGACCGGGCGATCGAACTCGATCGATTTCTGTAAAAAGGCGAACAGGCCGCTGTCCATCGCTTTGACCATGATCTCATCGGCAACGGCATCGAGTTCTTCGTAAGATTTGGCCGTCGCGATGACAAATTGCAACGGCGGTCCCCGCCCGGCGCCGGGGATCGATGGGCGCGTGAACACCGAGGTACGCAATCCCGTGACCCTTGAAACGCCCTGCTGCATCAAGGGCTCGACTTCGAACTGAGAAATTTTGCGTTGGTCCCAGGGCGTGAGCCGGACCCCGCCGAACAGGGTATTGCTGCCCCCGACACCCAGCAGCATGAAGCTTCTTTCGTATTCCGGCAGTTGCTCGAATTGCTCCTGCAGGTCGGTGCCGTATTTTTGCAGATACTCCAACGTCGCCGTTTCCGGAGCCTTTGCCTGGTAAATCAGGATGCCCTGGTCTTCGGTGGGTGCCAATTCACTCTGGCTCAATTGCAGCATGAAGCCGATCGAAAGTAGCACCACCACCGCGAACACGACCACCACAGAGACCGAGCGCATGGCCCAGTCCAGAGCGCCTTTGTAGGCTTCGGCCAGGCGCGTGAAACTCGCCTCGACCCGCTGTTCGAAACGATTGGTTTCACCGTGCGGTTTCAGGATGTGTCCCGACAACATCGGTGACAGGGTCAGCGCAATCACGCCGGAAACCAGCACGGCCCCGGCCAGCGTGAACGCGAACTCGGAAAAAAGCGAGCCGACCAGCCCACCCATGAAACCGATGGGCGCATAGACCGCAATCAGTGTAGTCGTCATCGCGAGCACCGGGGTGGCCATTTCCCGCGCGCCCTTCAGTGAGGCCTCGAAGCGCGGCTCGCCCCGCTCGATGTGCCGATGGACGTTCTCGACAATAATGATGGCGTCGTCCACGACCAGACCGATTGCCAGCACCATCGCCAGCAAGGTCAGCAGATTCAGTGAAAATCCAAGCACCAGCATGACCAGTGCACCGCCGACCAGGGACAGCGGCACGGCCACCGACGGCACCACCGCGGCGCGCAGTGAACCCAGCGAGAGGAACACGACCACCAGCACGATCAGCAAGGCTTCGACCAGGGTTTTTATGACTTCCCGGATGGAGTTTTCGATGAATTCGGACGCGTCGTAGGCCAGTTCAACCTCGATTCCGGCGGGCAACTGCGAACGGATCCCCGGAAGCTCACCGCGAACCAGGGCCGCTACGTCCAGCGGATTGGCGCCCGGCGCCAACTCGATCGCCACGTAAGTGGAGGGTCGGCCTTTGTAATTATTGGTCTCAGAATAGGTTTGCGAACCGAGTTCGGGACGCGCGATCTCGGCCAGCCGGATGATGCTGCCGTCGACTTCCTTGACGATGAGTTGTTCGAAGGCTTCCGGGGTCGAAACGTTGGTGTTGGCTTTCAGATCGATTTGCACCAGTTCATCGCGCGTGCGGCCGATACCGGCCTGGTAATTGTTCGCCAGCAGGACCTGAACGAGTTCGTTGGCCGTCATGTCGATCGCCGCCAGCCGTTGCGGATCGATCCAGATTCGCTGCGCAAAGCGGCGGCCGAGCAGTTCCGCCTTGCCAACGCCCTGCAAAGCCTGCAGTTTCGGCTGCACCTCGCGCATCAGGTAATCGGTGATGCCCGAAACCTCGACCGTTTCACTGAAAAAAGCGATGTACATCAGTGCGGTGGTCTCGCCTGTGGTCGACGTGATCACCGGATCGCGCACCTCCTCGGGCAGCACGTCACGCTGACTGGCCACCTTGGCCTGGATCTCGGACAAGGCGTCGTTGGCGTCGTAGTTGAGCACCATGCGCGCGTCGATGGTCGACACACCCTGGGAGCTGGTCGAAGACAGGAAATCGATTCCCTCGGCTTCGGCGATCGCCTGCTGCAGCGGCGTGGTGACAAAGCCCTTGACCAGCTCCGAATCGGCACCCGGATAAGCCGTGCGTACGGTGACGGTGGTGCTTTGCAGCTCCGGGAACTGGCGCACTTCCAGATCCATCGCCGCGCGCGCGCCCAGCAGCAGGATCAGCAGGCTGACGACGCTCGCCAGCACCGGCCGGCGGACAAAGATGTCGGTAAAACGCATCAGCGTTGCTCCGACGGCCGGCCGGATTTGTTCACGACTTCAACGGGCTGCCCATTACGCAAACGCAGCAGGCCCGCCTTCACAACGCGCGCCTGCGCTCCGATACCTTCAGTCACTTCGACTTCACCGGCACGAACCTCGCCGGTCTTCACCGTGACCCGCTCCACGACGGTTTGTCCCTTGTCATCCGCTACCACGGCAAAGACGAAATCGCCGTAGGTATTGTAGGAAATCGCCGTTCTCGGCACCGTCAGCACCTCACGATAGACATCGCGCCAGGTTCGCACCCTTGCGAACATGCCGGGCCGCAGCCGCAACTCCGGGTTGTCCATCTGAGCCCGGACGCGCACCGTTCGGCTTTCGGGCACAACTGACGAGTCCAGGGCCAAAACCTTGCCGGAAAAGCTTTCACCCGGAAACGCCGCTACCTGAACTTCAACGGCATCGCCGGGCGACACCTGCGACAGGCTCCGCTCGGGAAGCGTAAAGTCGACCTGGATTGGGTCCAGCATATTGATACCGACGAACGCAGTCCCTTCGGCGAGGTACTCTCCCAGGTCGACCTGACGCAAGCCGAGGACTCCGGAAAACGGCGCACGGATCGTTTTCTTGTCCAGCAGCGCCTGTTGTTCACGGACGCGCGCCACGGTCGCCTCGTAATCCAGTCGCGCGTCGTCGAACTCGGATTCCGAAACGGCTTGCTGCTCAATCAGGTCCGATAAACGCTCAAGGCGTTGCAGCGCGAGCCGTGCTTCGACCCGTCGTGTCTCGAGCACCGCCTGGTCGATTTCGGCGTTCAGCCGGATCAGGACCTGGCCGGCTTCAACCTGCTCACCGGATTCGAAATCCACAGCCTCGACCACGCCCGCTACTTCATTGGCGAGTTCGACGCCATTGATCGCCCGCAGGGCGCCGATCGCGGTGATCGACTCCTGCCAGCGCCGGCTCGTCACTTCGACCGCCTCGACAGCAGCCGGCGGCGGCGCCTGCGACATAAGCTCGCGCTGCCGGTCGATCTGCTGAAACCGCCAGGTGAACAAGCCACCGAAAATCACGGCAAGAACAGTCAAAACCACAACGGTTCGCAGAAATGCGCTCATGTTCAAATCCATTTTTCGTTTGTTGTTGAAAGGCCTGTCTGCCGGAAGATACTCCCGCAGAACAGGCACCGCGGGCGGGCGAGATCCTGCTCGGAATGCGTCTGTCTATTGTCCTCTCGCCAGGCCCTGCGCTTCAACCCCGAATCGGCCGCATACGGTATCATGACGCGGTTGCGTACGACAGCAATCATCCCCTGCAACCCCGGTAAGTTGCCGTCCCGATTGAACAGGACCGGACGCTGACCGGACTCCATTCGCAGGCCCGCAAAGAAGCACGGCTCTGACCAGTGTTCGGGGTTTGGGTTACTTGGGGTTTGGGTTACTATGACGCCGGTCCGATTACACGGCGATCGACGGAGCACGAAGATGACAGAACCCGGATCCACGCGTCAGCTGCGCTGGCTTTTCATGCTGCTGGCCGGCATTTCGCTCGCATCGGCCGGCGTTGCCGACGGACCCGACGCGACACCTGGGTTCAGCCAGGGCCGCGAAGTGTCCGCGACACCGGCGGTTTTGCCGCTGCGGGAACGCCCGGCGGTCGAGAACCGGATGCTCATCGACCGGCTGGAAACCCTGCTGCCGAAATTGATGCGCGAGACCGGCATCGACATGTGGCTGGTCCTGGCCCGCGAGTATGCCGAAGACCCGGTTTACTTCACGCTGGTGCCGCAACCTGCCCACGCTGCGCGCCGCACGACCATGCTGATCTTCGATCTGCAGGACAACGGCTCGGTGGAGCGCCTGACGGTGAACCGCTACCCGCTGGGTGAGCCCTATACTTCGGCCTGGGCGGGCGGTGGGCTGGATGACCAGTGGCAAGCCCTGAGCGACCTGATTAAAGAACGCAACCCGCGGCGCATCGGAATCAACGTGTCGCGGAACTGGCCGGTGGCCGATGGCCTGACCCATGCCCTGCACCAGCGTCTTATGGAAGTGCTCGACGACGACCAGCAGCGAAAACTGGTGCCCGCCGAAGACCTGGTCGTCCGCTGGCTCGAATCACGCAGTGCGATGGAATTGGCGGTTTATCCGCAGGTCGTTGCACTGGCGCGCAGCGTCATTGCGGAGGCGTTTTCAAACGCGGTGATCACGCCGGGGGTCACGACCACCGATGACGTGGCCTGGTTCATCGTCCAGCGTTTCAGTGAGCTGGAACTGCCGATCTGGTTTCAGCCGTATGTCAATTATCAACGCCGCGGCGGACAGTGCACTGCCGAGGACCCGTTCTGCGGCGACAACGGCATCATCATGCCGGGAGACGTGCTGCACACCGATGTCGGAATCTGTTACCTGAAACTGTGCACCGACACCCAGGAGATGGGCTATGTCCTGCGCGGCGGCGAGGCGGACGTCCCACCGGGCCTGGTTGCGGCGCTCGCCACCGGCAACCGCTGGCAGGATCTGCTGACCGGCGAGTTCAAAACCGGCCGCAGTGGCAACCGGATTTTCGAACGGGCGCTGCAAGCCAGTCGCGAGGCCGGAATCCAGGCCAGCATTTACACCCACCCGGTAGGCATGTTCGGCCACGCCCCGGGGCCGGGCATGGGCATGTGGGACAAACAGGCCACGCTGCCGATTCTCGGTGCGCGACGCCTCTTTCCGAACACCGCCTATGCCATCGAAGGCAACATCAAGCAGGCGGTTCCCGAGTGGGATGACCTGTTGGTGGCCATCATGCTGGAGCAGAGCGCCTGGTTCGATGGCGAAAAAGTGATTTACCTGGCCGGCCGTCAGACCCGCTGGCACGTAATCCGCTAAGCCGCGGCATCGTTGGCAGCCGTCGGGCGCCGTCGACGGTTTGTAACAGTTGCAAAGCTTTTTGCAATTTTCCGCTTTTTCGCGACGGCAGAGTCCGGCGCGGCAAAAATCATGCGCGCCGTAACCTGAGAATCCGGCAGACAACGCTCCGATCAGCGAAAAAACGCAATCAATCTGGCATGAATACTGCTTATTATTCATAATCGGGGGCGTTTCGCGCGCACGCATCGGCTCACCCCGATAAACCGGACATCTTTTCCACCTCGGCAGACAGTGACAACACCACGCAGCATGAAACGAACAAGCAGCACGGTGCCGTCGCAACGCGGCACTGCCCGAAAAGCCTACAGCCGCCTCGGCGAACAGGATATCTACCTGTTCAAGGAAGGTACGCACACCCGACTCTATGAAAAACTGGGCGCGTTTCCCTGCGATGAACCGGCCGGCACCTGGTTTGCCGTGTGGGCTCCGAATGCCGAGGCCCTGTCGGTCATCGGGGATTTCAATGACTGGCAACCGGGGCTTCACCCGCTGCGCGCCCGTGAAGATGAATCGGGCATATGGGAGGGCTTCGTTCCCGATCTCGGGGCAGGCGCGCTGTATAAATATCACATCGAATCGCGCCTCAACGAATACAGCGCGGACAAAGGCGATCCGTTTTCGAGCGCCTGGGAAAACCCGCCCGGAACCTCATCGAGAATCTGGGACCTCAGCTACGACTGGGGTGACGGCGAATGGATGGCCGGCCGAAGGTCCCGCAACGCGCTTGATCGGCCGATGTCCGTCTACGAAGTTCATCCCGGCTCCTGGCAAAAGGCGGCGGACGGAGGCTTCCTCGACTACCGTGAACTGGCCCATCGCCTGGCGGACTATGTCACGGACATGGGCTTTACCCATGTCGAACTGATGCCGGTCATGGAACATCCGTTCTACGGCTCCTGGGGTTATCAATGTACCGGCTATTTTGCGCCGAGCGCGCGCTACGGAAGCCCGCAGGATTTCATGTACTTCGTCGATCACCTGCACCAGCGCGGCATCGGCGTGTTGCTGGACTGGGTGCCCTCGCATTTTCCCAGCGACCTTCACGGCCTCGCCTATTACGACGGTTCCCACCTGTACGAGCACGCCGACCCGCGCCAGGGCTTTCACCCCGAGTGGAAAAGCTACATTTTCAACTATAGCCGCCACGAGGTGCGCTGCTTTCTGGCCTCCAGCGCACACTTCTGGCTCGACCGTTATCACGTCGACGGACTGCGCGTGGATGCCGTGGCCTCGATGCTCTACCTTGATTACGCCCGCCCCGAGGGCGAATGGATTCCCAACCGTTTTGGCGGCAACGAGAACCTCGAAGCGGTGGATTTTCTCCGCCATTTGAACGAATCGGTTTACCAGGCATACCCCGACGTGCAGTTGATCGCCGAGGAATCGACGGCCTGGCCGATGGTCTCGCGGCCCACCTTTCTCGGCGGCCTGGGTTTCGGCCTGAAGTGGAATATGGGCTGGATGCACGACACCCTGAATTACCTGGCCCAGGACCCCGTCAACCGGAAGTATCATCACAACCAGCTGACCTTCAGCCTGATGTACGCGTTTTCGGAAAATTTCATGCTGCCCTTCTCGCACGACGAGGTGGTGCACGGCAAGGGCTCGCTGATCGGCAAGATGCCCGGCGACGACGCGCAAAAAGCGGCCAATCTGCGCCTGCTGCTGGGTTATATGTACGCCCACCCGGGCAAAAAGCTGCTGTTCATGGGCTGCGAGTTCGGCCAGTGGCAGGAGTGGGACCACGACAGCCCGCTGCGCTGGGACCAGGTGGAACACATGCCCCACGCGGGAATTCGCCATTGGGTCCGGGACCTGAATGCCGCCTACCGCGAAAAACCCGCCCTGTTCGAGCGCGACTTTGCGAACGAGGGCTTCGAATGGATCGACGTGCACGACTGGGAAGAAAGCGTGATCAGTTTCCTGCGCAAGGGCGGCGACCCCGAACAGACCGTCTTCGTGGTCTGTAATTTCACCCCGGTGGTGCGCGACAACTACCGGCTGGGCGTGCCCCGGCGCGGTGCCTGGCGCGAAGTGCTAAACAGTGATGCGCGCTATTACGGCGGCAGCGGCATCGGCAACTTCGGCGAAGTCGAGACCGCGCCGATACCGATGCACGGGCGCTACCAGTCCATCGTCCTGACGCTGCCGCCGCTCGGCATCCTGTTTCTCGAACCCGTGGAGGACCGCGCGTGACCGCCGCGCCCGGCAAAGACATCGAAGGGCGTCAACGCGTTGTCATCGAAAAGCTGCGGCCGGCGTCGGACTGCGGCCGCTTCCCGGTCAAGCGGATCGTCGCTGAGCGCATGACAGTAGAAGCCGACGTATTCACCGACGGCCACGACCAGATCCAGGCGGTCGTGAAGTACCGCACACGCGCTCAGCGCCGCTGGCGCGAAGTACCCATGGTCCCGCTGGGCAACGACCGCTGGCAGGGACAATTCACGGTCGAGGAGATCGACCGCTACTGCTACACGGTCAGTGCCTGGGTCGACCCCTTCCTGACCTGGCGCTCGGAGCTGACGCGCCGCAGCGGGGCAGCCGATATCCGCCTTGCGCTCGAGCTCGGTTCGCAACAGGTGCAGCAAGCCGCGGCGCGCGCCAGGCCCGTGGATGCGCGACGCCTGAGCCACTGGGCGGAACGCCTCGCAGGCGATGGCGACCTGGAAGCGCGGCGGGCCCTGGCACTGGACAGCGACCTGCTGGAGCTGATGCTGCGGCACGCGGACCGCTCCTTCGCCAGCGAGTACGCGCCCGTGCAGGAGGTGACCGTCGAACGCGAACGGGCGCGTTACGGGGCCTGGTATGAACTGTTCCCCCGCTCTTTCGGCGGTTTGCGCGGCGCCGCGGAAAAGCTCAGCTACGTCAGTGAAATGGGTTTCGACGTGATCTACCTGCCGCCCATTCATCCGATCGGCAGCAGCCAGCGCAAAGGACCCAACAACGCGCTGGCGGCCGGCCCGGACGACCCGGGTAGCCCCTGGGCGATTGGCAGCCCCGATGGCGGCCACAAGTCGATCCATCCGGAGCTGGGCACCGAGGCGGATTTCGATGCCTTCATCGCGACCGCGGCCCGGCTTGATCTGGAAGTGGCGCTGGACATCGCCTTCCAGTGCTCACCGGACCATCCCTACGTACGCGAGCACCCTGAATGGTTCTCCTGGCGTCCGGACGGGACGGTGCAGTACGCCGAGAACCCACCGAAAAAATACCAGGACATCTACCCCTTCAATTTCGAAACGGACGATTGGCAGGCGCTGTGGCGCGAACTCCTCAGCGTGTTCCTGCACTGGGCCGAGCGCGGCGTGCGGATCTTCCGCGTCGACAACCCGCACACCAAGCCCTTTCCCTTCTGGGAGTGGGTCATCGCGGAGGTGCGCCACCGCCATCCGGATACCATTTTTCTGGCTGAGGCCTTCACCCGCCCACGGGTCATGCACCGCCTGGCGAAACTCGGCTTCAGCCAGTCCTACACCTACTTCACCTGGCGCAATACCAAGCCGGAACTCACCGATTACGCGCTGGAACTGGCGCACACCGAGGGCAGTGAATACTTCCGCCCCAACCTGTGGCCCAACACTCCCGACATCCTGAGCGAATACCTGCAATTCGGCGGTCGGCCGGCCTTTATCACGCGGCTGGTACTGGCAGCGACGCTGAGCGCCAGTTATGGAATCTACGGGCCGGCCTTCGAACTGGGTGAAAGCGAGCCGCGCGAACCCGGCAGCGAGGAATACCTCGATTCCGAGAAGTACCAGCTGCGCGAATGGGACCTGGAGCGCCCGGAGAGCCTGCGCGACCTCATCGCGCGCGTGAACCGTATCCGCCGCGACAATCCGGCGCTGCACCTGAACCGCAATCTCCGCTTTCACGAGATCGATAACGAACAATTGGTCTGTTACAGCAAGGCGACCGAGGACGAAGACAACGTCGTGCTGGTCGTCGTGAACCTCGATCCGCACCATCGCCAGGGTGGCTGGCTGACACTCTCACTGAACGCGCTGGGCCTGACCGGGGACGAGCCCTTCCAGATGCATGACCAACTGGGCAACCTGCGGCTGTTGTGGCACGGCGCCCACAATTACATCGATCTAGATCCCGGCATCTCGCCGGCCCATATCTTCCGGCTGCGGCGGCACCTGCGGACCGAGCGCGATTTTGCCTACTACATGTGATGGCGGCAGAAACGAAAAACAGCAGCGCTTCCCCGACCCCGGAATCCGATCCGCTGTGGTACAAGGATGCCATCGTCTATCAATTGCACGTCAAGACCTTCATGGACAGCAACGACGACGGCATCGGCGATTTTCGCGGTCTGATCCAGAAGCTCGATTACATCGCCGACCTGGGCGTCAACGTGATCTGGCTGCTGCCGTTCTATCCCTCGCCGATGCGCGACGACGGCTACGACATCGCCGATTACCAGAAAATCAATCCGGCGTTCGGCACGCGCCGCGAATTCCGCCAACTGATCCGCGAGGCGCATCGCCGCGGGCTGCGCGTGATCACGGAACTGGTGATTAATCACACCTCCGACCAGCACCCCTGGTTCCAGGCCGCCCGGCGTGCGCCGCCGGGTTCGGCGAAACGTAATTACTACGTCTGGAGCGATTCCGACACCCGATATGCCGGTACGCGTGTCATCTTCACCGACACCGAAACCTCCAACTGGGCCTGGGATCCGGTCGCCAAGCAGTATTACTGGCATCGCTTCTTTTCGCACCAGCCCGACCTGAATTTCGATAACCCGGCGGTGATCAAGGCGATCATCCGCGCGATGCGCTTCTGGCTCGACATGGGCGTCGACGGCATGCGCCTGGATGCCATTCCCTACCTCTGCGAGCGCGAAGGCACGAACAACGAGAACCTGCCCGAAACCCACGCCGTGCTGAAGCACCTGCGCTCGGTGGTTGACGAGCATTACGACAACCGGATGTTCCTCGCCGAAGCCAACCAGTGGCCGGAAGACGTACTCGACTACTTCGGCGACGGCGATGAGTGTCACGTCGCCTATCATTTTCCGCTGATGCCGAGGATGTACATGTCGCTCGCCCAGGAGGACCGCCATCCGATCCTCGAGATACTGGAGCAGACCCCGGCGATTCCCGATTCCTGCCAATGGGCGATTTTCCTGCGCAACCACGACGAACTGACCCTGGAGATGGTCACCGACGCGGAGCGCGATTACATGTACGAGACCTACGCGAGCGATCCCCGCGCCCGCATCAACGTCGGCATCCGGCGGCGGCTGGCGCCGCTGATGGACAACGACATCGGCCGGATCAAGCTGTTGAAAAGCCTGCTGATGTCGATGCCCGGCTCACCGATCCTCTATTACGGCGATGAACTGGGCATGGGCGACAACATCTTTCTCGGTGACCGCAACGGCGTGCGCACGCCGATGCAGTGGTCGCCCGACCGCAACGCCGGTTTTTCGCGGGCCGACCCCCAGCAGCTTTACCTGCCGCCGATCATGGACCCGATTTACGGCTACGAGGCGGTCAACGCCGAGGCGCAAGCGCGCGACGCCTCCTCGCTGCTGAACTGGACCCGCCGGCTGATCGCGGTGCGCAAAAACTCGCCCGCCTTCGGGCGCGGCAGCCTGAGCCTGCTGCGGCCGGGTAACCGCCGCGTACTCGCCTACCTTCGCGAATACGAGGACGAAACGATATTGTGCGTGGCCAATCTTGCCGCCACCGCGCAGCCAGTGGAACTCGACCTGTCCCGTTTCAAGGGTGCGATCCCGGTCGACCTGATGGGTCGCACGCCTTTTCCGCCGATCGGCGATCTGCCTTATCTGCTGACGCTGGCCGGCCACGGCTTTCTCTGGTTTCGACTCTCCTCCGAGGCCGAAATACCCGACTGGCACGTCGAAACGCTGCCCCGCAGCGACCTGATCACGCTGGTCGTCGGCGACGGCTGGCAGGCTTTCTTTCCGGAGCAGCAGCCCCGCGAACGCCGGCAGCTTTCCGCCAGCATGCTCAACCGCCTGACCACCAGCGCGCTGCCCGCCTACCTGCGGTCACGGCGCTGGTTCGCGGCCAAAAGCGCGGACATCCGCGCGGTCGAAATCAGCCGCCGCGTCGCGTGGGCGACCGGGGCAGACAGCTACCTGCTGCATTGGGTCCGCGTCAGTTCCGAGGACGGCAGCGAACAGACCTATTTCATGCCGCTGGCCATGACCTGGGGCAACGATCACGAAGAGCCCGTACGCGAAGTGCTGGGCAATGCCATCGCCCGGGTCCGTGACCGTGCCCGCGTCGGCGTGCTGTATGAAGCCTTTCATAATGCCAACTTCTGCCGAACGCTGGTCGCCGCCATTGCGCGCGGCCAGGAAATTCCTTTGCCCGAAGGCTGTTTGCGCTTCATCACCACCCGCGCCGGCGCGCAGATACTCGGCGAGATCGGGCCGGCTGCCGAACTGCAAATACCGCCGGGCGAGAGCAGCAACACCATTGTTTTTCTCGACGAACGGGTATTCCTGAAGATCAATCGCCGCACTGCAGACGGGCCCAACCCCGAACTCGAGATCAGCCGCTTTCTGACGGAACATACCCGGTTTCGCCACTTTCCCCGGCTGGCCGGGGCCGTGGAATACGATGATGGCGAAACCCGCAGCGTGATCGCCCTCGCCCAGGAATTCCGGCACAGTCAGGGCGATGGCTGGGATCACATCACCCATTACCTGCAGCGCTTTTTGGACGACGCCAAGCTGCGGCCGGACGAGATGACGAGTGGGGCCCTGGATCAGGCGCATGCCGGCAACGAAGCGCTGCTGGGCACGCTCGGACGCCGCAGCGGCGAACTGCACGTAGCGCTGGCCACGGCCGGCATCGACCCGGCGTTCGACCCCGAACCCATCACCCCCGAAGACCTGCGGCAGTGGCGTGAAACGGTGCAGCGTGAGGCGGATCAGACCCTTGACATGCTGAGCGTCTGCCAGGGGCGGCTGCCCGAAGGCGCACAAGCGCAGGCGACGTCGCTGCTGGGCCACCGGGCACAAATCGTGCAATGGCTGCAAGACTGCTGTCCGGCCCGACTGCAGGGCCTCAAGACGCGCTATCACGGCGACTTCCACCTCGGCCAGGTATTGATCGCGGAGAACGATTTCATCATCACCGATTTCGAGGGCGAACCGGCGCGCACGCTTGCCGAGCGCCGGCACAAGCACAGCCCGCTGCGGGACGTGGCCGGCATGTTGAGGTCTTTCGATTACGCCGTGCAATCGGCCATCAAACAGCAAGCGGAAATCGGGATGGGTGAACCGGAGGTCGTGGCTCGTTTGGCGCGTGACTGGCGCGACCGGGCCAGCCGCGCCTTCCTGCAAGCCTGGTCTGAAGCCACCGCAGACCGGGGCTTCTGCAAATCCTCTGTGGCGGACATGCAAGCACTGATCGACCTGTTCGTGCTGGAGAAAGCCTTTTATGAACTCAGGTATGAACTCGACAATCGTCCTACCTGGGCGCAGCTGCCGGTTGCGGGATTGCTCGATCAGCTGCGGCAGAGCGGGATCCTGCAAGCCGGGACGGAACATCAAGACTAAACGAGCCCATTGGCGGCGGATATGAACGAAACCATGAACGTCTGGCCGGGCGATCCGTACCCACTCGGCGCGACCTGGAACGGCAACGGCGTGAACTTCGCGCTTTTCTCCGAGCACGCCGAACGCGTCGAGCTGTGCCTGTGCAGTGACGACGGCCAGCGGGAGCTTGCCCGGATCGAACTCACGGAGCGCACCGACCAGGTTTGGCACTGTTTCCTGCCCGACGCCCGCCCGGGTCAGCGCTATGGCTATTATGTTCACGGGCCCTACGCGCCGGAGGAAGGTCACCGCTTCAACCCCGACAAACTGCTGCTGGACCCCTACGCGAAGGCAGTGGTTGGCGATCTGCGCTGGAGCGACGCGCATTTCGGCTACCGCATCGGCGATCCGGACGAGGACCTGTCTTTCGATTCGACAGGAAATTTCCGCGACCTGCCCCACGCGCAGGTTATCGACGGAGCGTTCAGCTGGGGCGACGACCGACCGCCGAACATCCCCTGGCATGACACCATCATTTACGAACTGCACGTGCGCGGATTCACCCACCTGCATCCGGGCGTACCCGAGAATCTGCGCGGCAGCTATGCGGGTCTGTGCTGCAGGCCAGTCATCGATTATCTGCGGGAACTCGGCGTGACCGCCGTCGAATTGATGCCGGTGCACACGGCCATCGACGATCGCGACCTGGTCGAACGGAGTCTGCGCAACTACTGGGGCTACAACTCCATCGCCTACTTCGCGGCCGATTCCCGTCTCGCGGCCAACGACGCCGTGAAAGAATTCAAGACCATGGTCAAAACGCTGCACGAGGCGGGCATGGAAGTGATCATCGACGTGGTCTATAACCACACGGCCGAAGGCAACCACCTGGGCCCCACCTTTTCATTTCGCGGCATCGACAACCGGGCCTATTACCGCCTGCTCAACGACGACCCGCGTTACTACATGGACTACACGGGCTGCGGCAACAGCCTCAACATGCGCCACCCACGGGTGCTGCAGCTGATCATGGACAGCCTGCGCTACTGGGTACTGGAGATGCACGTCGACGGTTTCCGTTTCGACCTGGCGTCCGCGCTGGCCCGCGAACTGCACGAAGTGGACCGCCTGTCGGCCTTCTTCGACATCATCCACCAGGATCCGGTGCTGTCGCAGGTCAAGCTCATCGCGGAGCCCTGGGACCTGGGCGACGGCGGTTACCAGGTCGGCAACTTCCCGGTCGGCTGGACCGAATGGAACGGCCGCTACCGGGACGCCGTGCGGGCCTATTGGAAGGGCGAAGGCGGCGTCATCGGCGACCTCGCCTACCGGCTCACCGGCTCCAGCGACCTCTACGAGCACAGCGGCCGGCGGCCTTATGCCAGCATCAATTTCGTGACCAGCCACGACGGCTTCACGCTGCAGGATCTGGTCAGTTACAACGAAAAGCACAACGAGGAAAACGGCGAGGACAACCGCGACGGCGAAGACCACAACCTGAGCTGGAACTGTGGCGTCGAAGGCCCCACAGACGACCCGGAAATCCTCGCCCTGCGCGCGCGCCAACGGCGCAACTTCTTCGCTACATTGCTGCTCTCGCAAGGCGTGCCGATGATCCGCGCCGGCGACGAAATGGTCCATAGCCAGCAGGGCAACAACAACGCCTACTGCCAGGACAACGAGATCAGCTGGCTGGACTGGTCGCGGCTCGACGAGCACGAAGATCTGCTGAGTTTCGTCCGTCGGGTGATCGACCTGCGGCGAAGGCACCGGGCCTTTCGGCGCCGGCATTTCTTTCAGGACCGGCTGCTCAAGGGCGCGGATACGCAGGACATCCGCTGGCTGGACCCGACCGGCGCGGAGATGAGCGACGAAGACTGGGACCAGCAGTTTGCGCGTTGCCTGGGCTTTTTGATGGGCGGCGGCGAACTGCGCGAGACCGATGCGTACGGCAACAGCCTGAGCGACGACGCATTCTTGCTGCTGCTCAACGCCAGCAGCGAGGAAATCTCCTTCGAACTGCCGGCCTCGGCAGGCGGCAAGGATTGGCGGCGGCTGCTGGATACCAGCCTGCCCGACGCGGAGGGAGACGTGCTCCACTCACCCGCCTCGGATTATCCGCTGGTGGCTCGTTCACTGGTGTTGCTGACGGCGCCGCAGAAGTGAAACGCCGGCACTCAATGCCTTTCGGAGCTGAATTCGTCGACGACGGCGTGCGCTTCAGGCTGTGGGCACCCGGCGCCTCGCGCGTCGATCTTTGCCTCGAGGCAGACTCCGAAACGGTGATGACCCCCTTGCCGGACGGTTTTTACGAATGCCATCGCGACGACGTCACGGCCGGCACCCGCTACGGCTTCCGGATCGACGGCGACCTGGTGGTTCCCGACCCCGCTTCGCGCTGCAATCCGGATGGTGTCCACGAACGCAGCGAATTGATCGACCCCGGTGCTTTCGACTGGCAGGACGCCGACTGGCAAGGCCGGCCGTGGAACGAGGCGGTCGTCTACGAACTCCACGTGGGAACCTTCAGTGTGGGCGGAACTTACGACGGCGTTGCCGAGCGCCTGGCGTATCTCGCCGATCTGGGCGTGACGGCCGTCGAGCTGATGCCGGTCGCCGCTTTTCCCGGCCGGCGCGGCTGGGGTTATGACGGCGTGCTGCCTTTTGCGCCCGCCAGCGCCTACGGCCGTCCCGAAGACCTGAAGCGGCTCGTACAAGCGGCACATGGTGAAGGTCTGATGGTCATCCTCGATGTGGTCTACAACCACTTTGGCCCGGACGGCAACTACCTGCACCTTTATGCGCCGCAGTTCTTCACCGACCGGGTCGAGACCCCCTGGGGGCAGGCCATTCATTTCGACGGCGAGCACAGCCGCATGGTGCGCGAATTTTTCATCCACAACGCGCTTTACTGGCTGGGGGAATTCCACCTGGACGGCCTGCGCATCGATGCGGTGCACGCCATTTTCGATCGCTCCCGCCCCGACATTCTCGAAGAACTGTCCGACCGGGTGCGGGCCGCGTTGTCGCCCGACCAACAGGTCCACCTGGTGCTCGAGAACGACGACAACGCCGCACATTATCTGCGCCCGGCGCCGGGCGAGGCGCAGCCGCGCTTTACCGCCCAGTGGAACGACGACTTCCATCACGCCATCCACGTGCTGCTGACCGGGGAGACCCGCGGCTACTACGAGGATTATGGTGCGGACCCGCCCGGACAGCTGGCCCGCTGCCTGGCAGAGGGTTTCGCCTACCAGGGCGAATACTCGCAACACCGTGACCGGCCCAGGGGCGAGCCGAGCGCGCACCTCCCGCCGACCGCCTTCGTCTCGTTCCTGCAGAACCACGACCAGGTCGGCAACCGGGCGCTGGGCGAACGGCTGTCCGAACTGACCGCGGCCGACGAACGGGCGGTGGCCGAGGCCCTGCTGCTGCTCTCACCCCATCCGCCACTGCTGTTCATGGGTGAAGAGTTCGGCGCGTCGAGCCGCTTCCCGTATTTTTGCGATCACCACGGCGAACTCGCCGAAGCGGTCAGGGCAGGACGCCGCCGCGAATTCCAGCGGTTTCCCGAATTCAGTGAGCCGCAGAGGCTGAAACTCATCCCGGATCCGAATGCCCCGGATACCTTCCGGCAAGCGAAGCTGGACTGGCGGGAATGCCAGTCGCTCCGCGGCCAGGAAAGCCTGGAACGCTACCGCCGCTTGCTGAAGCTGCGGCGGCAACTGCTGGTCCCGCGGCTGCCCGGCACGGACGGCCGGGCGGAACGGCCGGGCGAGCGGCTGCTGGGGCTGAGCTGGCGGCTGGCCAGCGGCGGCCAATGGCATCTGCTGGTCAACCTCGACGGCCCGCCAGCCGAGATGTCCGCGCCGACCGGCCGCGCGGTGTACCACAGTCGCGAACTGCCCGAAATTCACAGCGAACGCCTGGCGCTGCCGCCGTGGACAGTGGTCGCTTTCCTCGACGAGCGCCCGGACAATGGCCCCGACGAGGAGTCTGGCGATGCCTGAGCCGTACCCGGC
>JAVVFH010000180.1:0-7021 GCA_032250585.1 Lysobacterales bacterium
GTCGCAACCGATGCGCCGCTGCTGCCGCACCAGCTCAAACGCCTCGCCCGCCGCGCCGCTCTGGGCCTGGCGCGCAACGGCAGCGTCGCGGGCAACGGCTCGGGAGACATTTTTATCGCGTTCTCCACAGCCAATCCGCAAGCCGGCCAGGAAGGGAATGCCGTCGAAGTGAGCACGCTCGCCAACGGCCGGCTGGACGCGCTCTTCCAGGCCACGGTCGAAGCCACCGAGGAAGCCATCATCAACGCCATGGTCGCGGCGCGCGACATGCGCGGCGATCGCGGCCACCTGGTGAAAGCCGTGCGGCATGACGCTCTGCGTGAAGTGCTGGCCCGCTACGGTCGTCTCGAGAGCGACTGACGCGGGTGGGCGCCGTGGTGATCCGGCAGGCCGGCATTGAAGATGCGGCGGAGATACATCGCCTGCTGCTCGATCTTGCGGCTGCCTTGGGCAAAACAGCCGACATCAAGAGCAGCGTGCAGGATATTCGCCGCTTCGGCTTCGAATCGGAACCCCACTTCGAAGCGCTGCTGGCCTTCGAAAACGGGCAGGCAGTCGGACTCGCGGTTTATTTTTACGAATTTTCAAGCTGGCGGGGCGTGCCGGGCGTGTACCTGCAGGACCTGTACGTGGCCGACGAAATGCGCGGCAGGGGGCTGGGGCGCGACCTGATGGACGCTGTGCGCGAGCGCGGCCGAGCCTGGGGCGGAGCTTACGTGCGGTTGACGCTTCACGACGGCAACGAGCGGGCGCTGGCTTTTTACCGGCGCCTCGGCTTCGAGGCCCGCGAGGACGAGCTGCCGCTCGTGCTGCGGGACTGAGAAAGCCATCCTTGGCGGAGTATCCGTTACAATGAGCGCAGGCAGCAGGGTGTCGAACATGCGCGCAGTCATTCTCGCCGCGGGCCGCGGAAGCCGCCTCGCGGATTTCAGTCCGCAGGGACAGCCCAAGTGCCTGATGGAGTTCGGCGGCCGCAGCCTGCTGGCGCGGCACCTCGAGAACCTGCACCGCTTCGGCATGCGCCGCGCGGACCTCGTTGTCGGATACGAGGCCGACCGCGTGATCGACCACGTCGGCACGCTCGCGGTGCGCCCGGACGTGTCCTTCCATTTCAATCCGCGCTACGAACAGGGCAGTGTCATCAGCCTGTGGGCGGCCCGCGAGACACTTGAGGCCGGCGTGCCGGTGCTCGTCATGGATGCGGACGTGCTGTATCACCCGCTTATCCTGGAGCGGCTGGTGAATACAGGTATCGGCAACTGTTACCTGCTCGACCGCGAATTCACGCCCGGCGAAGAACCGGTAAAGATAGCCGTTCGCGACGGCCTGATGGTCGACTTCCGCAAGCGCCTGGATCCGGGGCTCGTGTACGACACGATCGGCGAATCGGTGGGCTTTTTCCGTTTCGAACCGGCTTGCGCGGCCGAGATTGCGCTGGAATGCGCGCGCTTCGACCGCGAAGGGCTCGCGGATTCACCTCACGAAGAGGCGCTGCGGAACCTCTTGCTCGAGCAGCCGAGGCGATTCGGCTACGAGGATATCAGCGGTCTGCCCTGGATCGAAATCGATTTCCCGGAAGATGTCGAGCGCGCCGTGAAGGAAATATTGCCGGCCATCCGGGCCGAGTACGCGGATTACTGAATGGCATGAAAAAAACCACGCAACTGAAAAACCTGCTGAGCTCCACCGACATCGAATTCATCCTCGAAGCGCACAACGGCCTGTGCGCGAGGATCGTCGAAGAGGCCGGCTTCAAGGGCATCTGGGGCTCCGGCCTGGCACTTTCCGCGCAGCATGCCGTGCGCGACAACAATGAGCTCAGCTGGACGCAGGTGGTCGAAACCCTCGAGTTCATGGCGGATGCCACCCGCATCCCGATCCTGCTGGACGGCGACACGGGATACGGTGATTTCAACAACATGCGCCGGCTGGTTCGTAAACTCGAGCAGCGCGACGTGGCCGGCGTGTGCATCGAGGACAAAATGTTTCCCAAAACCAACAGCTTCATCCAGGGCGAACGCCAGGAACTCGAAGATGTCGACACCTTCTGCGGCAAGATCCAGGCAGGCAAGGACGCGCAGAGCGACGACGATTTTTGCGTGGTGGCCAGAGTCGAAGCCTTCATCGCGGGATGGGGCCTCGAAGAAGCATTGCGACGCGGCGAGGCCTATCGCCGGGCCGGCGCGGACGCGATCCTGATCCACAGCAAGTTGTCGCGGCCGGACGAAGTGCTGGCTTTTGCGACCGAGTGGGCCGGACGCTGCCCGCTGGTGATCGTGCCGACCAAATACTATTCCACGCCGACCGAGGTGTTTCGCGAGCACGACATCAGCCTGGTGATCTGGGCCAACCACATGATCCGCGCCAATATAACGGCCATGCAGGACGCCGCGCGCACGATTCGCGAGACCGATTCACTGGTCGATGTCGAAGGGCGGGTCGCCCCGGTGGCCGAGATTTTTCGGCTGCAGGGCGCCGACGAACTCCTCGAGGCCGAAAAAATCTACGCGCCCAGCGCGCGCAGCGACGCGTCCGCGATCATCCTTGCCGCGAGCCGCGGCCAGGGAATGGACGAGCTGACCCGTGATCGTCCGAAAGTGATGATCCCGGTGGCCGGCCAGACCGTGTTGCGCCGGCTGGTGGACAAGTTCAAGGCTCAGGGCATCAACGAAATCACCGTGGTCGGAGGGTATCGCAACGAAGCCATCGACGCGCAGGGCGCCAGGGTCGTGGTCAACCCGCGTTGGGATTCCAGCAGCGAACTCGCCTCGCTGGATTGCGCGCTGGACGCCGTTTCCGGAGACACCGTCCTGATTTACGGCGATCTGCTTTTTCGCAGCTACATTCTCAACAACCTGATGGATTGGGACGCCGATCTGCTGGTCGCGGTCGACTCCTCGCCCATTGACGAGGTCCATGGCAACAAGAACGATCTCGCCTATTGCTCGGCAGCCGATGACCGGGCCATGTACCAGCAGAAAGTGACCCTGCAGCGGATCAGCACCGAGCGGGACTGGCAGGGCCGCAGGCCCGATGGCCGCTGGATCGGCCTGATGCGCGCCACGGGCAAGGGCCGTGAGTACCTGCTCGAGGCGCTGGAACAGCTACGCGCTGAACCCGGTTTCGACGGACTGGACATGCCCGCGCTGATCAACCGGCTGGTGGCCAATGGGCATGCCCCGCAGGTGCAGTACATTTCCGGGCACTGGATGGACATCAACAACATGGAAGATCTCCAGCGCGCGGGTGACTTCGCGTACCGCCAGGGCGCCTGAGAGGAGCCGGCAGCGCATGATCAAAGCCAGCGACTTCATCGAGCCCGCCAAGGCCCTGGGTTTCCGCCATTGGGCCGGCGTGCCGTGCTCTTTCCTGACGCCGTTCATCAACAGCGTGATCGACGATCCGGACATGAGCTACATTTCTTCGGCCAACGAGGGTGATGCGGTGGCCGCCGCCAGCGGTGCCGCGCTGGCGGGCCGGCGCGCCGTGGCCATGATGCAGAACTCGGGCCTGGGCAACGCGGTCAGTCCCCTCAGCTCACTGAACTGGGTATTCCGGATTCCGGTGCTGCTGATCATCACGCTGCGCGGCGAAGCGGGCCTCAGCGACGAACCGCAACACGAATTGATGGGGCAGATTACCGGTCGCATCCTGGACGAACTGCAGATCCCCTGGGCCTGGTTTCCACGCGAAGCCGACGCCGTCGAGGGGGCGCTGACGGTGGCCAACTGGCAAATGGACCGCAGCGGCCTGCCTTACGCTTTCGTCATGCACAAGGGATCGGTGGAACCGGCCGAACTGCAGGCGCAGTGGCAGCCAGCGTCGCAGCCGAACGCATTTGCCGAATCCGACATCGCCTCCGGGGCGCCCCGGCTGAGCCGGCGGGAGGCCCTGGCCGAGGTGATCGGGGCCACGCCGGAAGACAGCAGCGTCGTTATCGGCACCACCGGTTATACCGGTCGTGAACTGTTCGCGCTGGCCGACCGTTCGAACCATTTCTACATGGTCGGCTCGATGGGCTGCGCTTCGTCATTCGGCCTGGGCCTGTCACTGGCCCTGCCCGAGCAGCGGGTGCTGGTCGCCGACGGCGATGGCGCCGCCCTCATGCGGATGGGCAATCTCGCCACGGTCGGCGCTTACGGGCGGCAAAACTTCAGTCACCTGCTGCTCGACAACGGCTTGCACGAGTCGACCGGGGGCCAGTCCACGGTCAGCCGCGGACTGAGTTTCGCCGGGATTGCGCGCGCCTGTGCCTACCGCGCGGCCGAGGAAGGCACGACAGTGGAAGATGTTCAGCGCTTTCTGGCCGATCACGAAGGCCCCGCCCTTTTGCATCTGAAAATCAAAGCCGGCGTGCCGGCTGGTCTGCCGCGCCCGGATGTGGGCCCCCGCCAGGTAAAGAGCCGGCTGATGCGCCGGCTCGGCGTGGAAACCGCCTGGCGCGATGCCTGACCGGGTCGCGGGGCAAAGGGCTTACATGAACCGGGGCCGTACCGTACAATAGCGCCGCGCCACCGCCCGGAAACCACATGCGGGGGTTCCGACGAAGAAACCCTACAGGAGAACAATAATGGCAGCCAGCCGAGTCGAAAAGATGGGCAACCGTCAGGGCCTTGCGGGGTTGATCGATCACCTGAGATACCATGAACTGTCCCGTCAGGGCCTCGGCCTTTTACTGCTGCTGGTATGCGCCTGGTTCGCGGCGCCTCTCGGCGAGGCCCGCATCATGGCGGGATTTGTGATTGCGGCGCTTGGCCAACTGTGGCGCATCTACGCGGCCGGCGTGCTTCAGAAAAACCGCCGGCTGGCGACCACCGGCGCCTATTCGCTGGTTCGCCATCCGCTGTATTTGGGTAATTTCCTGATACTGGGCGGTTTCACGCTTGCCTCCGGCAGCTTGCTGGTGCTGGTGGTGGTGGTGTTTTTCCTGCTTTTTTATTACCCGGCGGCCATCCGCTACGAAGACCACAAGCTGGAAGGCATTTTCGGCGACGACTGGCGCGCCTGGAGCGGCACCATCCCGGCGATGTTCCCGACCCGTCTGAAGTGGCAGTCCAATACCGAAGCGCAGTGGAGCGCCAGGCAGTCGCTTTTACGCAATGGCGAACTGGTTTGCACCCTGTTCGAAATCGGCGCCGGAATTTTTCTCTGGTACCGCGCGGGCGCCTGATTGGCCGGCGCGAAGCGATAAGCCGATGAGGTACATCCTGCTGAATCCCGGCCCGGTCAGCCTCAGCGAACGCGTGCGCCGGGCGGCTGTCGGCCAGGACCTGTGTCATCGCGAGCCCGAGTATTTTCGTGTGCAGGACCGCGTGCGCCAGGCGCTGCTCGGGGTTTACGGTTGCGAGGCCGACGCCTGGACGAGTGTCCTGCTCGGCGGTTCCGGCACCACCGCGCTCGAGGCGATGATGTCATCTCTGCTGCCCAGGGACGGCCGGCTGCTAATCATCGAGAATGGCGTCTACGGCGAGCGGATCAGCCGCATCGCCGACATTCACGGTATCGCGTTCGAAGCGCTGCATCACGACTGGATGGCTGCCATCGACCCCGCTCGTGTCGGTGAAGCACTGCAAAGCGGGCGCTTCACGCACGTTGCGGCGGTGCATCACGAGACCACTACCGGCCGGTTGAACGACGTGCGGGAACTGGCGGCGCAGTGTGAGGCACACGGCGCGGCGCTGCTGCTTGACGCGGTCTCCAGTTTCGGTGCCGAGTCCATTCCGTTTGACTCGCCCGCGCTGACAGCCTGCGCGGCAACCGCCAACAAGTGCCTGCACGGCATCCCCGGACTGTGCCTGGTGCTGAGCCGGCGCACGGCGCTGCAAGAAGCCGTTGACCCACCGCGCAGCCTGTACCTGCACCTGCCGCTCTGGGCGCAACAGCAGGACCGGCAATCCACCCCGTTCACCCCGCCGGTGAACGCCGTGCTGGCGCTGGAAGAGGCGCTGCGGGAATTGGCCGGGCAGGGCGGCTGGTGCGCCCGCCATGCGCATTACGCAAAGCTTGCCGGGCGTGTCAAGCGGGCGCTGGTGCGGCTTGGGGTCGAGCCGCTGCTGGCGCCGGGGGAATCGTCCTGCGTGTTGAATGCCTATCGCCTGCCGGCGGGCATCAGCTATGCGCAGGTGCACGATGGCCTGAAACAAAGAGGCTTCGTCATCTATGCCGGCCAGGGGGTGCTGGCCAGTGAAATGTTCAGGATATCGACGATGGGGGACATCGGCTCTTACGATATGGAGCGCCTGCTCGCGGCCCTGCAGGCCGTTTTTTCAGACTGATCGGTGCTAAAATCCCAAGGTTCAGGGCCAGCCCGCGTTTGGCTGGGGATTTACAGGAAAATTGGACAACATGAGTAACCGCGGATCATTCAAAGCGCTGGTGACGGCAATCCTGGCACTGGCGCTGATGCTGGCTTCGCCCGCTGCATTCGCCTACCTCGACCCGAGCACCGGCAGCATGGTGGTGTCCGCGATCGTCGGTATCTTCGCGTCCCTTGCGCTGGCCGTCAAAACCTACTGGTACAAAATCAGGAAGTTCTTCAAGCGCGGCAACAAAAAGGACTCGGCTTCCCAGGACATGCCGGAGTAGCCGCGGGCGCCGCTCATGTCTTTTTTCGCAGGCTGGAAGGGGTGGCGAACATTCAAAAAGCTGCCCTGGGAATGGCGCAATATCGTATTTTACTCGGAGAGTGGGCAGGACTGGCACCAGTTCGCGGGGCTGATCGATGAGCTCAACCGGCGACAACTCAATACCTGTTACGTGACTTCGGATGCCGCGGACCCCGGTTTGCGTCGCGAACACGACCATTACCGCGCCCTTTACATCCCCGCAGGATTGTTCCTGACGATTTTCTTCCAGGTCAACCGCTCCGATCTTTTCGTGCTCACCATGATGGATCTCGGCAACCTGCAGTTGAAGCGCTCGCTGCATCCAGTCCACTACGTCTACCTCTTTCACAGCATGGGCAGCACCCACATGGTCGATAATGAAAATTCCTTCGACCATTACGACACGCTGTTCTGCG
>JAVVFH010000181.1:0-7015 GCA_032250585.1 Lysobacterales bacterium
CGGGGCGTCGGTCAACGACGTTGAAATGCACGCCCGGTTCTGGGCCGAGGATCTGGTCTATACCAGTTCGGCGGGCGAGCGGCGGGGCAAGTCGGAGATCATGGCGTCGCTGCGCGCTGCGGCCGGCTACGACCCATTTCCACAGCCGAAGACCATAGCTCAGCACCTGCTGGCGAAGCGGCGTGAGATGGGCTGGTCGATTAGGGAGGCGGCAGCGGCAATCGGGGTTGATCCATCGTGGGTACGCCAGTTTCGAATAATGTAAGTGCCTTGCTATTTTGCAGTGGTCTATTGCGGCTGATCAGAGAGCCTGGTTACGGTGGCCTCTGCTACCCCCACATCCGAAAATTCCAATGGCGGTACCGTCAGCACGCGGACCCGGTAACGGCCTGGTGGCACCGGGATCGCTTCCGCGCCCACCGTGCCTTCGGCAATTACGGTCTCGGTGGCGTCCAGTACCTGAACCTTGGGCAGCATCGCCTCGCTTAGGGCGGCCCCCAGTTGTTCGCGGGAGGCGGCATTGAAGTACAGCCCGCCGCCGGATTTCGCCCAGCGGGCGAAACTGCTCTTCAGCGCCTCATCATCGATAGCCAGGCCGACGATGTTCAGCCGGATGTCCATGCCCAGTTCTTTCAGTTCGGCAATCGCGGCATCGGGGTCGCCGTCGCAGGATTCTTCGCCATCGGTCAGCAGGATCAGCAGCTTGGCGCCTTCGATCTTGCCGAGATCTTTCTCGACCTGACGCAGGGAGTCGGCCAATGGCGTGCGTGAGCGGTCCTGCGGCTGGATGTCTTGGATAAATCCGATCAGCGCATCCCGGTCCAGCGGCCCGGGCTCGATTTCGAGGTCGGTGCGGCAGGATTGGGCTTCGCGGTTGCCGAATACCCGCAATGCGACGGTGGCGCCGCGGGGCAAGGTGTTGTTCACCAAGTCTACCAGTACCTCGCGTGCGATCTGGATGCGCGGCACGCCATCCAGCCGGGCCCACATGCTACCGGAGGCGTCGAAGATGATCTCGATGGCACTGGCTGTCGCGGTCGCGTTGAGTTCGACTTCGATGGCGCCCGGTTCTGGCGGGCGTACGGACCGCGTTTGCGCGGACAGGGTGTACTCCACCGGGCGTCTCAGCATGCAACTGGCGCGCCGGAACCCCAGGTCGAGGTCGCTCTGGCTGCTGAAATAGCTGTAATGGCCCTTTTGGGCCATGGCCAGGTCCTGCATGAGATCCTGCTGCTGTGGCACATTTGCCGCGATGCCGGAGTGGAGTTCCAGGGCAAAAATGCGGGGCCGCGTTTCCTGCAACGAAGCCCACATGCGGCTGCGGTCCTTGTAACCGGTGGACGCCGCGTCAGTGAGTAAGATCATGGCACGGCTGCCGTCGCGTTGACCCAGTTCGATCGCTGCCCGAAGCGCGTTGGATTCGGTGTTGGAAGAGGCGTCCGTCCTGTCATAGTCATTGAGGATGGTCTGTAATGCCGTGGGCTGATCCAGCCACTGATCGGTCAGCAGGGAGGCGGGAGGTTCCTGGAACGGTACGAAGTTGACGTATTCGACGCCGGCAGCCACGTCATCGGCAAACTCGCCCAGGGATTGATACAGCAGGCTCTTGTAAGGGTTTACGCTACCGCTGTTGTCCCAGGCAATGATTATGGAGCGTTGCGACTCACTGACACGCAGGCGATAGCGATCGCCTCCCTCCACCGTGGCGCTGTAGAGTGTTTCTCCGCTCGCCACGGAGTGGCTCGAAAGGTCCACAGCTCGTTCTTTCTCGTCCGTCAATGAAAGATCCAGTCGCTCGGCTTCGCCCTGGTGCAAGGTGAGTTCAAGGGTGTTGTGGCCATCAGGTACCGTGAGTGCGTACCGCTCGACCCGCTCCCCGCGCGACACTCTGCCGTCGTAGCGCACGTCGGGTTGCACGGTCTGGACTTGTTCAGGGGAGGTCACTGCGCCCGCTGGCCTGGTGCTGAAGGCCAGCTTGGCGCCCCGCTCCAGTTCGTACTGGGCGGCACGTTCGTAATGGCCCCACTCCGAGAGGATCGAGTGATATTCGCCATCGTGCACGGCCTCGATGATCCCGAGGGTTTCCGGCAGGTACCAGTACCAGTTACCGGGCTTCTCCGGTTCCGTTGTGCTGAAGCGCAGGAAGCGAACCCAGGTGTCTTCCTCTAGAGAGAACACGCGAGGCTGACTTGGCCCGCCACCCAGTTCCCAACGCCCCAGTGGCTTCCATGGCCCGATGGGCCCGTCCATGCTGGCGAAGACCTGGATCCAGCCCGGGTGTGCATGGCCGGATTTGTCGACCGGCAGCCACTGCAGTTCGCGGATCAGAGCGGCGCGGCCGTGATGCAGTCCCACCACGAATTCATTGCTGTTGAGATGGTCGACCCGCCAACTCGGGCTTTCGGCCTCCTCGCTCAACAAGCCCATGGCATGGTGCGCTGTAATCAGGGGCTTCGACCACGCGACATGCCCTCCGTACCCTGGCAGGCCCAGGTTGAGCCGTTTACCGGGCCACGGGTTGAACGCCGGGTCGGCGACGACCTTGAACTCGCCCAGGCACAGGCGGCCGCGATTGCCGCCGTGGTTGGACAGGATGCGCAGGCGCGCGTGAGAGGCGGTGACGGGTTGCTCCAGCAGCCACGATTGTTCGCGGCGGATGGGGCTCAGTGTGCCGGTTGCAGCGAGCGTGAATTCAGCGCCATCGGAAGAAAGTAGCACTTCGAACTCGTTGGGCACTTCGCCTGGCTCGCAGGAACCCTGCGGGTTGAGTTGCACACCGGCGACGGGCACCTGGCCGTTACCGGCCAGCTTCACGGTCACTTCGTAGGGGAAATCCTTGGAAGAGACGCCGACCGACCAGGCCTTGTCATTTGGGGTTATGCCGTCGTAAAGGTCGGCCTGACGCCAGGCGTCCTCACTCAGCGCTTCCGATCCGAAGGCGGACCAGGCCAGGTTAAAGCCCCCGCGCAAGGCGTCTGGTATGGGGAAATCCTGCCGGGGTGAGATCAATGGAGCCTCGCACGCGGCTTCCAGGTTCAACTCGGCGAGGCTTTGCTCGTTGCTGCCCGTTGATGTTGCCTGGACGAAAAGTTGCACCACATGATCCGCCCAGGCATCCGGCATGATGTCCACAGTGAGATCGACTTCGCGCACTTCATTGGCGGCCAGTTCCAGTTCCGGCTCGGCGGGTTGCGCCCGCCAGCCCCAGTGACTGGAACGCGCGGCCAGTGTCAGTTGCCGAGGTTGTGCCGATCGGTTCTTCACGCGGAGCGGAACCGTCAGTTGTTGGGCGCGCGCGCGGAATGCGGCAGGGATGGGTGGCGCCTGCGAAAACTCGAGGGTGATGGCGCCGCCGCTGTCCTCGCCATACGGGTTCAGGCGTTCGATCTCCAGCGCATAAGGCTCGTTGCTGTGCTGGTTGAGACGGTCTTTCAACTCCAGCACGTAGTCACCGGGCCCGAAGACACCTTCATGGATCGCATCCTGCCCGACGTCCGGGCTCTCGAACCGGGCCAATCGCCCCAGTTGCGCGCTGATCCGATTCTGCAGCGGTGGCTTGACGCTCAGCCGCAGGCGGCTCTCCGCCTGCAGGGAAAAGCGATACAGGTCCTTGTCGCCCCGGTCGTGGAGCCAACCGTAACGGGTGGCGCCGATCAGCACGAGGTTGGCCTGGTCCTCGAGGTCATTCGGTTCGCGTTCGCGCGAGGGATCCGGCGACCCCAGCGGCACCATCCGCAAGGTGTATTCGGCATCGCCTTCGCCCCGGCCGATCAGGCCGATGGTATGACGGCCGGGCAACAGGTGCAGGTGGGTCATGGAGACCGGGCCCTCACCGCCGGACGGGCTCGCACGGCGTAGGGAGTATTTGCCCGAGTTCTCATGGTAGGCCATTTCTCTAAGCCCGGTACCGATGGCCTCGACCGCCCAGATCTGCGGCGGGCCTTCCAGGGCAAAGCTGATGAAATCTCGATCGCCCTGCTTGAGAAAGCCGCTGATCGCCAGGCCTTCGCTGACGAGGTTGGCCTCGTCGAACGAATCGTTGGGCTCGGTCTCACGTGGCAGCCCCGTGGTCTCGGCCGGTGGCAGAAGCACCGGGGGGGGCGGGGGAGAAGCTTCCCGCTGTTTGCGGTGACGATCCGGGCGGTCGGGTTTCGAAACGGTGACCGGTGCCGCTTGGCCGGCCCAAACGGGTGCGGTGCTCATTCCCCTCGGTTGACCGAGGCAACCCGCCAGCGGCGTGCCCGCCAGCGGGGCTTCTTTCGTGGCGGTTACCGGCAGCCCATTCAGTGAAATTTCGGTCTCACCTTGAAACCCGCGCAGGTACAGGGCTTCGGCTGCCTGATCGGTTGCGAACGCCAGCTCGAACCGGACCATGGTCCCTGGCGGTGCGACCAGTATCTCGCCGGCTCCGAAGGCCTGGTTCGAGGTCAGGTCCATGTCCGGCGACAGTCTCTGCTCTTTGATCACCAGGGCGAACTGCCTGGCTGGCGTGATCTCCAGACCCCGGCCTTCGACCAAAGGCTCGACACCGATGTCCAGCGTAACTGCTCCCGCTGTCTGCCGCAGGCCGAAGATCCGGATCCGCATCGTATTTCCATCTTGGTATTCTGCGAGGGCGGGCGGGACCGTGGCCGGAGCGGAACCGGTTTCGATTCGCATCACCCCGTTACCCAGGCGCAAGCCAAGGCGGCTGCCCTGGGTGCCCGTCGGTACCAGGAACACCAGTTCGCGCTGCTGGAAGAACTCTGGTGTGAAGCGTAGCCACTCGGGGTTGATTCCGGTAGCTGGTGTGGGTGCCAGTAGGTGACCGCCATCGATTTCCAGCCAGAAATCCGTGGCCGTGTTCAGCTGCAAGATACTCTGCACCGTGCCGGACCTGGCCAGGCTCCGTCCTTTCAGTCTCAGAGGTTGAAATTCCCAGCCAGTGGGTGCGCTCTGCTCTCCCCAGAAGGGCTTTGCCGCTTCGGTTGTCGCTTCCAGTTCGACGACTCCGGCCAGGCGTTGGATCTGGCGTGGCCTGGAGGGCTCGGGGTCGCCAGCCAGATCGATGCGAATGTGGCCCTGTCGGTAATCGAAGAAATGCAGGGCGAGGCTTTCCACTGCTGACTCGACCGCGAACACCAGCTCAACATCGCGGGCCTCGCCCGGGCGCGCGATAACCAGTGACTCGGAGGGATTCGAACTACCGCCCCTGAGGTCGAGGGCATAGCCATTGGCCAGCAGGAACACGTGGTCGCCCAGTCTTGATACCTTGTAGGCCACATCAGCCAGGATGGTTCTTGGCTGAGCCGCGTTATTGCCCGCGGACAAGCTGCCCACGCCCATGGTGCGGTCCGCCTTCCCCTCGGCCGAGCTTCTGGCAATTCCCTGAGGCGCCTGCAGGTTACGCCACTCGGTATCGAGCACCAGGAATTGCTGCCCCTCTGCCTTTTCCAGGCCAGGATAGTGATCCGGAAAATCCATCCCGGTGACGCGCAGTGCAATGGCTTCATTGCGTGCTGTCCGCGCGCTGGTCGGCCGGGCAAACAGTTCGGCCACGCGCGGATCGGGCGCGAGCGTCGGGTTCACTTCGATCTGATTGACCGGGACGGGTTGTGGGTACTGCTCGATCGCATCACGGAACAGGGGGTGCGTGTCCGCGCCCTGGCTCTGCACGGCAGCCGCCAGCATGGCAGCCACCAGTCCTGCCCGGACCCTTGCCCCGCTGTGGCCGACCGTTCCAGGTTTCGATGCCACGTTCAGTCGCACCCGAAACTCAGGGTTCTCTCGAAACCGGCGTTGGCGCTGGTGCTGATCTTTGTGGTCAGGCCGTTGAGAATGAGTCCACTGGCGCACTTGAAACCCTGCACATAGGCGTCACAAAAACTGCCCACCTTTATGCCGACGCCTACCTCACCGCCGACGCCAATACTCTCGGATTCCGACAGGCAGTCGTCGGCGATGGAGACGCTGGCCGAGGCGCCTGCCCCGGCGCTGGCCGAGGCCTTGGCCCCGGGACAGGACAGGCAGGTGATCTTTTCGAGGATTTTGGTGACCGCTTCGGCCAGGCCAGGCCCAAACTCGCCGTGCTCCAGGATCAAGGCGGCGATGGTGATGTGGGTGCTGGTCGCGCCGAGGATGGCGCCGATGGCCATGCCCATGCGATCGTCCAGGGCGATCTTGCTCAGGTCCAGGCTGTACTCGGTCATGCCGGCATGCAGTCCGTTGTCCATGACGCCAACCAAGGCGCCGCTGCCGGAGTCGATTTGCCACCAACCCCAGCGTGCTCTCCCATCGATCTCGACGGCGTGCTCGGGAATAACAATCCGGGCTCCCCGGGTCAAAGCCGCATCGATGCGGGACCTGACCGGCAGTGGCAGGGCGGCACTTGCTTCGGCAGGGTGGCTCAAAACCTGCAGGGGAATTCGTTCTGCCAGGGCTCGTTCCATGTAGCGGGCAGTCGAGAGGCTGTCAGCATCCTGGTTCAACTCGGCCAGCAGAGCGCCTTCAAGCACAGATTCCTGCATTCCGCGCGCAGCCTGGAACAGGACGGCGGTGCGGATCGGAAAGCCCGGATAAGGCAGGGCGAGCACTTCGTCCAGGCGCAGGTCGAAACTCACGCTTGGTGCAACGGCTTCGTCAGCGGCCTGCCCGGCATCGGTCGATGTCAGGAGCAGGCGCGGCTGATGGTGCACCAGGGCCACGCCGTTGACCCAGGCAATGCGGTCACTTAGGGCATCGGACTCGGCGGCAAAGCGCAGCGCCAGCAGGTAGTGGGCCAGCGTTCCGGTCGATTGTTCAAGGGTTCGGGCCGATGCTGGCTCGTCATCGCGGCTCGCGGCTGCCAATTGCTGCTTCAGCCGCCCCAAGTCGATGCCGGACGAGGCCCGCTGCTCGACCGCGTCGACGTGGCCAAGCGCCACTCGCCCCGGGGCAACCAGCAGCTGGTAGCGGCGGAAGCCGGTCGTGTCGAATGCGACACCGCTCCGCAAGTCGCGCTCCAACACCCGCCGCCGGCCGTCGGGGAAATCGATGG
>JAVVFH010000182.1:0-6999 GCA_032250585.1 Lysobacterales bacterium
CCCTACGACAAGGGTTGCCGCCGGGTCGGGTGTCGGCGAGCTGGGCACGCCGGAAAGGGTGGGCGCGCCGTAGACCCCGCGGAACACCTCCACCCGGGCGGTGAGTCCCGCCGCGGTGGTCACCCCCGTAAAGCCCACCGCGACGGCGGTGGGCCGCACCGAGAGGGAATCGCCGGCGATGAACAGGGTTGCCGTGTCGGTGGCCAGATTGGCCACCTCCGGGTAGCGGTCCGACACGCCGAGCGTGACGGCTTGGGTCGCCTCCTGGTTCCCCGCGCTATCACGGGAATAGTACTCCAGGGTGTGGGCACCTGCATCGGGCACCTGGAACGGGTAGGCCGGCCGGAACTCGCCCGCGTGCGGATGCTGATCAGGTCACGATTCCCCAACAGATTATCCACCGCGTTGACCACGATCGCCGCGTTGTCGGCAAAGGCGGAAACCAGGCTCTCCCCGAGAAACGGCTGCTTCTGCACCCACAGACGGTCGGTGAGCAAGTCGGTGTCGGCAAACAGCAGCACCTGGATGCCGAACTCCGTCGAACGGGACAAATGCTCGCCCGACGACCCTTCCGGCGCCTCGATGACCGCCTCGGCCGGGCCGCTGATGCGGGCCGCCAGCGTATAGCGTTCCCCGGTCGGGTTGAAGCCCGTCATCAAGTCGGTGGGATTGGCCAGAAAGCGCAAACGCGACGCGTCCATCGGCGCGGCATTCTCACTGCTCTGCACCAGCGCCTCGAATCGGGTCTCGCCCTCGCCGGTCGTCTCCAGCCAACCCGTCGACGACAGATTCACGACCTCCAGGTCGGCGCTGACGATGTCTTCGTCGTTCAGGCCCTCGGCGGGAACCGACAGAATGCCGATGTGGCGGGACTGGCTGGTGCCGACGCCGTATTGCAGGTCGCCGATGACGCGCGACGGGTCGTAGGCCACACCCCATGCGTCCAGCAAAGCGCCCAGCGATGAAGAACTGCCGGCCTGCATGCGGGCCATGGGGTCGTTCGGATCACCGCGGTCCGCTTCCGCGAAAGGATCCATGAACGCGACCAGCCGCCCGCCGCGCAGCACGAATTGCTCCACCTCGTACAACATCTCCTGATCCAGCTTTTTCGGATGCACGAGCAGCAGCAGGTCGATGTCGTCCGGCAATTCCCCGGCCGCGGCTTCCACCGGCCGGATATCGAACAACTGCTGGAGCTGATCGTAGATCACCCACTGCTCGCGCATGGCCTGGGTCGCCGGGTCGAAGCCCGCGGTCATCGGCAGCGAGCTGAGCAGGCCGATGACCTTGCGCTCGGGACTGCCCAGCGTCGAGATGATCTTGGCCAGGTCGTACTCGAGAAACTTTTCCTGCGACGGCTGCAGAAACGGCATGGTCTGAACGTCATCCAATGAATTGGTGGCGGCGATGCCCAGGTACAGCGACTCGCCGGCGGCCCCCACCGGCACGGCCTGCAGGCCAAACCCGGCGGCCTGGTCCTCCGCTTCGGAGAACGGTTCCGGGTCGACGCGCCGTACGTTGAGCCGACCGTCGGCGTGATTGACGAACTCCTCGATCAACTCCTGCACCCGGTTCGCGTAACTGCGGATCTGCGGCAGGTCGCGACTCGCATCTTCTGAAAAGAAAAAGTACAGAGTGACCGGTTCCTCGAGACCCTCGAGAATGTTCTGCGTCCCCTCGCTCAGCGTATACAGCCGGTTTTCTGTCAGATCGAAACGCAAGCCCGTCAGCAGATTCGCCGACAGCATGCTGACAGCGACGAACAGCACCACGAGCAGGGCCAGTGACGCCAGGGAATAGATGGATTTTTTCTGCATCTCTTTGCTCTCAGTCCGCTTTCTTGAGTTCCAGGACGATGGTGTTGACCACCAGCCAGAAGGTGATGACCAGGCCGAAATAAACCAGGTCGCGAAGGTCGATCACGCCCTTCGAAATCGCCGCGAAATGCGCCAGAAAGCTGAAGTCCGCGATGGTGTCCAGCAGCGCCTGCGGCGCCCATCCGGTAAACAGGTTCATGACCATGGGCAGGCCGCTGAGCAGAAAACCGAAGCACACCACCACGGCCAGAATGAATGCGACCACCTGGTTCCGGGTGATCGCGGACATGCACGAACCGATCGCCAGGAAGCCCCCCGCCATCAGCCAGCTGCCGATGTAGCCGGCCAGTATCACGCCGTTGTCCGGCTTGCCCAGGTAATTGACTGTCAGCCACAACGGAAAGGTCAGCAGCAACGCGAGCCCGACGAACACCCAGGCGGCCAGGAACTTGCCGACCACCGCCTGCGCGGTCGTCACCGGCAGCGTCAGCAGCAATTCAATGGTCCCGGAACGGCGTTCCTCCGCCCACAGGCGCATGGCGACCGCCGGCACCAGGAACAGGTACAGCCAAGGGTGAAACTGGAAAAATGGCTCGAGGTCAGCCATGCCGCGCTCGTAGAAAGAGCCGATATAAAACGTAAATACGCCGGACATCACCAGGAAAATCACGATGAACACCCAGGCGACGGGGGTCGAAAAATAGCCGGAAAATTCACGGCGCGTTACATTCAGGGTGGCGTTGATCGGGCCGTTCATCAGGAGGTCTCCCCGCGCGTCACGTGGCGGAATACTTCATCCAGCCGGCCGGCTTCCAGGCGCAGTTCGCTGACCGACCAGCCGTGCTGGCGCACCGCATCGGAAACCACTTCGAAAAGCTTGCCGTCCGCGGCCGGGAAGACCGTCAGTTCGCCCTCGCGCAATTCGACTTTACGCGCCTCCGGCAGTTCGCTGAGGATACTGGCGACACGTTCGGGCTGATCCACGACCAGCGTCACCGCGTTGTGGTAGCGGGACCGGGCGATCAGTTCCGCCGGCTTTTCGTCGACCAGCAACCGGCCGTCCGAAATAATCATCGCCCGGTTGCACAGGGCATGCACTTCTTCCAGCAGATGGGTCGAAATCACGATGATCTTGTCCCGCGACATGGCCCCGATCAACTGCCTGACTTCGTGCTTCTGGTTGGGGTCCAGGCCGTCGGTGGGTTCGTCGAGAATCAACACCTGCGGGTCGTGCAGGATCGCTTGCGCCAGGCCGACGCGGCGTTTGAAGCCCTTGGACAGGGTTTCGATGACCTGCTCGGTGACCGCGCCCAGGTTCAGGCGGTCCATTGCCGAGCCGGCGGCATCGACCGCCGTTTTGCCCTTGAAACCGCGCACGCGGGCGATGAATTCCAGGAACTTGCGCACCGTCATTTCACCGTAGCTCGGCGCGCCCTCCGGCAGGTAGCCGATGCATTGGCGAGCCGCCAGCGAATCGCTCAGGATGTCGTGACCGTTGATCACGGCCGTGCCGCCGCTTGGCAGCAGGAAGCCGGTGAGCATCTTCATGGTCGTTGATTTCCCCGCGCCGTTCGGGCCGAGGAAGCCCAACACCTCGCCGGCGCCCACCTCGAAACTCAATTTGTCCACCGCCACCAGGTCGCCGTAACGCTTGGACAGCGCGCGGGCCTCTATCTTCAGATCACTCATTGCGACTCCCCGCCGACTCTTTGCTGCTCATTCAAGTCTCCAGATTGCTCTTGCTTGTATCCGGCGCCAAAGCCGGACCGGAACGCGGACCGGCGAATGCGCCGACCCCCACGACTCCGACGGCGAAATTCTCGGGCCGCAGCGCTCCAATTTCAAGTGCGCGCTTTCAGCCACCGACGTTAAGCGATATGTTTCCCACTCGCAGAAAACCATTCAACGGACGCGGGGACGATGAACCCGGCGCAACCGATCGAACGCGACCACCTGCCCGCGGGCCTGCCGGACCGTCCCGCATCGGCGCCGTACCGGCACCGCCGGGGCCCCACCACACCCGGGCACCCGATCGCTACCCACAACATCTCCGGATTCAAGCCCTATTATGCAGCAGTGAACGTCACCCGGTCCGAACATCTGCGGCTGGCCGCGCTCTTTTCGCCAAAGACCGTTTATTCCGCGATGCCGGCAGCCACGCGAGATCATGCGCTCGATAATCAACCCGGGTCGGCGCGTCATCCGCCAGGACTGCCTGTGTTACCTTATGGAGCAGATTCGTTTCGAGAATTAATCGTCATCGGGCAATGATCGAAGGAGCAAACGGGGATGAGTATGTGGACAGCCATCGTTCTGATCGTAATTGCGGGTATCGTCGGCGAGGCCTGGCGCCACCACGTCAAGGCGCGCGCATCCGGCGTCAAAGCGGATGAAATCGACGCCCTGAAAAAGCAGATCGATCGCGTGGACAGCGAATTGCGCGAGCGGATACAGACACTGGAACGCATCGTCACGGATCGCCAGGAAGATCTCAAGCAGCAGTTCGACCGGATGGAGCGGACGGGCTCTTAATCCGCCTCGGTGAATCATGCAGGCCTTGGGCTGCTGCGCTGTCGGGCTTAAATCTGCCCCAGCTCGAATGCCTTGAGCACCGCGCGGGTCCGGTCGCGCACGCCCATTTTCGACAGGATGTTGGACACGTGGTTTTTCACCGTGCCTTCGGCGACACCGAGGGAGGTCGCAATTTCCTTGTTGCTGTAACCGCCTGCCATCAGCCGCAGAATCTCCGTTTCCCGCTCGGTCAGCGGGTCCGGCTGCTCAAGCGAGCTGAACTCGTTCTGCAGGTTTTCCAGGCCCTGCAGCAAACGCTGCGTCACCGCCGGCTTAACGACCGTGCCGCCGTCGGCGACCGTCTGCACCGCATGGACCAGCACCTCCAGCGACACGTCCTTGAGCAGGTAGCCTTTGGCGCCCGCCTGGATGCCGGCCAGCACCAGTTCGTCGTCGTCGAAGGTGGTCAGAATGATGGTCGGCGGCAGTTCATCGCGAGAAGCCAGTTCGCGCAGCAGGTCCAGGCCCGACATGTTGGGCATGCGCAAGTCCAGCAGCAACACGTCGGGCGCCGTTTCCGGGATCATCCGCAGCGCCTCGACCCCGTCCGCGGCCTCGGCGACGACTTCGATTTTCTCGGACAGTTCAAGCAGGCTGCGAACGCCTTTGCGCACCAGGTTCTGGTCGTCCACCAACATGACACGGATCATCTGCCTTCCTCTGCCGGCACCCAGGCGCGCAGGCAAAAGCCGGCGCCCGGACTGCTTTCGATTTCGAGTTCTCCGCCGATCTGCCGCAGCCTTTCAGTCATGCCGCGCAAACCGTTGCCCGCTTCCACGGCGCTCACCCCGCGGCCGTCATCGCGGGCCGTCAGCGCGACGCCGTTCTCGTCGTGAACCAGGCCGAGCCACAGGTTCCTCGCCTGGGCGTGCCGGACGCTGTTGGTGATTATTTCCTGGGCGCATCGCAGCAGCACCTGCGCGCGCTGCGGGTCGGTCATCGACAGCTCCGAGGGCAGGTCCAGGTGTACCCTCGGTTCCGGCACACCGCCGACCAGGGTCCGCAGCGCCGCCGCCAGGTCCACCTTGTCGTCCAGCCGCATGCCGCTGACCACCTCCCGCACGTCCGCCAGCAGCAGCCTGGCCAGCGAATGCGCCTGCTGCACGTGTGCCAACGCCTTGCCCTCGACCAGGTGTGTCGCGACTTCCAGGTTCAGGGTCAGCGCCGTCAGGTGGTGACCGACGAGGTCGTGCAGCTCACGGGCGATGCGCACGCGTTCGGCAATGCGGGTGTTGTCGGCCAGCAGGGCCTGAGTGGCGCGCAACTCGGAATTCATTTTACGCAATTCGTCGCGCGCGGCGTTCTGGCGCAGCGCCACGATGCCACTCATGAAGGCGAACAGCGAGATGCCCAGGAACAGTCCGCTGGTCAGCGCCGCGTCGCCGAGAGAAATGTCCGGAATGGCGGCGAGAATCACCACCAGCAGCAGGTTCTGCGCGATCAGCCACGCGATAGCCAGTGCGGTCGCCAGCAGCCATGGCAGCAGGCCCGCCACGATTAACAGCAGTATGCCGCCCAGCGCGGTCTGCGACATGACGCTGACGCCCAGTGCGCAGACCGTCAGCAGCGACAGCACCAACAGCCGCTGCACGGGCCCCGGCCGGCGCGGCAGCATGCGAACCTGGTTCCAGTAGCTCAGGCCGAAAACCAGGTACAACGCCCACCAGGAAAGGTAGGGCAGCATCGGCAGCGGACTGTCGTACCACAAGCGCGCCAGCAATAGCGGTATCGACGCGCAAAGCCAGACGAACAGGCCTGCATAGCGCAACAGTTCGACCGGCCGGTTCCTGTTTGCCAAAAAATCCGTCATTGCGCCTGTCTGCTCGCCGCTACGGCCGTTGATTCAGAAGGGCAGCAGACCCTGCTGCCAGGCGATGGCCGCAGCGCCCAGCAGCGCGCCGACGATCAGCCAGGGCAGCAGGCGCCAACGCGGCTTGAGTGCTGCTTCGGTCAGCACTTTTTCGGGCCGCAGCCCCGGCGCCTGCAGTACCCAGCGGCAGTTGGCGATACGGATCTCGTCGCCGCTGGCGAGGCGACAGCGCTGCACGGGCTCGCCGTTGACGCGAACGGGTACACCACCGTCCAGACTTTGCAGTTGCAAGCCGCCGGCGTCCTCGACGATTTCCGCATGGCGTGCGGCGACGCCCTGCTGCTCGACCCGCAGGTCGCACTCCGCGGCGCTGCCAATCAGCGTGTGCCCGGACAGCGCGAAAGTCTGGTTGGCGACGGCGCCCGAAGCGCCCTTCAAACGATAGGTGGTCATAACTTGCTGGATATGGTGGCGCCCTCGGTGGATACAAGTTCATGCAGGATGCGCCCGGCTGCGATCAAACCGACTCGATCAACACGACAGCCAGCGCCGCAATACCCTCACCGCGGCCGCAGAAACCGAGTTTTTCGGTCGTCGTGGCCTTGACCGATATGGCGTCGACGTCGGTGTCCAGCACGGCCGCGATCGCCGCCCGCATGTTGCTGACCTGCGGGCCGATACGCGGTCGCTCGCAAGCAATCGTGAGATCCGCATTGACCAGCTTCCAGCCCTGCGAGCGCAGCAGGTCGCGAACGGCCGCCAGCAGAATCCGGCTGTCCACGCCCCGCCAGGCGGCGTCGC
>JAVVFH010000183.1:0-6941 GCA_032250585.1 Lysobacterales bacterium
GCCGGTGACGCCAAGCGCAGCGTCGCTTCAATGAGGCCCCGCATTTCTGCGGGGAAAGACGGCCCGCGCCGCAGGCCTTGTGCAGTATATCGCTGCCGGCCGGGTTGCGAGTGCTGCCGCGGGTTTGCCATGCTGGACGCCCGTTGACGAATTCTGGCGCTTTACATCCATCTCCATTTCCATGTTTTCAAGGAGTTTTCTTCTGCGCGAGCGCTACCCGGACATTTTGTCGCATCACAGCACTCGCGCCAGGGCGGCAGCGCCGTTCGGCGTCGCCGGGATTCAATTTACACGATCACCGGGCCGCGTTCCACCGCTCGGAACTTCTTGCCCAGGCTGGTCACGCGTGGCATGACCCGCTCGGCATTGCCCACATCGACGAGCACGACGTGGTCGCGTTTGTGATCGATGATCTCGTCGAGTAGCGCGATCAGCTCGGCGTGCCTCGCGCGGTTCAGGCGGCACTGGAAGATCGATAGCTGCAGCCATTCGCCATAGCCTTTCATGATCCTGAATACCCGCCGCCAGCGCTTCACATCACTGATGTCGTAGGCCACGATGTAGAGGTGTTCCTGTTCCATACAGGCTTATCGAGTCGTGAAATTTGGGTACTGGATGATCTCGCCCAGCAGGTAGCGGCCGAGCAGTCGGGCCTGGACTTCGAGCAGCCGCTGATAACTGATCCGGTAGCCGAACAGCGGATGGGTGACCTGCTGCTCCAGCCGGCGCTCAAATGCGGCGATGAAGCGCTTTCGTCCCGACGGCGATAAATTGACGCTGCCGGCAGCCGAGACGAAGTCAGTGGGCCGCACCTCACCGTTGTTGATCGCCATCAGCACGGCCGAATCGGCGATCAGCGGCCGGAACGGCTCCATCATGTCCAGTGACAGCGAGGGCCGGCCGTATCGGGGCTGGTGGTAGAAGCCGCGAAACGGATCGAAGCCCACGGCCGAGAGCGTGACCGTCCATTGCCGGGTGAGCATGGCGTAGGCAAACGACAGCATTGCGTTGACCGGGTCGGCCGGCGGCCGGCGATTGCGATGGCGGAAATCGAACTGGAACCCGGCCGTATCGGCCTGCTTGATCAGGTTGCGGAACTGGCCGAAATAGTCGGCGGCCGCGGTTCCCTCATAGCCCAGCAGACTGTTCATGTCGGTCGCACGCGCGGCCCTGGCGGCGAATTGCTTCAGCCGGGTCAGCCAGGGCGAAACGTCGCCTTCACCGCGCCAGTTGCGGCGCATCAGCGTGCGGCAGTTCAGAATCTTGGCCTGGACCCAGCCGCGCGCCAGCAGCAGGCAGACCTGATCGTCGAAGCTGCCCTTGTACTGCGCGCTGCGCAGTTCGACGTTCTTGTGACCGATGCCCTGGCTGTGGCCCATGAACCAGCCACCGTAGGACGACCAGGTAATCGGAATCTCGCGCTTCATCAGCTCGTGCAATGTCGGCGTAGTGACGTAGACGTTGCCCTTGAGCACCAGTTGGGAGACGTCGATCAGACGGGCGGTGGCCGCCGGCTGGTCATCGACGGTGACCTGAAGCGTCTCGCCCTTCTTCGCAACCTTGGCCTGATTGGCCTGCACATACAGCGGACGCGCGGTCAGCTCGGCCGTGGCCATCGGCCGCGGCCCGGCCTCGCTGCCCTGGCCGCGCAGCAGGTTGATCTCGTCGGGCAGACAGATGCCGACCAGTGAGCAGCGGGGGCATTTCGGGCTGTCGACCAGCGGCGGCGGTACGCGCCCGCCGACGGCGGTCAGGCGCAGCGCGTTGATGGCCGACAGCGTCTGTCGGCGGAGGGTTTCATCGAAGACCACGCGCACCCGCTCGCGCGATTCGGCAAACCAGATTGCGCCCTCGTCGCACTGGTAGCCGTGTTCTTCGAGAATCAGGCCCTGGGCACAGACCTGGATGCGTTCGGGCTGATAGGCGCCGGCGGCGACATGCGGCCGCCTGCCGCGCTTGTAATCCACCGGCGTGACGGTATTGCCCTCGCCTTCGATCAGGTCCATCTTCGCGATGATCCCCAGCCGGGCCGACGACAGCGTGATCGAGCGCGCCTGGAATGGCGGCTGTTCGGTCTCGTCTTCCGCATCTTCACCGTCGCCGGAACCGGAATCTGCTTTGGCTTTGGCTTTCGCTTTGGCTTGAGGTTCGGCCAGCCGGCCCCCGGGCCGATCGACGCGACGATGAACAAAGCGCCCCTGCACGGTATCGCCCGATTCGGCCCATTCCCCCTGCACCCATTCGAGATAGGCCAGCCGCGGGCAATACTCGTATTCGTTGACCATGCGCACCGGCAACAACGGAAGGTCGCCGGAAAACTCCGGGAAGGGCAACGGCAGTTCGCTCTGAACGCCGGCGAGGCCGAGTCCGGGCTCACTCATGGCCGTGACTCCCGCTGACGGAGCTTGCCGCCGCGCTTCAGGTCGAAACCCCGGCCCGCGAGCGTATGCGCAAAGCGTCGCGGGTGATGGTCGACAAGATCCAGGCGCTTGACCTCAACCGTTTCCGCGACGGGCTGCCTGGAGGCCTGGCAGACGGGGAAATGGCCGTTCTGGTACAGCGCTTGAAAGCGGTGATGGGGATGCTGTAGAGCCATTCCTCTGGCCATTGCAGTCTCCCATTTCATTGGATCGCTCAGCTCACCGAATCGTCAGTTGACAACGGCCGGAAGAGCCCCAGCCCGAAGTGGCATGCAAATCCCAGGGCAATCGGGCCGCGCACGGGTTGCGGAAACGTCAGGCGCCAGAAGCTGCCGAGACGATCGGGTTGGACAAGCCCGCGCTTTCTTTGTCGAAAACGGTGGAAGTGCACCGGCCGGCGCATTCGACCATTGATTTCGATTTCAGGCATCCTTTCGAGCTTCGGCACGGGCAGGCCGCGCTCGTGACACTCGCGCCGGATTTGATCCTCGATACTGAAGTTCTTCTTGCGATGCCAGGGGTGAAGGTAAGGAGTAAGCGTTTCCCAGGTGCGAGCCTTGCCCATCAGCGGGTGCGTGTCCGAGACCGGCCCAATGGTTTCCATGGCCAGCTGCCATTCGCCGCCGCCCGGGATCCAGATTTTCCTCAATCCTTGCAGGACCCGTCTTGCCGGATCGTCAACCCCCCCGGGAACGTGAATCACGATGCGATCAATGCGGCCGCTGCCGCCGCTATCCCAGGGCAGGAAGAAAGCGTGGTGATGACGGTTGTCCGGCGGCAGATCATGACCGGAAAGTAGTGCTGGTGTTCTGGGGCAACCCTCGTCGTCCTTGCCGAACTGTCGCATCACGGCGAGCCGGGTGACTTCGCCGATGCGCAGGCTGTTCTCGATTCTGGGCAGTGGTTTTCCCACCACCACGAAACTCATGGTCGTGAGACTCGGCCGTGGTCGACTTGTCGAGCCTCTGACCGGATGGAAGGCATGCAGTGGCCGGGTGTATTTGATTCGCTGTGCTGCCGGCGGCAGGTTCCAGCCGGCTTTCTGAAGGTCGGCCGTGTCCAGGCTCATGGCCTCGACCAGGGACAGTGGCAGTGTTGCGGCGACTTTCTTCGGCAGCCGCTTGCCTGATTCGGCCTGAAAGCGCTGGCGTAGTTGCTCGTAGTCCTCCGCCGAAACGGGCCCGAGGACTTCGACCATTTCTCCCAGAATCTCACCGGTCTCAAGATCGACCGAATCGGTACCTGGTTGACAATTCGGGGTGCCAGGCACTTCGGTCCGGCAGGCCTCGACCCAGGATTCGGCCCGGCCCAGGTAGCCCAGCCGGTCGAGCAGTTGGTCCAGCAGGTCCAGTTGCTCATCATCCAGGTTAGCGTCTGGCCAGATGCAATCCAGGGTTTCAGCAGGCGAGATCGATGCGAAGGCATCCAGCGCCAGCGACGTGTCGCTGGCCTTCCATTGCGGAAGGTAGTGGCGGCTGTGCGAGTGGGTAGCCGGCGGCAACCGAAAGCTGGGCGCCTGTCCGGCCAACGCCTCGATCAGGGCCGCGAGCCGGGTCCCGTTGTCCGGTTGCTCGTGCTTGAGCTTGTGATGCCAGGTGGCGATTAGTGCACGCAACAGGCGCCAGGGTTCCGGGGGCCAAGCAATGTCACCCTCATTGACATGCTGCCCCCACGGCGTGGCGTGATATCGACCGGCAGGAAAGGTCAGTCGGATGGCCAGCATGATTACTTCCGATAGGTAACGGTGGTGGTCCTGAACTCGGCGCCAGCCTGCACGGCTGCCTCGATCAGGCCAGGTAGTGCCTGTTCGAGTTCATCGAGTGTCGGCACCTCGAACCCGTCAGGGCGCTGGACCTCGAGGCCGATGCAATCAAGATCACAGGCGGTTCGAAGCCGCAAGCCGACCGACAAGAAACGCTGGATCTTGAACAGGGCCAGGGCAACCAGCAATTCGTAGACCGGTTGCTGGAAGCCATAGCCTCTGATCTGGGCAAGGTCGAGATTGAAAAAAGCCTGGATTTCAGGCGCAACGTATTCATCGCGCGAGAAGGGGACATTGCCGAATCCCTTGCTGGTATCCCCGCTTGGATTGACGGCATCGTTCTTGACGCCGCCACTGGCCGCGACCTTGACACCCTTGGCTTCGATGAAGCCAGAAAGGGCCCGAGGCAGGCGGAGTCGCCCTCCGGCCAGTTCCTTTTTTGCCAGGAATACCCCGTGCAGCAGTGCGTTGACATCTAGCTCGAGCAAAACCCGGCCGAGTTCATTAAGATCGACGATCCCCTCTTCCATGGAGGCCAGTTTTTCCTTGAGCACATCGACCACGCTGCGGTCCTTGCTTTCGAGAATGTACGGTGAATTAAGCCTATGAGCCTCCAGCAGTGAGTTGGTCAGTCGCTTGCCATCCTTGTCCAGCACCTTGACAACGGACAGGCCCTTCAGCGGCTCGATCCAGTCATCAGTCACCTTGTCCCAGCACACGGCTTCAAGCCGGTTGGCCACGCTTTGTGCCGATTCAACCAGCAGCATCGGTGTGCCATCGGGCCCTTCATACTCGGCCGCGCCAATTTCCGGGAAACCCGTGGGTTGAAAACGGGCGCCCTGAAGTGGTTCAAGACGGGCGCGTAGAAGCAGGCGCGGGCTGTCGTTCAGTTGTGAAAAATCGATGCTCATGACGTTCTCCAGTATCAGGTGGATTGTTCGATAGTTAAGGCTGTTGGCGCATCTGAGTCGTTCTCCGGTCTTCTTTCCGGCGCCTGCTTGAGCAGGTGGCGCGCCTGAACAGCCGTTGCGCGAAAGCTCAGGGGAATAAGAAGTGCGGCGGCCATCCGTCGCGGATCGACGCTGCCCAGATCGGGGCAGTTGTGCGCGAGGAAGATCGTAGGCAGGCCGCTGGAATGCAGGCGACGCCGTGCCGATTCGACAGACCGTCGGCGTTGGGTCGGTGTACCGCCCACCAGTTGCCGCACCAGGCCGGGTGGCACCGAAACGGACTGGTCCGGGCTGAGGTGGATGAACCCACGCAACATGCGGTCGGGGGTGGCACAGAGCTTGAGCAAGCCGGCAGCGGCTGGCAGTGGATCGTCGCCGGTGTTGTTGGTCATCGCTTGAGCTGTGTGCTCACCGACAAGCGACAGGCCTGTCATCAGCGATTGAATCTTGCTGTCCATGTTTGAATCAAGCAGGAAGTTCTGCCAGTCGTCGGCGCTGACGCCGATCGCGGCGCTCAACGGTTTGTCGTCCAGTCCCAATCGGTTCTCCAGCCACAGGCGCCGCTCGAGCGTGGCAATCAACTGATCGGTCAATGAACTGCCTTTCGGAACGGTCAGCCGGATCGTCTGAGCTGGATGCTGGCGCGCGCGTGGATCCTCGGCAGCCTGTTCCACCCAGCGCGGAATACGAGGATCCGGGTGAATAGGGTAGAGGTGACATCGCAGCGGCAGAGGCACCTTGCCGACCCCTTGAAGTGTCGCGAGTGCGCGGGCAATGCGATAAGCGCAACTGCCGTCATCGGCCGCGATGGCCCAGCGTTCCTGAAGCAGGGGAGCGGGAGCGACCTGCTCCCTGGCCTTGGTGGAATGAGCCAAGGCCTCCTGAATCGACCCGAGCAGGACCAGAACAGCCTGCATGCGAGCAGGCGATTGACCTCTTTCGCAGAATTCGAACAGGGCGTCATCCAGATGGCGTCGCAGCAGATGAAAGCGGCGCGGAGTGTTATCTCCGGTTGCAAAGCTCCGGAAATTGCCGAGCCATCCTGACTGATCGAGTTCATCGATCCAGCGGCTCTCCGGCCGGTTGGCGACGCGCACGCGCTCCAAGGGAGTTGCCAGGTAGGCCTTGCCGGAACGCATCAACAGCCCGTAGCGTTGAAACGACTCCACACCCCGGTAACTGCCCAGCCGGTTGATGGCCCGGATGAAGTCCAGCGCGTCACGGGCCGGTCTTCTCCCCAGCGCGACCCGGCCCTCGGAAAGCAAGGCTCGAAGTTCTCCGTAACTGGCAAAACCGGACCAGACAGGCATCCATAGCTCTGCTCGAGCACTGTTGGCATCGTCGCTACCCAATGCCCCGGTTCCCGCCGCCGTGGTGCGTACCGTGAACGGATAGGCGAGACTGCCGCCGGTTTCGTGAGAGTGTTTGCGGGCCGTGGTCGCGGCAAAGGCCAAGGCTCCCTCGATCATGAGAATGAAATCCCATGGGTTGATGACACCTTTCTCGCCGTACCCAGTGGAGGAATTGGGCCCGCCGACCTGGCCCGGTGCAAATTGTCCAATGGCTTTCCTGATCAGGCGCGGCGCCGGTCGATCGTACAGCGCCATTGCCAACCATACCGATGACGTGTCAGTGGGTTCGCCATTATCGGGATCCATGACATCGACAAGTCGTTGCATGAAGTTGTTGGTAAAGTCCAGGCGACCGTCATTGCCGCCAGTGCCGAGCAGTGGGGGGTACTTCGGCCCGTCCTGTGTCAGCAGCAGCGCGGTATCGAGCCAATCCAAAGCCTGATCCGGAAAATTGGCG
>JAVVFH010000184.1:0-6922 GCA_032250585.1 Lysobacterales bacterium
TGATCGCGGTCATGCGGGCTCGCACCAGCGGCACGAAGTCGGGTTCGTCCAGGCCGCGCTGGCGCATGAAAGCGGTCATCGGCCGGGTTTCCTGTGGCTGGATATTGATCAGGAACTGGTTCGGGGCATCGGCAGGCAGACTCTGGCGCCAGGTGTCCATCAGTTCGGTGCGGACGGTCGACAGCAGCAGCAAGACCATCAGGCCGAGTCCGAAGGCCACCACCTGGATGACGCTTTCGCGCCCGCGCCGTGCGAGGTTGGCAAGGCCGTAGCGCCAGGCCACCCCCGCCGCGCCGCGGAAGCCCTGCAGTGACCGCACCAGCAGCCAGCCGGCGCCGGCCAGTGCCAGGAAGGTCGCTGCGGCACCGATGAAAATCGTCATCACCAGTCGCGTGTCGCGCATGATCCACAACAACAGGAGCAGCACCGCGGCCACCCCGGCCAGCCAGCTGATGCCGTAGCGCAGCGGCGGCGGGTCGAGGTCCTGGCGCAGCACACGCAAGGGCGATGTCTTGCCCATCTGCGCCAGGTCCGGCAGTGCGAAGCCCGCCAGAATGCTGAGCGAAGTAACCAGGCCAAGCACGGCCGGCTGCAGGCCGGGCGCCGGCAATGCCTGGCCGATCAGGTCGCGCATCAGCCACGCCAGTCCGAATTGCGCGAAGAAACCGAGCAGACTGCCGACGACCCCGCCGGCCAGCGCCAGCAACAGCAGCTGCAGCAGGCTGCTGCGAAAGATCAATGCCTCGCTGGCGCCCATGCATTTCATCAGCGCGGTGCGGTCCCGGTGGCGGTGGGAGTAGCGCCGCGCAGCCATCGCGACGGCAACGGCGGCCAGCAGCACCGACACCAGCGAGGCCAGGTTCAAAAAGCGCCCGGCCCGTTCCATCGCCGAGCGGATCTGCGGGTTGCTGTCGCGGATGTCGCTGAGGCGCTCGCCGTCTGCGAGGCGCTCGCCGAGTTCGGCTTTGAAGCGGTTGACGGTGGCCCGGTCGCCGGCGAACAACAAACGGTAGCGCACGCGGCTGCCGGGCTGGACCAGGCCGGTGCGCTCGAGATCGGCATGGTTGATCAGCAGGGTCGGCGCGAGATCGACGAAGCTCCAGCCCTCGTCCGGGCGAAAATCGAGCACCCGGTTCAGCGTCAGCTGCGTGTTGCCGATTTTCAGCACCGAGCCGGTTTCGACGCCCAGTCGCGCCATCAGGCGCGGCGCGGCCCAGGCTTCGCCGGGTGCCGGGATCGCCGCAGTCGGGCTGGCCTCTCCCAGCAAGCGTTCGGCGGTCTTCAGTTGCCCGCGCAACGGGTATCCCTGCGTGGCCGCGCGCACCGCCGCCAGTGCACTGGACTCGCCGCTGAACACGACGCTCGGCATGCTGGTCAGGCGCGCGGTTTCCAGGCCCGCGTCCTGCGCAAGCTTTTCGTAGGCGGCAGGGATCGGCCGCGTCGAGGCCAGCCGCAGGTCTGCCGCCAGCGACTCGGCGGCGCGCATTTCAACGGCCTGCCCAACCCGGTCGGTCAAAAAGGCGACGCCCGTCAGGGCCGCGACAGCCAGCAGCAGCGCCGCGATAAGCACCGTCAGTTCGCCCGCGCGCCAGTCGCGCAGCAGCAGCTTGCCGGCCAGTCGGGTGCTGTGGAGCAGGCCGCTTTTCACTGCGAGAGCTCGCGGCGGGTTTGCGCGCCGCTGGCCTCGCGCTCGATGCGGCCTTCGTCCATGTACAGCACGCGGTCACAGCGCGCGGCCAGACTCAGATCGTGCGTGACCAGTATCAGGGTGGTGCCCGATTCGGCGTTCATCCGGAACAGCAGGTCGATCACGGTTACGCCCGTGCGCCGGTCGAGGTTGCCGGTCGGTTCGTCGGCGAAAAGGACCGTCGGGCGGACCACGAAAGCGCGCGCGATGGCGATGCGCTGTTTCTCGCCGCCGGACAACTGGTTCGGGTAATGGCCCTTGCGGCGTTCCAGGCCGACCGTGCCGATGGCATGCAGCGCCGCTTTTTCCGGCTGGCTGGCACCGGCCAGTTCCAGCGGCAGCATGACGTTCTCCAGCGCGGTCAGGGACGGGATCAGGTGGAAGGACTGAAACACGAAGCCGACGTGGTCCGCGCGCAGCGCCGCGCGGCCGTCCTCGTCCAGCGCGGTGATTTCCTCGCTGCCCAGCCAGATTTGCCCGCTGCTGGGAACATCCAGGCCGGCCAGCAGTCCGAGCAGCGTGGACTTGCCGGCCCCGGAAACGCCGACGATGGCGACCGATTCGCCGCCGCGAACTTCCAGGCTGACGTCGTCCAGGATGGTTAAGGGCCCTTCCGGGCTGCTAACCTGCTTGGACAATCGTGCTGCTTTCAGAACCGGTTGAGGGGTATTCATGCGTTTCAGATGCTCGCTGCTTTCCGTATTGTTCAGCCTGTCGCTGCTCAGCACAATGCTACAGGCTGCCGATGACGAAAATCCCGACATCGTCATTCTCGGCGACAGCCTGAGTGCGGCGTACGGAATGGAAGTCGACCAGTCCTGGCCCAGCCTTCTGCAGCGGCGGTTGGATGAAGATGGTTACGCTTACCGCGTTTTCAACTCGAGCATCACCGGCGACACCACCCAGAGCGGGCTGAACCGCTTGCCCCGCCTGCTGGAGCGGGAACCTGCCGTGGTGATCATCGAACTGGGCGGCAACGACGGTTTGCGCGGCCTGCCGCTGGAGGTCACGCGGCAGAACCTGTCGTCGATGATCCGCCACAGCCAGGCCGCCGGCGCCACCGTGCTGCTGGCGGAAATGCGCCTGCCGCCCAACTACGGGGCGACCTATATCGAAAGGTTCCATCGGGCCTACGGCGAACTGGCCCGCGAGCACGGGGCGATTTTGCTGCCGTTCCTGCTGGAAGACATCGCGCTCGATCCGGGTCTGATGCAGGAAGACGGCATTCACCCGAACGCCGCGGCGCAGTCCGTCATCCTGGACCTCGTCTGGGCGGTGCTCGAACCGCAGTTGCAGTAATCATCGCCGTTCGTTCGGCAGGTCGGAATTCGGGACCAGATCCTCACCCGGGTCGGATATACTCGTAAACCGTTTTTTTTCATCAGCACGTGGGCTGGGAGTTTCATGTCACAGGAAATTGTGTTCCGGGAAATCAACAAAATTCTGGTTGCGAATCGCGGCGAGATCGCCATCCGGATTCTGCGGGCGGCCGCCGAACTCGGTATTCGCACCGTCAGCGTATTCACCCATGAAGACCGCTTTTCACCGCACCGCTACAAGTCCGACGAGGCCTACCAGGTCGGTGACGACGACGAACCGCTGAAACCCTATCTGGACATCGAGGCGATCATCGAGATCGCGCGGCTCAACCAGGTCGACGCCATCCACCCCGGCTACGGCTTCCTGTCCGAAAACGTGGCCTTCGCCACCCGCTGCCGGGAAGAGGGCATCGTCTTCGTCGGCCCCTCGCCGGAAGCGATGGCGATGCTGGGCGACAAGGTCCAGGCCAAGCAGAATGCGATCGCCGCCGGCCTGCCGGTGATCGAGGACAGCCACGAAAAGCTCGAATCGCTGGACATTGCCCGGCGCGCAGCGCAGCGCATCGGTTTTCCGCTGATGCTCAAGGCGGCGGCCGGCGGCGGCGGCCGCGGCATGCGCGTGGTGCGCGACGCGAATGCGCTGGAGACCGCCTGGCGGGATGCGCGCAGCGAAGCGCTCAAGGCCTTCGGCGACGATACGGTCTTCCTGGAAAAATTCATCGAAGCACCCAAGCACATCGAGGTGCAGGTGCTGGGCGATCAGTACGGCAACCTGGTGCACCTGTTCGAGCGCGACTGCTCGGTGCAGCGGCGCTTCCAGAAAGTGGTCGAAGTGGCGCCCAGCACCGGCCTGGCGGAAAAGACGCGCCAGGCGCTGTACGATTATGCGCTGGCCATCACCCGTCACGTCGGCTACAGCAACGCCGGCACGGTGGAATTCCTGGTCGATGCCGAGGAGAACATTTTTTTCATCGAGGTCAATCCGCGCATCCAGGTGGAGCACACCGTCACCGAGCAGATCACCGGCATCGACATCGTGCGCAGCCAGATCCAGATCGCGCGCGGTCATCGGCTGAGCGATCCGGAACTCAATATCCCCAGCCAGGAGTCGGTGCGCTGCAACGGCTTCGCGGTGCAGTGCCGCATCACCACTGAGGACCCGGAAAACAGCTTCCAGCCCGATTACGGCACGCTGATCGCCTACCGCAGCGCGGCCGGCTTCGGGATTCGCCTGGACGTCGGCGCCGCCTACGTGGGCGCGCGGGTGTCGCCGTTTTTCGACTCGATGCTGGTCAAGGTCACCTCGCAAGGCCGCACGCTGCAGGGCGCCATCCAGCGCGGCCACCGGGCGCTGCGCGAATTTCGCATCCGCGGTGTCAAGACCAACATCGGTTTTCTCGAAAACGTGCTCGAGCATCCGACCTTCCAGTCCGGCCAGACGACCGTGAATTTCATCGACAGCCATCCGGAACTGTTCGAGATCAAGCAGCCCTTCGACCGGGCCACGAAAACCCTGCGCTACATCGGCAATGTCATCGTCAACGGCAACTCGGACGTGCGCCACGTGGATCCCGGCAAACGTTTGCGCAAGCCGCAGATTCCGCCGTTCAATCGCCTCGCCGAATTTCCCCGTGGCAGCCGCAACCGGCTGCAGGAGATGGGCCCGGAGGCGTTTTGCCGCCAGGTCCGGGAGCAGAATCAGATCCTCTACACCGACACCACGTTCCGTGACGCGCACCAGTCACTGCTGGCCACCCGTGTGCGCAGCGTCGACATGCTGGCGGTGGCGGAGGGTTTCGCCAAGGCGCATCCGCAGCTGTTTTCGATGGAGATGTGGGGCGGGGCGACTTTCGACGTGTCCATGCGCTTCCTCCACGAATGTCCCTGGCGGCGCCTGCAGCAACTGCGTGAGGCGATGCCGAACGTGCTGTTCCAGATGCTGTTCCGCGGTTCCAACGCGGTCGGCTACACGGCCTATCCCGACAACCTGATCGAAAAATTCATCGAAGAATCCTGGAACAACGGCATCGACCTGTTCCGGATCTTCGATTCGCTGAACTGGATCGAGGGCATGAAGCGGTCGATCCAGGTGGTTCGCGAGCGCACCGGAGGCATTGCCGAAGCGACGATCTGCTACACCGGGGATGTGCTCAACCGCGAGCCCGGCTACCGCTACAATCTGCAGTATTACCTGGACATGGCGCGGCGCCTGGAGGACGAGGGCGCCCATATGCTGGCGTTGAAGGACATGGCGGGCCTGCTCAAGCCCTACGCGGCAGAGTTGCTGATTCCGGCGCTCCGCTCGGCGGTGGCCATCCCGGTGCACCTGCACACCCACGACACCTCGTCGATGCAGGCGGCGACACTGCTCAAGGCGATCGACAACGGCGTGGACGTCGTCGACCTGTGCCTGAGTTCGATGTCCGGCCTGACCTCCCAGGTCAATATGAATTCGCTGATCGCGGCACTGCAGGGTCATGAGCGCGAGCAGCCCTTCGACCTCGTTTCGCTGAACCAGTACGCCAATTACTGGGAAGCGGTGCGCGAGTATTACTATCCTTTCGAATCCGGGCTCAAGGCCGGCACCGCCGAAGTCTACGATCACGAAATCCCCGGCGGCCAGTATTCCAACCTCAGACCACAGGCGATCGCACTTGGGCTGGAACACCGTTTCGAGCAGATCAAGAAAAACTATGCCGTGGTCAACCGCATGTTCGGCGACATCGTCAAGGTGACGCCGTCCTCCAAGGTGGTCGGCGACATGGCTCTTTTTATGACGGCCAACGGGCTGAATGAGAAGGACGTGATGGAGCAGGGCGACACGCTGGCTTTTCCGCAGTCGGTGGTCGACCTGTTCAGCGGCAAGCTGGGCCAGACCGAAGGCGGTTTTCCCCCGGCGCTGGCCGAGCGGGTGCTGAAGGGTAAAAAACCCCTGTCAGAGCGGCCCGGCGCGAGCCTGGATCCGGTCGATTTCGATGCCGAGTTCGCGGCCTTCCGGGAGGCCTTCGATGACAGCCTCGAGATGCTCGATTTTCTCAGTTACAGGATGTATCCCGAGGTCTTCCGCAGCTATTACGAGCACCGCCAGGAGTACGGCGACATCGACTATCTGCCGACGCCGGCTTTCCTGTTCGGCCTGCAGCAGGGCCAGGAAATACTCGTTAAGCTGCAGCGCGGCAAGACCATTTCCATCCGCTTCATTTACCGCTCCAAGCCGGATGAAAACGGCAACTGCAAGGTGACTTTCGAGCTCAACGGGCAAACGCGCAGCGTGCTGATCAACGACGAATCCGCCACGCCGAAAGTCGCCCGTTATCGCAAGGCCACCGAGAAGAACGAGATGGGCGCGCCGTTGATGGGCCGGCTGTCGTCGGTTCTGATCAAGCCCGGTGATACGGTCGACAAGGACACGCCGATTTTTGTGATCGAAGCGATGAAAATGGAGACCACGATCACCGCCCCCGTGGAGGGCAAGGTCAAGGCCGTGCACCTGGAGGCTGGCACGCTGGTGGAGCAGGGCGACCTGGTGGTCGAATTCAGCTGAGCGGCGGTATCCGGCGGCGTGGCCCTGGCGGGTCCGGGAAAGCCAGGCCCCGGGCTTCCCGCAAGCCGCAACGGCCAGGCGCCATCGGCTGCGATGTGTCCGCGTGCTTTGGATCAGGCGCTGCCGGGATCCATCGAGCCCGCGCCGGCCAGCGACCAGCCGCCGTCGACCGGAACGATCGCGCCATTGATGTAGGCCGCCAGCGGGGAAGCCAGGAACATGGCGCAGTTGGCCACCTCCCGTGCGCTGCCGAGGCGCTTCATCGGCACGCTGGCGCGAATTTTCTCGCGGCGTTCCGGCGTGGCCGCGAGGCGCGCCATGCCTTCGGTGTCGGCGATCGGGCCGGGCACGACGGCATTCACGCGCACGCCC
>JAVVFH010000185.1:0-6921 GCA_032250585.1 Lysobacterales bacterium
CTCGCTGTACGGCATCAGCAGCTTGCCGCTGCCGACCACGACCGCAGCCAGAATTACCATGATCGAGAAGGCCGTCCACAGGAGCGTACGCAGGCGCCGTAAAAATGTCTTCAGGACCATCATGTTCGCAGACAAAAAAAACCGGCTTTTCGCGCACTCACAAAAACACCACGTCGTACTGATGCTGTCCGTATTGGTCTTCGCTCTGAAAACGGATCGATTTTCCGACCAGTTCTTCCAGTTCAGCCACGGTGGACGACTGTTCGTCGAGGATGCGTTCAACGACCGGTGTCGAGGCCATCACCATCATTTTGCTGGCCTCGAATTGCCGGCTGGACCGCATGATCTCGCGAAAAATTTCGAGGCAGACGGTTTCGATGCTCTTGATCGTTCCGCGCCCGGCACAATGGGGGCAGGTAACGCACAGGCGTCGCTCGAGGCTTTCCGTGGTGCGCTTGCGCGTCATTTCAACGAGGCCCAGCGCCGAAATCTCCATCACCGCCGTTTTCGCGTGATCACGTTCCAGGGCGCGCTCGAAGGTCTTCATCACCTGCGAGCGGTGCGCTTGGTCCGACATGTCGATGAAATCAATAATGATGATGCCCCCGAGATTGCGCAAGCGCAGCTGGCGCGCAATGCTTTGGGTGGCCTCCAGGTTGGTCTTGTAAATCGTCTCTTCCAGGTTTCGATGCCCGACGTAGCCCCCGGTATTGACGTCAATGGTCGTCATCGCCTCGGTCTGGTCGAACACCAGGTAGCCCCCTGACTTGAGGGGTGTGACCGGATTCAGGGCCTGCTCGATCTCATCTTCAACGCCGAAGATGTCGAAAATCGGCCGGTCGGCGGAATACTCCTCGATACGCTCCAGCCAGTCAGGGACGAAGCGGCGTGCAAAATCCTGTACCCGCCTCAGCACCTCCGGCGAGTCGATACGGACGCGATCGACTTTCTCGTGCATCATGTCCCGCAAGGCCCTCAGGGGCAGGGAAAGGTCCTCGAAAATGCAGCTCGCCGGGGGCGCATCGGCAGCGCGTTCCCTGATCGCCTGCCAGACTTTACCGAGGTAGACCATGTCGGCGGACAGCGCGAAATCGTTGACCCCTTCCGCGTTCGTTCGCACGATGTAACCGTGTTCCTGGCTGTCGTCGCGCAGGGCACGCACCAGCACGCGCAAACGCTCGCGCTCGCTTTCGTCCTCGATACGTGTCGATATGCCGACCGTGCCCGCCTCCGGCAGCAGCACCAGGAAGCGCGAGGGGATGCCGATATTGGTGGTCAGACGGGCACCCTTGCTGCCAAGCGGGTCCTTGATCACCTGTACCACGATCTGGTCGCCGGCGTTCAGCCGTTCCGCAATGTGCGGCTGCTGCGGAAGCGGTCCCGGCGCAGCCGGAGTTTCCTGCCGGTTCATGTCCCGGGCGTGCAAAAACGCCGTGCGCTCCAGCCCGATATCGACGAAGGCCGCCTGCAGTCCCGGCAGCACGCGCGATACCTGGCCTTTGTAAATGTTGCCGATGTAGGCGCTGTGGCTGGCCCGCTCGAGCCAGACCTCCTGCAGCATACCGTTCTCGACCAGTGCGACTCGCGACTCCGAAGGCGTCGAATTGATAAGGATTTCTTCGCTCACGAAAAAGGTCGTCGGGATGGTTCGGGCAAAGTCCCGGGCCGGGCCACTGCGTGCCTCACGCGGCGGCAGTAAAAACAGCCGGCGGTATCGTTCGAAGCCTCCGGGTCTTGCGCCATGACAATTGAATCTCTCATTTTTCGATCCGTGCCTGGACCAGCCAGGGACGGGACTTGGCGCGGGGCCAAACGGTTATCCTGATTGTGCATGTAGAATTGCATATTCCGTCAATGTTTCAATATCCTGGGAAGAGAGACAAGTCCAACTGCTGCAATGTTCGCGCTACAATAGCATCTCAGCGCGGTCCAACAATTGCGCCGTTTCGTACAGCGGCAAGCCCATCACGCCCGAGAAGCTGCCCTCGATTCGGACGATTTTTTCAGCGGCCAGGCCCTGCACGCCATAGGCTCCGGCTTTGTCGAGAGGATCGCCGCTGCTGCAATAATGACGAATCCACTCCGGTTCCAGCGCGGCGAACGACACGCAGGTGACGTTCAAGCGATCCAGAACGCGCTGACCGGGCAAGGCGACCGCGACCGCCGTGAAGACCTCGTGTGATCGGCCCGACAAACGCCGCAGCATCCCGGCCGCCTCCTTGACGTCGGCAGGCTTGCCCAGTATTTGACCGTCAATCACCACGGCAGTATCCGCGCCAAGCACCGGGCAGCCGGAATTGTTACGTTCATGCGCCGCCAACGCTTTTGCGCGGGCCAGGCGCAGAACGTAGGTGGCCGGATCTTCTCCTGCCTGCACCGATTCGTCGATCTCAACGGGCGCAAGACGGAAATCCGCCCCGATCTGGCGCAGCAGTTCGCGGCGCCGTGGCGACGCGGAAGCCAGCACGATAAAGTTTCTGCGCCTCGCCGCTGCGGTATTCATCGCTCAGCTCCGGTGGTAGGGATGGTTTTGAGTGACGGTCCAGGCGCGGTACAACTGCTCCGCGAGCACGACCCGGACCAGCGGGTGAGGCAGCGTCAGGCGGCTCAGCGACCACAACTCGTCGGCCTGTGTGCGGCAGGTATCCGGCAAACCGTCCGGACCTCCGACCAGAAAACACACGCCCCGCTCGAACTGCATCCATTGCCGCATCTGCCCGGCCAGTTCGAGCGTTGACCATTGCCGGCCCCGCTCATCCAGCGCAACGACGCGAAAGCCTGGCGGAACGCGAGCGATCAGCGTATCGCCCTCACGCTGCCGCAAAGGTACCACGTCGGCCCCGGGCGCGCGCCGGGCAAGAGGAATCTCCTTGAGTTGCAAAGACAGCCCACCGGAAAAACGGCGCTGGTATTCCATCCAGGCCGTCTGTACCCAAGCCGGCATGCGATGACCGATGGCCGCAACGATCAATTGCACGGTGACTTCAGCAGCCCGGTCAGGTCGGCTGCCGCACGCCGTTGCGGCGATCCTTGCTCAGCTCCCACAATTTTTCGAGATTGTAGAAGGCCCGCGTTTGTGGAAGCATCAGGTGAACAATGACGTCGTTGAGGTCCACCAGAACCCATTCGGCCTGCTGCTGGCCTTCGATGCCCAGCGGCTGACAGCCCGCTGCCTTCGCTTTTATTACCAGGTTCTCCGCCATCGACTTGATGTGCCGGCTCGAATTGCCGGAGGCGATGACGAAAAAATCGGTCAAGGGGTTTTGTTCGGAAACGTCGATGACTTGAACATCGATGGCTTTGAAATCTTCGAGTGCCGAGAGAACGAGCTGTCGTAATTCGTCGGTCGTCGGCACATCGGCAGTTTGAGTAGTCAATAGGCTCTCACCTTGCGGTCCAGGGTTGATCTTATCGCGTCGGGCGGCAGGCCGCAAAGACCGATCGCTGCGCATCAGCCGTTGTAAAGCCCATGCGCCCGGATGTAATCGATCACGCTTTCCGGCAGCAGAAAGCTGGCGGAACGGCCCGACGCGAGGCGTTTTCGTATGTCGGTGGACGAAATCGCGAGTTGGGTTACCTCGATCGTCCAGATACGACCCGCGGGCAAGCCCATGAGTTCCGCGGCGCTGGCCGCGAAGCGCGGCAGCATTTCCTGCGCAAGAGTGGACGAACAGTCCTGGGCCGCACCGGGACGGCGCATGATCACCAGGTGCGCGAGATCGAACAAACGGCGCCATTCGTGCCAGCGGTCGAGTTCGTTGGCCGCGTCCTGGCCCACCATCAGCAACAGCGGCATATCGCCTGCTTCGCCGCGGATCGCCCGCAGCGTATCGACCATGTAGGATTCGCCCGGCCGGCGCACCTCCCGGTCGTCGACACGGAAAACGGGGTAGCGCCTGACGGCCGTCTGCAGCATCGCCAGGCGCTGCTCGGCGGACGCCACCGGTGACGTCCGGTGCGGCGGCCGGCCAGCGGGCAGCAGGCGGAAGTCGTCCAGGCCCAGGTACTCGCTGGCTTCGAGCGCCGCGCGCAGGTGACCGAAATGGACGGGGTCGAAGGTGCCCCCGAAAATCCCGATGCCGCGCGAGCCCCGCTGAACCATGCCTGGCACGATCTCTCTCAGGCGCTGCACGCTGCGCGCGCGCTGCGCGGCTCGCACAACAGGCAGAGCAGCCGATCGAGGGCTTGCCAGGGGTCACCGGCGGCCCGCCCCTTGCTCTGGCGGTCGATCAGCGACAGCCTGTGAAAGGCTTCACCGAAATCCCGCACCGTGAGGCGGCACAGGGCTTCACGCAGTGACGCCTGCCGCGCCTGCCAGACACCCAGACGCCGAAATACCGAAGACTCGTCCTGGCCGGATTGCACGGCGCGGGCGGCACTTTCTGCCGTCAGCAGTTCGCGGTAGAGCGCACCGGTCACCATCTGGATGGCGACGTCGATGCGGCGCAGACCCGCCGCCACCCGCAGGCATTCGCCCAGCCGACCCTGGAGGGCGCAATCGACCAGCCGGAAGGCATCGAACCGGGCGCTGTTAGTCACGGCCCGGGTGATGTGATCCACGGTTACCCTCGCGCCACAATCCAGCAGGACCAGCTTGTCAATCTCCTGTTGCGCCGCCAGCAGGTTGCCCTCGACCAGTTCGGCCAGCAGGGCGACAGCCTGCGGTTCGGGCTGCAGGCCGGCCATGGACATGCGCGTCTTGATCCAGCCCGGCAGTTCATTCGGCTTGACCGGCCAGATCTGAACCTGCATGCCTGCGGCGGCCAGCTGCGCTGCCCATTTCGACTTGCGCGAAGATCCATCCCACTGGTCGCAGGACAGGATCAGCACGCGGTCGGGATCGGTGTCCGCTGCCAGCTTGCCCAGGACCCTGGCGCCGTCCCGCCCCGGCTTGCCCGTGGGCAGGCGCAGGTCGACGATCCGCCGGCTGGAAAACAGAGAGAGGTTGGCCGAGCCCTGCAACAGGCTCTCCCAGTCAAAAGTGCTGTCCGCCTCGTACAGGTCCCGTTCGACGAAGCCCTGCGCCTGCGCAGCCCGGATGACCTGGTCACGACACTCCTGGACGAGCAGGGGCTCGGCGCCGGCGATCAGGTAGACCGGCGCCAGGGATCGGGCGAGCTGTGCCGGCAACTGGTCGGGACGAATGGACGCCATCGTTCAGCCCGGCCGCCGGAGCGCAGTTTCCAGCCGTATCACCAGCAGCCTCGACAAGGTCTCGGCGAGATCCTGCCTGACGTACTCCTGCTCGCGCGAAGTGGCCAGTATTTTTTGTTCGTCGAAGCTGATTTCGCGCTGTTGGCGCAGGGTTTGCCAGCCCATCAATTCCTGGCCGGCGGCATCGAGCAGGCGGAATCGGACGGTGTGGCTGATGCGGTATTCCCGGACCCGTGCGTTGTCGCCGATGGTCAGGACTTCGGTGACCACTTCGTTGAGGGGGATCTCGAGTACCGCGCTGGCTTCACCGCCGCTGACCAGGCGCACCCCGCTTTGCGTCAGCAAGTCCTGTACGCGGCGCGCCAGCGGACTGTATTCATCGTCGATCACGATCTGTGTCCGACTCATCTGCGGCGGCAGCTCGGCGCTGTCGCGCAACTGGAAACCGCAGGCCGAACAGACCAGCGCCACGCTCATCAGTGTGAGTGAAAGGCGGATTGCCACTAGCCCACCACAATATTGAGCAGGCGGTCGGGAACGTGGATGACCTTGCGTACTTGCTGATCGCCGACATGACGGCTCACGTTCCCGATAGCCAGGGCCCGCTTCAGCGCTTCCTCCTTCGAAGCGCCGGGTTCGAGTTCGAGCCGCGCCCGCAGCTTGCCGTTGACCTGCACCACCAGGGTCACCTGCAAACGCTCACGGGCCGCTTCGTCGACTTCCGGCCAGTCCGCGTCGTGCAACGCACCGCGGCCGCCCAGGGCCTGCCAAAGGGCATCGCAAATGTGCGGGGTAATCGGCCCGAGCAGGCGCACGACCGCCAGCCAGGCTTCCTGGCGAACCGCCCGCGCCTGCCGCGCCGGGTCATCGAATCTCGACAGGTGGTTGGTCAACTCCATTACCGCAGCCACCGCCGTGTTGAAGGTGTAGCGCCGACTGATGTCGTCGCTGACCTTGGCGATGGTGTCGTGCAGCAGGCGACGTATTTCTTTTTGCCCGTGATCCAGCGCCTGCGGATCCAGAGCGTCGCAGGGCCCGCCTTCGAGGTGGCTGGTGACCAGCGACCAGACCCGGCGCAGGAAGCGCGAGGCGCCCTCGACCCCGGATTCCGACCACTCCAGCGATTGCACCGGCTGCGAGTCGGACATCGAGAACAGGCGGACGGTATCGGCACCGTAGCGGTCCACCAATCCCTGTGGGTCGATGCCGTTGTTTTTCGACTTCGACATTTTCTCTACCGCCCCGATCTGCAGCGGTTCACCACTGGCGATCAGCCGGGCGCCCACGGCTTTGCCTTTCTGGTCGCGTTCCACTTCGACCGCCGACGGGTTGATCCACTCGACATGACCCTGGTCGTCCTCGCGGTAGTACGTCTCCGCGACAACCATACCCTGGCACAGCAACCGCGTTGCCGGCTCGTCGCTGTCCACCAGGCCCTCGTCACGCATCAGTTTGTGATAAAAGCGGAAATACATCAGGTGCAGGATCGCGTGCTCGATGCCACCGATGTACTGATCGACCGGCAGCCAGTAATTGGCGCGCTCGTCGAGCTGGGCGTCGGCGTCCGGACAGCAGTAGCGCGCGTAATACCAGGAAGACTCCATGAAGGTGTCGAAGGTATCGGTTTCGCGTTCCGCCGGTCCGCCGCAGGTCGGGCAGGTCGTGGTCCGCCACTCCGGATCCGCCTTGAGCGGTGACTGCAGGCCCATGAATTCAATGTCTTCGGGCAGCACCACCGGCAACTGTTCCTCCGGTACCGGCACCGCG
>JAVVFH010000186.1:0-6912 GCA_032250585.1 Lysobacterales bacterium
GAGATTCGGCTGCTCCTGACCCTGGAGCCGAAACGCAGCGGCGAACTGGAGATTCCGCCGATGTCTTTCGACGGTGAGCGCACCCGGCGGCTCACCCTGCGCGTCGACCCGGCGCCGGAGCCGGAACCGGGCGCGCCCCCGGCGGTTTTTGTCGAGGTCGAAGTCAGCCCGGAGAACGGCCCGTATTACGTGCACGGCCAGTTCGGCCTGACGGTGCGGGTGTTCTACCAGCAGAATCTGACCGAAGCGGCCATCAGCCAGCCCGAGCCGGAATCCGCCTCGGTGCGGTTGCTGGAGGAGACGCCTTACCAGGCGGAGCGGGCCGGCGAGCCGTACCGCGTGCTGGAACGGCGCTACGCCGTGTTCCCGGAACGTTCGGGCGCCATGCGCATCCCGCCACTTCGGCTCAGTGGTCGCCTGGTGGAGCGGCGTGCGGGCAATGTCTGGCAGCCGGCAGTGCGTGGCCGGCGCATCGATGTGCAGAGCGATCCGCTGCAGTTGACGGTCGAGCCGCGACCGGCGGCGTTCAGCGGGGCGCATTGGCAGCCCGCGCGCGACCTGCAGCTGTCGCAGCAGGTTACTTCGGCTGATGCGCTGCGGGTCGGCGAACCGGTTACGCGAACGGTGATCATCGACGCCGTCGGGCTGGAGGAAAACATGATCGTCGAACCGCCGTGGCCGGAGCTCGAAAACGTCCGCATCTATCCCGATAAACCGCAGGGCATTACGCGCGACGACGGCGAATGGGTGCTCGGGCACAAGGAATTCCGTTATGCCGTCGTGCCCGAGCAGGAAGGCACACTGGTCTTGCCGGAACTCACCGTTCGCTGGTGGGATACGCAACACCACCGCGAACGCACGGCGGTTTTGCCCGCCAAATCCCTGCAGGTATCGGCGTCAAACCTGGTTCCGGCCGCGGCCGACGCAGGCCGGCCCGCAGCCACGGCGTTCGCGGAGGCCGCTGGCGCCGCCCACCCCGGTGCGCGGCAACCGGACTATTGGCGTGGGCTGACCGTGTTGTTCGCCACTTTGTGGCTGGCGAGCCTTCTCATGCTGTGGCGGTGGCGTCCCGCAGCGCAGGCACCGCGGGCTGAGCAGGCGTCGGGTTCGGCTGAAACCGAACAGGCCCTGCTTGGACAGCTCAGGCACGCCGCCGAGCGCGGACAGGCCGGCGCCACCCGCTTGGCCCTGCTCAACTGGTTGCGGGCGTTCGGCCCGGTCGATGCCGAATGCAGCCTGCTGACCTTTGCTTCGAGCGTTTCTGACCAGGGCTTGCGCAGTGCCGTCGAGGCGCTGGACGCGGCGGGCTTCCGACCGGACACGAGTGGCGACTGGCAGGGTAAAGACTTCTGGAGGCGTTTCGAATGCTGGCGCAAGGATTGGCGGTCACGCGCCGGGAGCCAGGAGCCGCCGCTGAGCGACCTGTATGCGCCGGCGAACCGGCGCCGCTGACTCACTGGTCTTGCATCACCAGGCTGTCATAGCCGAGGTCGCCAAGCTGGCGCCGTAACTCGTCGGCCTGGCGCGCCGAGGAAACCGGGCCGACGCGAACCCGGTGCCAGATGGAGTCGTTCACGCTGACCTCCTGGATGCTGGACACGATGCCCTGCAGCGCCAGGCGCGCTTTCATCTGCTCCGCATCCGCGACCTGCTTGAAGGAGCCGACCTGAAGAAGGTAGCGGGCGCCGTCGGTCTGGTTTTCCGGCATTTGGGGCTGGTCCTTGCCGCTGAGTTCCCGTTCGGGGACCACCACTTCCATTTCCGGCAACACCGTGAAGAAATCGTAGCGCGTGGTTTTTGATTCCGGCGCCGCGGGTGCAACTTCTTCGGAGGCTGCGGATGACTCCAGGTCCTGCTCAGGAGGAGCCTGGATCGCATCTGCGCCCGCTCTTCCAGGCTGCGGCACAAGATCCTTCGACCACAGGTACCAGGCAAGCACCAGGCCAATCAGGATGCCAGTCAATAGCCACATCCAGGCGGGTGTTCCCTGCCTGCCCCGGCTGGCACCGCGCTGCTTGCCGGTGCGCTTTCTGGCGGCAGCGGCCACTTACATTTCCTCGGGTGCCGAGACCCCGAGCAGAGCGAGCCCCCTGGCGAGAACGAAGCGGGTTGCAAGCACCAGGTTCAGCCGTGCGTTGCGCAGGTTCTCGTCGTCGACGAGAAACTGGTGGGCGTTGTAATAGGAGTGCAGGTCGGTGGCCACCGAGTGCAGATAATGAGCCAGCATGTGGGGGGCGCGCAAGCGGGCCGCCGAGTCGATGGTTTCGGGAAATTTGCTGATGGTCCGCATCATCTGCACTTCGTGTTCCTCGGTGAGCAGGTCCAGTGCCACCTCGCCGATGGCTTCGTTATGGCGCGCGTCCGACTGTTCCAGGTTACGGAACACGCTGCAGATGCGGGCATGCGCGTACTGAATGTAATACACCGGATTTTCGCTGCTGCGTGACTTGGCGAGGTCCAGGTCAAAGTCGAGGTGCTGCTCGTGCGAGCGCATCACGTAGAAAAAGCGCGAGGCGTCGGTGGTGACTTCCTCGCGCAGTTCGCGCAGCGTGATGAACTGGCCGGAGCGCGTCGACATCTGGACCTTTTTTCCCTGCCGGAAAAGCACGGCGAACTGCACCAGCAGTATTTCCAGTCGGCCTGGGTCTTCGCGGAGGCCGCGGGCCGCGGCCTGCAGGCGCGCCACGTAGCCGTGGTGATCGGCGCCCAGAACGTAGATCGCGCGGTCGAAACCGCGCTCCAGCTTGTTCAGGAAATACGCAATGTCGGACGTGAAGTAGGTGGTGCGACCGTTTTCGCGGATCACCACCCGGTCTTTTTCGTCGCCCAGTTCGGAGGCGCGAAACCAGGTCGCCCCGTCCCTTTCGTATAGATGTCCGTTTTCCCGTAGCCGGTCGATGGCGTGCTGAAGCGCGCCGCTTTCTTCCAGTTCGCGTTCGGAGAACCACAGGTTGAACCGAACACCGAACTCGGCCAGGTCTTCCTTGATGTCCTCCAGGATGCTGTCCAGTCCCGCATCGAAAAAAACCCGGTAGCCTTCTTCGCCCATCAGCAGGCGGGCCCGGGCGATCAGGCTGTCTATGTAGATTTCGGCGTCGTCGCCCGCGCACAGCCCGTCTTCGACTTCCTGGCGGGTAAAGCGCCATTGGTCGCCGTGGTCGGCGCGCACCGAGCGGGCGACGTCGTAAATGTAATCGCCCTGGTAGCCGTTGAGCGGAAAGGGCACTTTTTCACCGCACAATTCCAGGTAGCGCAGCCACACGCTGGTGGCCAGAATGTCCATTTGCCGGCCGTTGTCGTTGACGTAGTACTCGCGCTGAACCTTGTAGCCCGCGGCCTCGAGAATATTGGCCAGGCTGGCGCCATAGGCCGCGCCGCGGCCATGACCCACGTGCAGGGGGCCGGTCGGATTGGCCGAGACGAATTCGACGGTGTAGCGGTTGCGCGCCGTCTGCGGCAGCTGGCCGTAAGCCTCGCGTTGGCGCAGTACGTCCTTGATGACGCCGGTCAGCGCGCAGGGATCGAGAAAGAAATTGATGAAACCCGGCCCGGCGATTTCCAGGCGGTCGACCTGGCGCGAGCGCGGGATGCGGTCGATGATGATCTGCGCGAGTTCCCGCGGTGGCTTGCGGGCAGCCTTGGCGTAGACCATCGCCACGTTGGAGGCGAATTCCCCGTGTTCGGGGGAGCGGGTGCGCTCGAGCTGGATCTCCGGTTCCGCGCCTTCCGGCAATACGCCGTCGCGTTGCAGGTGCAGGAGAGACTGGGCCAGCAATTCATGGATGTGTTCTTTCACAACGCGGATCTCTTTCCCGGGAAAGGGGCTGGCCACCTAAGCCGAATATTGTAAACCCTGCGGAGAAACAGCAGAAGCGTGCCGGGCACATCGGCACGCCCGACATAGCGGGCAAGTGCCCCGTACTCCTGTGGATAACTTTGTGAGTAAAAGTCCGGGCGCCGGGAATCTGCGGGTCGGATACGGTAATACCGATAAGTTCCGGCAAAGAACGAGGCAAATAAAAACAGTAAAAACAATGGCTTTTTAGCTTAATATCGGGTTGATTTAAAAATAAGACGATTAAGTTCATGATATTAGCATCGGCAGGCCCCCTGTGTATAAAAAAATGAGGCCGTAAGTTTGCCGGCCGCGTGAGCGGTGGTACCATTTCCGCACCATGAAATCTACGGAAAACAAAGGGATTTACCGCTTCCTGGACGAACGACCGCGTCTGGGCGAGCGGGTGTTCGTTGCCGACCTGGCTTATGTGAGCGGCGCCGTCGTGCTGGGCGACGACGTTTCCGTGTGGCCGATGACGGTGATCCGCGGCGACGTCAACCGCATCGAAGTGGGTGCGCGCAGCAATATCCAGGACGCTTGCGTGCTGCACGTGGCGCACGAAACTGGGCAGCAGCCCCGCGGCTTGCCGCTGATCATCGGCGAGGATGTGACCGTGGGACATGCCGCCGTGCTGCACGCCTGCCGGATCGGCGACCGCTGCCTGATCGGGATGGGCGCCATCGTCATGGACGGCGCGGTCGTGGAAGCCGACTCACTGGTGGCCGGCGGGGCCGTCGTCACACCGGGCACCCGCGTGCCGTCCGGTACCCTGTGGCGTGGCAATCCTGCGCGGCAGGCGCGTGAACTGACCGTGGAGGAGATCGCGCAACAAGCCTACAGCGCGGCGCACTACGTGCGCCTGAAGGATCTTTGCCTCGAGGAAGGCGGCCAAAGCCAGTCAATACGTCCGGCGCCGTTGTGAACTGGCCGAGCTGATGGCCGGCCTGATGGCTTTTGGCTTGTTCGTGGCCATCGGGCTGGCGTTGATGGCGGGCTTCCCCGTCGCCTTTACGCTGGCGGGGGTGGCTTTGCTGTTCGCTGCCCTGGGTATCCTCGCCGGGGTTTTCGACCCGGTTTTCCTGGAGGCCTTTCCGAACCGCGTTTACGGCATCATGACCAACGAGACGCTGATCGCCGTGCCGGTCTTCGTCTTCATGGGTGTAATGCTGGAGCGTTCGAAACTGGCCGATCAATTGCTGCATTCACTGACGGAATTGATGCGCGGCACGCCGGGCGGGCTCGGCATCGCCGTCATCCTGGTCGGGGCCATGATGGCCGCGAGCACGGGCATCGTCGGCGCCACGGTCGTTACGATGGGCCTGATATCGCTTCCAAGCATGTTGAAAAAAGGCTATGACCCGGCCGTTTCAAGCGGAACGATCTGCGCTGCCGGCACGCTCGGACAGATTATACCGCCGTCCATTGTCTTGGTGATGCTGGCCGACGTGCTCTCCAACGCCTACCAGCAAGCGCAATTGAGCATGGGGGATTTCAGCCCGAAAACCCTTTCGGTCGGAGAGCTGTTCGCCGGCGCTTTGCTGCCTGGTCTGGTGCTGGTGGCGTGCTACCTGCTGTACATCGTGGTCCTGGCCCGCCTGCGGCCGCAGTTGATGCCGCCTGGGCGGGACCGGGACCGGGAATGGCAGCGGCTGAGTATGACACGGCTGCTGTTGCTGGCCGCGGGGCCGACGTTCCTGATTGTTGCCGTGCTCGGCTCGATCCTGGCCGGTATCGCGACACCCACCGAGGCGGCCAGCGTCGGCGCCGTGGGCGCGATGCTGCTGGCTTTGCTCAGCGGTCAGCTATCCCTGGAAACCGTCCGCGACGTGGTCTATCGCACCACGCGGATCACGGCGATGGTGTTCATGATCCTGATCGGCGCGTCGTTGTTCAGCCTGGTGTTCCGCGGTTTCGGTGGCGACGAGATGGTCGCCGACCTGCTCGGCGGTTTGCCCGGCGGAGTGGTGACGGCGATGGTCATCGTGATGCTGGTCATGTTCCTGCTCGGTTTTGTGCTCGATTTTATCGAGATCACCTTCGTGGTGGTACCGATTGTCGGGCCGGTGCTGATGGCCATGGGCATCGACCCGATCTGGCTGGGCGTGATGATCGCCCTGAACCTGCAGACGTCTTTCCTGACCCCGCCCTTCGGTTTCTCGCTGTTCTACCTGCGCGGCGTCTGTCCCGAAGAGGTGTCGACTTTGGCCATTTACCGCGGCGTAATTCCGTTTATCTTCATCCAACTCGCCGTTCTCGGCCTGCTGGCTGCCTGGCCGCAAATCGTAACCTGGCTGCCGGGCTTGATTTACGGTTGACCGCCGGGCGGCGCTTTGCGCGCCGGTCCGGCATTTCAAGGTGGCCGTTAACGGCCGCGCTGCGCCAGTAACACGAGACCGATCGCGACCAGCAGTAAGCCTCCGAAGCGCAGGTAGCGGCTGAGGAAACCCGTGCTCGGCCGGTTTAGCCACCGGACGACCGCCGGGCGCAGCAGCAACAGCAGCCCTTCCAGCACCATCAGCCAGCCCAGCGCGGTGATGAAGATCGCCGGACGCGATGTCCAGTCGTTGTAGCCGACGCCGATGAACGCGCCGGCCGCCACCAGGCCGAGCGCGAGCGGCAACACGCGCCGGGGCTCCCGGGCCAGCCGGCGCAGAAAGCCGATCCATTGCGGGGTTCGCAACAGGTAGGACAGGCCGAGCATCAGCAACAGCAGGGCGACGCCGATTTCGATGCCTTCGCGCATGCTCACCCGCCGGGCCGATTCCGGTTCAGCGGCGGTTGAGGAAATACTGGGAACCGATCGCGGTCCAGGGTGCCACCTTTTCCTTGAATGCCTTGAACGAGGCCCAGACCCTGCCGGCCATTTCGTCTTCCGCGGCCAGTTTTTCGATCACCTCGCGTGACACGCGCTTGAATTCGGCCAGTACCTCGTCCGGGAAAGGACGCAGTTCGACGCCGTGTTCGTGGACGAGGGTGTGCAGGGCCTGGCCGTTGTGCGCCTCGAAGTCGGCATGCATGTCCAGGGCGGCGGCCTGGCAGGTGGTTTCGACAATGGCCTGCAGGTCGGGTGGCAG
>JAVVFH010000187.1:0-6899 GCA_032250585.1 Lysobacterales bacterium
GCTGGAAACGAATGTGGTTGGGATCGGCCGCATCGAGACGACGCCTGCGCCCGCGGGCGAATAGCCACTCCAGAGTCGGAAACGGCTGACCTTCGCCGACCGCCGCCGCGAGCACCGCAAGATCCTCGACCAGTAGCGTGACCCGACTTGCCGTCACCGCCGCGTCAGCGATATTCGACCTTGACGATCTCGTATTCCCGGTCGCCGCCGGGGGCTCGCACCACCACCACTTCGCCCTCCTCGTGGCCAATCAGGGCGCGTGCGATGGGCGAACTGACGCCAATGCGGTTGTGCTTGATGTCGGCTTCAAGGTCGCCGACGATCTGGTAGGTCGTTTCCTCCGCCGTCTCTTCGTCCGACAGCGTCACCGTGGCTCCAAACACCACCTTGCTGCCGGCCGTGAGCTTCGCGACGTCGATGACCTGCGCGCCGGAGAGTGTCGTTTCGAGGCGTTGAATGCGCCCTTCGATGAAACCCTGTTGTTCACGCGCCGCGTGGTACTCGGCGTTCTCTTTCAAATCCCCGTGGGCCCGCGCCTCCGCAATGGCGGCGATGACCTGCGGACGATCGACTTTTTTCAACCGCGCCAGTTCTTCGCGCAGGCGCTCCGCGCCCGCCTTGGTCAGTGGGGGTCTGCTCATGATGGATCCTCCAGCCGGGTGAGGCCGCGGTGCAGTTGTTGCAGGCTATGCACGCTGTAGTCCTCTTCGTGCTCCAGGGCCCTCAGCGTGGCTTCGCCGCCCGCGATCGTGGTCGTGCAGCACACCTTGCGCTGCAGCGCTTCGCGACGGATGGAAAAAGAATCCGCAATGGCCTGGGCACCCTCCGTCGTATTGACGATGAAACTGATCTCACCGTTCTTGATCAGGTCGACGATGTGCGGTCGCCCCTCCGTTACCTTGTTGATCGACTCGCACTCGATGTCGTGTTCGCTCAGGTACTGCGCGGTACCGCTGGTGCCCACCAATTGGTAACCGCGGCCAATCAGTTCCCGCGCGATGGGCGTGAGCACCTCCTTGTCCGCATCGCGTACGCTGAGAAAGGCCTTGCCGCGGCGGGGCAGCGCGAAACTTGCGGCCCTCATGGATTTTGCGCGCGCGCTGCCGAAACTCCACCCGATGCCCATGACCTCGCCTGTCGAGCGCATCTCCGGACCCAGGATGGGGTCAACGCCGGGAAACTTGATAAACGGAAACACCGCTTCTTTTATGGAATAGAAATTAGGTACGATTTCTCTTGTATATCCAAGTTCTTTAAGTCTTTTTCCAGACATAACCCGTGCAGCTATCGCGGCGAGCGGTACGCCCGTCGCCTTGGAGACGAAGGGCACCGTGCGCGAGGCCCGCGGGTTGACTTCCAGCACGTAGACGTCATCGCCGCGCAGTGCGAACTGCGCATTCATCAGGCCGACCACGCGCAGCTCCAGCGCCATCAGGCGCATCTGGCGGCGCATTTCATCCTGGATGCCAGGCGACAGCGAATACGGCGGCAGCGAACAGGCGGAATCGCCCGAGTGCACGCCGGCCTGCTCGATGTGCTCCATGATGCCACCGATGAAAACGTCCTCGCCGTCGCAGATCGCATCGATGTCCACTTCCCTGGCGTGGTCGAGGAAGCGGTCCAACAGCACGGGTGAATCGTTGGAAACCTGCACCGCGTCGCGCATGTAACGCCGCAGTTCGTGTTCGTCGTGCACGATGTCCATGGCGCGCCCGCCCAGCACGTAGGAGGGGCGCACCACCAGTGGGTAACCGATTTCCTCAGCCAGCTCGACCGCCCGTTCGGGGTCCGTCGCGGTCCGGTTCGGCGGCTGCTTGAGGCCCAGCCGTTCGAGCATCTTCTGGAAACGCTCGCGGTCTTCGGCCAGGTCGATGGAATCCGGCGTGGTGCCGATGATCGGCACGCCGGCGGCTTCCAGGTCGCGCGCCAGTTTCAGCGGCGTCTGGCCGCCGAACTGCACGATCACGCCCTCCGGTCGCTCACGGTGGACGATCTCGAGCACGTCCTCGAGCGTCAGGGGCTCGAAATACAGGCGATCCGAGGTATCGTAGTCGGTGGACACCGTCTCCGGATTGCAATTGACCATGATGGTCTCGAAGCCGTCGTCGCGCAGCGCCAGCGCGGCGTGCACGCAGCAGTAATCGAACTCGATGCCCTGGCCGATGCGGTTCGGCCCGCCGCCCAGCACCATGATCTTGCGGCGCTGGTCGGGCTCGGCCTCGCATTCCTCTTCGTAGGTGGAATACATGTAGGCGGTCGACGTGGCGAATTCGGCGGCGCAGGTATCAACCCGCTTGTAGACCGGGCGAAGGTTCAGCGCGTGGCGGTGCTCACGGACCCGACGCTCGGGCTCACCCAGCAGGCTGGCGATGCGGGCGTCCGAAAAACCCTTGCGCTTGAGCGCGAACAGGCGCTCCGCGTCGAGGGCATCGAGCGCGGTACCCCTAATCTCCTGCTCCTCGCAGATCAGATCCTCGATCTGGGCCAGGAACCACGGATCGATCATGGTCAGCTCCTGGATGCGTTCGAAGCTCATGCCCGCGCGGAAGGCGTCACCTACGTAAAGGATGCGTTCCGGGCCGGCTTCACGCAGTTCACGCTGCAGCGTCAGGGTACGCTTTTCTTCATCCTCGCCCGTGAGTATTTCATTGAAGCCGTCGCGCCCGGTCTCCAGGCTGCGCATGGCTTTATGTAACGATTCCTGGAAGGTGCGGCCGATCGCCATCGCTTCGCCGACCGACTTCATCTGGGTGGTCAGGCGCGCGTCGGCGGCCGGAAATTTCTCGAAGGCAAAACGCGGAATCTTGGTAACCACGTAATCGATGGTCGGCTCGAAGGACGCGGGTGTCGCGCCGCCGGTGATCTCGTTGCGCAGTTCGTCGAGCGTGTAGCCGACCGCCAGCTTGGCGGCCACCTTGGCAATCGGAAACCCGGTGGCCTTGGAGGCCAGCGCGGAAGAACGCGACACGCGCGGATTCATCTCGATGATCACAATACGCCCGTCCGCAGGGTTGACCGCGAACTGCACGTTCGAGCCCCCGGTGTCGACACCGATCTTGCGCAGCACTGCCAGCGACGCATCGCGCAGTCGCTGGTATTCCTTGTCCGTAAGGGTCTGCGCCGGCGCGACGGTGATCGAGTCGCCGGTGTGCACGCCCATCGGGTCGATGTTCTCGATGGCGCAGATGATGATGCAGTTGTCCTGGTGGTCGCGCACCACCTCCATTTCGAATTCCTTCCAGCCCAGCACCGACTCTTCCAGCAGCACTTCGTTGGTTGGCGAAAGCTCCAGGCCACGCTCGATGATGTCGACGAATTCTTCGCGGTTGTAGGCGATGCCACCGCCGGAACCGCCCATCGTGAACGACGGGCGGATGATCACGGGAAAACCGATGGCCACCTGCCGCTCGAGGGCTTCTTCCATGCTGCGGGCCATCGAGGCGTCGGGTACATCCAGCCCGATTTCGATCATGGCATCGCGGAACTGCTCACGGTCCTCGGCCATGTCGATCGCTTCACGCGAAGCGCCGATCATCTCGACGCCGTGGCGCTTCAGTACGCCTTCGCGGGCCAGGTCCAGCGCACAGTTCAGCGCCGTCTGGCCACCCATGGTCGGCAGCAATGCGTCGGGCTTTTCCAGCGCGATGATCTCGGCGACCGTCTGCCACTCGATCGGCTCGATGTAAACCGCATCGGCCATTTCCGGGTCGGTCATGATGGTCGCCGGGTTGGAGTTCACCAGGATCACCCGGTAGCCCTCTTCGCGCAGTGCCTTGCAGGCCTGCGCGCCCGAATAATCGAACTCGCAGGCCTGGCCGATCACGATGGGCCCCGCGCCGATGATCAATACGCTTTTTATGTCAGTCCGTTTAGGCATAGGTTTATCCGCCGGCTTTCGCGGCTTGCATGGCGTCGATGAAACGGTCGAAAACCGCTACGATGTCGTGGGGCCCGGGGCTGGCTTCCGGATGACCCTGGAAACTGAAGGCCGGCGCGTCCGTGAGTTCGATACCCTGCAGCGAACCGTCGAACAGGGAACGGTGCGTGGCCCTGACATTAGCCGGCAGGCTTTCCTCGTCCACCGCAAACCCGTGATTCTGGCTGGTGATCATCACCCGCCCACTGGCCAGGTCCTGCACCGGGTGATTGGCGCCGTGGTGCCCGAATTTCATCTTGACGGTTTTGGCGCCCACCGCCAGCGCGAGTAACTGGTGGCCCAGGCAGATGCCGAACAAGGGCAGCCCGGAGCCGATCAGTTCCCGTATCGCGGTGATGGCGTAAGCACAGGGTTCCGGGTCGCCCGGCCCGTTGGATAGAAAAACGCCGTCGGGCCGCAGCGCCAGCACCTCGGACGCCGGCGTTTTGGCGGGGATTACCGTGACGCGGCAGCCGCGGTCGGCCAGTAACCGCAGGATGTTGCGCTTGACCCCGTAGTCGTAGGCCACGACCTGCAGTTTGCCGTCGCTTCGCCCCCAGGCCAGTTGGTCGAGGTCCCAGCTACCCTGGTCCCACTCGTAAACTTCCGGCGTGCTCACCTCGCTGGCCAGGTCCATGCCCTGCATGCCCGGAAAAGACCGCGCCGACTCGATCGCCGCGTCGCTGTCGATGTCCTCACCGGCAACCAGCGCGCCGCCCTGGGCGCCCTGCTCGCGCAGGATGCGGGTCAGCCGGCGCGTGTCGATGTCCGCGATCGCGACCAGTCCGTGGCGACGCAGGTAATCCGGCAGGCTTTCCGTCGCCCGCCAACTGCTGTGTCGTGCGGGGCAATCGCGCACAATCAGTCCTGCAGCCATCGGCCGGGCCGTTTCGTTATCCACTTCGTTGGCGCCGGTGTTGCCGATGTGCGGATAGGTCAGCGTGACCAACTGCCCCGAATAGGACGGATCGGTGAGGATTTCCTGGTAACCGGTCATTGCCGTGTTGAAAACGACTTCACCGACGGCCTCCCCCGCGACCCCGATACTGCGGCCGAGAAAAACGCTGCCGTCCGCCAATGCCAGCACTGCCCTGTCAGTCAATTACCTTCTCCAGATACGCGAAACGGGAAAGCCGCCGTGGCTGTTCCCGCTTAGAAATCAGGTCTGCTTGTTGCTTCGGCCGCGGTCGCAGTGACCCCGAATCCAAAGCGATGCTCTAAGCGTCCAAATTCTATCGAAGCCGGGCCGACTTGTCTAACTCTCAAACCCCGCCCATCCGGCCGGACAGCCAGTCGCACGCCGCGTAAAAGCCGGCCTCGCGGCCGGCCAGCCAGCGGCCCGCGTCCAGCGCTCCGCGCGCAAATACGGCCCGGTCCTGCGCGCGGTGGGCCAGTTCCAGCGTCTCGCCCTGAAGCGCGAAACGCACGAGGTGGTCGCCGATCACCTCGCCGCGCCGTTCGGAACGGTATTCGATGGCCCCCGCGCCGGCGTCGCGATCGCCTTGGCGCTCAGCGGTGATCGCGGCGCCGAGCATCAGCGCGGTACCCGAGGGCGCGTCCTTCTTCCATTGGTGATGGATATCCTCGATCACCACCGGCGTGTCCGGCTCCAGCACCGCCGCCGCCCGGCCTGCCAGCAAAGCCAGCAGGTTGACGCCGACGCTGAGGTTGGGCGCCCACAGCACCGGCACCGCCGCCGCCGCCTGGCGCAGCGCACGGGTCACCGCGTCGGGCAGCCCGGTGACGCCGCTCAACAGCGCAACACGCTGTTGAGCGCACCAGGGCGCCGCGCTGCGCGTGCCCTCCGGCAGCGAGAAATCAATCAGCAGGTCCGGGCGTTCCGGCAGCGCCGGCAGCGAATCGAAACAGGCCGGCGCGCCAGGCCAATCCGGCCGGGAACGGCCGACCAGCGCGACGATACGCAGATCCGGCTGTTCGGAAGCCGCCGCAACCACAGCGCGAGCCATGCGCCCGGTACCGTGGATGGCGAAGTTCAGCATGGGTGAGGCACTCAGGAGGTCATCCGCTCGAAAAATTCCCGCACGCCCTGCAACCACGAATGGGCGCGCGGGTTGTGCAGCGGATTGTCGTCGGCATAGGAATTTTCGAACTCGCGCAGCAAGTCCTTCTGCTTCTTCGAAAGCTTGACCGGTGTCTCCACCACGACCCGGCATATCAGGTCGCCGACGCGGTGGCTGCGCACCGATTTAACACCCTTGCCCTTCAGCCGGAACATGCGGCCGGTCTGGGTCTCGGCCGGCACCTTGAGCTTGACCTGGCCACCCAGCGTGGGGATGTCGAGTTCCCCGCCCATCGCCGCCAGCGTGAACGGCACCGGCACTTCACAGTACAGGTCGTCACCGTCTCGCTCAAACAGTGGGTGCGGCTGCACCCGCACCTCGACATAGAGGTCGCCGGCCGGCGCAGCGTGGGCTCCGGCTTCGCCCTCACCGGCCAGCCGGATGCGGTCGCCGGTGTCCACCCCGGCGGGAATTTTCACCGACAGCGTGCGCGTTTCGCGGACCCGGCCCTGGCCGTTGCAGGAAGGACAGGGATTGGCGACGGTCTGGCCGGCGCCGCGGCAGCTGGGACAGGTCTGCTGTACCGAAAAGATGCCCTGCTGCATGCGGACCTGGCCGACGCCCCCGCAAGTCGAGCAGGTCTCTTTTTTGCCGTCGCGCGCGCCGCTGCCGTTACAGGTCTTGCATTCACCCAGCGTCGGAACACGTATTTCCCGGGTGACGCCGCGAACAGCCTCTTCCAGGTCAAGGTCGATGGTGTAACGCAAATCGGAACCGCGCTGGCGCTGCTGGCCCCGCCGGCCGCCGCCGAAGATGTCGCCAAAAATGTCACCGAAGATATCGCCCACATCACCATGAAAACCACCGGGCCCGCCGGGGCCGCGCGCCGAACCGCTGACGCCCGCGTGCCCGAACTGGTCATACGTGGCGCGCTTGCGGGGGTCCTTCAGTACTTCGTAGGC
>JAVVFH010000188.1:0-6838 GCA_032250585.1 Lysobacterales bacterium
CATTTTTTTCTCCGTGTGTTGTCGGATTGGCAGGAGCCGCTGCTGAATGCTACTCCCATGCGGTGCGGCTACAAATGCGTCAGCACGGCGGCATAGACTTCGATTGCGTCCCAGAGGTTTTGCAGTCTGAGGTTCTCGTTGGCTCCGTGTTGGTTGTTGTCGTGATTGGCGATGGGCAGGATCACAACGGGCGCGCCGGTCGCTTTGCCGATGATGTGGATCGGCAGGCTGCCGCCCATGGTCGGCAGCTGGATCAGCGCGTCGTCACCCATCTCGTTCAGGATGGCCGCGACGGACTGCGCCATCGGCTGGTCGAGTGGCGCGCGGTAGGCCGGGTAGCCCGCTTCCGACCAGTCCAGTAGCGCGATGCGCTGACCTCCGGCGCGCTGCTCCATGTCCGGTGGTTCATGAACGATGGTGTAGCCCTGCCGCGCGACGTGGCGCTCGATGACCTTGCGCAGATGGGCCAGCGACTGGTCCGGCACCAGCCGCAGGCCGATCGAAGCGGTGGCGAAGGTCGGAATGCTGTTGCTGGCCTGGTCCCCGACGTCACCGGAACGGATTCCGCGCAGGTTGAGAGCCGGTCGCATGATGGCCATTTCGAGGCGCTCACTGGTTTCGGGTCGGCCGATGCCCAAAGCCTTCACCAGTTGCCCATCGACCGACGGTGCACGCTCAATGGCTTCGATCTCCAGCAGAGAAGGCGGCACGACTTCGTCGTGATAGCCGTCGATCAGGATACGTCCTTGCGCATCGCGCATACTGCCGATCAATTCGGTCAGCATGGCGATCGGGTTGGGTGCCCAGTTGCCGTAATGACCACTGTGCAGGGGGCGGTTGGGGCCGAAAACCGTCAATCCGAGGCCCCAGGCACCGCGCACGCCCTAGACCAGCTGAGAGCGGCGGCTCTGGTGCATGGGGCCATCGCAAAACAGCCAAAGGTCGGCCTTCAGCAGTTCCCGGTGCTCATTCAGCGTCGCCGCCAGATGCGGTGAGCCGATCTCCTCCTCGCCGTCGAGAAACAGCTTGATGTTGACCGACGGTTCCAGGCCGGCGGCCTGCAAAGCATCGAGCGCTGCGGTCAGTGCGATGATCGGGGCTTTGTCGTCGCCGGCCGAACGGGCAAAAATTCGTGATTCCGGATCGAAAGGTGCCTGCATGGGTACGGGTTCACCGCCGTATTCGACCAGGCCGCTGCGCATGACGGGGGACCAGGGATCCGAAGCCCAGTCGTCCGCGCTCACCGGCTGACCGTCGTAGTGCGCGTAAATCAGGAGGGTTCGTTCAGCCTCCGGCAGGTGGCGTTCGGCGAAAACGGCCGGCGGACCGTCCACGGATTCCAGCAGGCGCACCTCGAAGCCATGCGGCTCCAGCAGGCCCTGGATATGACGCGCGTTGCGACGGATGTTGACCGCGTCGGTTGCGACGTTCGGAATGCTCAGCAGGGCCGCAAAATCATCCACGATTTGCTGCTCGTGCGCCGCCCGCCAGTCGCGGACACGCTCAGCGACCTCCGTGGGGTCCGCCTGGCACCAGGGCGCCAGAATCAACAAAAGACAACTGACGGCGTGGCGGTAACGGCTGCTGCGAAGCTTCATGGTGGGCGCTCATCCAGTGACCATGTGTCTAACATAGGCGCAGGCCTGGACTGCTGCAAGCGATCCTGAGCGAACGCTGCGTTAAAGAATCTGTCGAATGATGATGCGATCAGGAATCAAAACAGTTATCCTTGCGCCAAATCCCGTCACCGCTCAACGGGTGCTGGACGGATGTCCACGGAAAAATGAAACGCACTGATACGTCGAATCCGGATTATTTCCATAAGGTCGTGGACTGCCAGTGGGGTTGCCCTGCCCATACTGACGTTCCCGAGTATATTCGTCTGATTGCGCAAGGACGATTCACCGACGCCTACATGGTCAACCGCGAGAGCAATGTCTTCCCCGGCATTCTCGGGCGCGTTTGTGATCGCCCCTGCGAACCGGCCTGCCGGCGCGGGCGCCTGGAAGAAAAGCCGGTCGCCATCTGTCGTCTGAAACGCGTGGCGGCGGATCACCGCGATGACATCACCGACCGCCTGCCGGTGGTTCCCGAGCGGAAGAACGGCAAGAAAATCGCGCTGGTCGGCGCCGGCTGCGCCTCGCTGACCGTGGCCAACGATCTGCTGCCGCTCGGCTACGAATGCACGATTTTCGAAGCTCAGGCTGTACCCGGCGGGTTGATGCGTTACAACATTCCCGCTTTCCGCCTGCCCCCGAAAGTCCTCGACGAGGAAATCGGCTACATCGTCGACATGGGCGCGCAGGTTCATTACAACCACCGTGTCGAGAGCATGCGGGCTTTGCTGGATGAAGGTTACGATGCGGTATTCGTGGGTACCGGCGCGCCGCGCGGCAAGGAACTCGAGCTGCCCGGGCGTTACGAAACCGAAAACATCCACATCGGCATCGACTGGCTGGAATCGGTGGCCTTCGGCCACATCGACAAAATCGGCGAAAAGGTACTGATCATCGGCGTCGGCAACACCGCCATGGATTGCTGCCGCACCTCGCTGCGGCTCGGCGCGAACAGCGTCAAAGTCATGGCGCGCAAGCCACGGCAGTTTTTCAAGGCTTCCGATTGGGAGCTGGAGGATGCCGAGGAGGAGAATGTCGAGATCGTCGTCAACCACTCGCCCCGCGAATTCGTGGTCGAGGACGGGCGGCTTACGGGCATGCGGTTCGATGTGATCGAATACGACATCGAGAACGGGCGCATCACCGACCAGCGCACCACCGGCGAAGTGACGATTCCCTGCGATGACGTGGTGCTGGCGATCGGTCAGGAAAACGCCTTTCCCTGGATCGAGCGCGACCTGGGCATCGAATTCAATGAATGGGAAGAGCCGGCAGTCGACGAAGTTACCTTCGAGTCCTCCCGCCCGGGCGTTTTCTTCGGCGGCGACTCCGCCTTCGGGCCCAAGAACATCATCTGGGCCGTTGAGCACGGTCACCAGGCTGCCATCTCCATCCACCGTCACTGCCAGGGCGAATCGCTGACTGAGCGCCTGCCCGATACGCTCAACATGGGCAGCCGCAAGATGGGTATGCACGAGTGGAGTTATTCGAACAATTTCGACCCCGCCGCGCGGCGCAAGATGATGCACGTGCCGCTGCAGCAGCGTTTCGAGGACCTGGGCCGCGAGGTCGAACTGGGCTTCGACGCCGCGCAGACGGCTGCCGAGGTTGAGCGCTGCCTGAACTGCGACATCCAGACCGTTTTCACCGATTCGCTGTGTATCGAGTGCGATGCCTGCCTGGATATCTGCCCCACCGAATGCCTCAGCATCGTACCCAACGGCGAGCGCGAAGATCTGGTGGAACGGCTGCGCGCGCCGGTGCTGGAACCGGACCAGCCGCTGTTCGTTTCCGACCAGCTGAAGCAGACCGGCCGGGTGATGGTGAAAGACGAAAACTTCTGCGTGCACTGCGGCCTGTGCGCCGAACGCTGCCCGACGGCGGCCTGGGACATGCAGAAATCCCTGTTGAATTTCCCCAAGGCCGCCGACTACGTGGGTGGCGAGAAGCCGGGACAGGCATCATGTCAGCAACGAAAAGCCGGATAAACGACTTTGTACTGAAGATCGGTACCGTCAACGGCACCGGTTCGGCCAGCGCCAACGGGCTGTTGTTGAAGGCCCTGTTCCGGATGGGCATTCCGGTGACCGGCAAGAACCTCTTCCCATCGAACATCCAGGGCCTGCCGACCTGGTATGAAATCCGCGCCAGTCACGCCGGCTACATGTCGCGTTCCCGTCACATCGACGTGATGGTGGCGATGAACGCGCAGACCTATCAACAGGATCTCAGGGAAGTCAGCCCCGGCGGCTTTTTGATCTACGATTCGACCTGGCCGCGGGACAAGGACCTGCAGCGCCACGACATCACGGTGCTCGGCGTGCCGCTGTCAAAGATGTGCAACGAGAATTTCGACGTCGCCCGCGTGCGCATCCTGATGAAAAACGTCGCCTACGTCGGTGTGCTGGCCGCGCTGTTGGATATCGATCTTGAGATCATCCGCAATTTGCTGCAGGAGACTTTTGCCAGCAAACCGAAACTGGTCGACAGCAACCTGAAGGCCATCATGCTGGGCTACGACTACACCGCGGAGCACTTCTCCTGCCCACTGCCGGTGCAGGCGCAAACCATGGGCGACAACAGCGGCAAGATACTGATCGACGGCAACTCGGCCCTCGGGCTGGGCTGCGTGTACGCCGGCGCCACGGTCGGTGCCTGGTACCCGATCACACCGTCTACTTCCGCGATGGACGCCTTCAAGGGCTATTGCGAGATGTTCCGCACCGACAAGGAAACCGGCGAAAGGCGGTTCTGTATCATCCAGGCGGAAGACGAATTGGCGGCCGCCGGCATGGTGCTCGGCGCCAACTGGGCCGGTGCGCGGGCTTTCACGCCGACTTCCGGCCCGGGCATCTCGCTGATGAGCGAGTTCATCGGTTTTGCCTATTACGCGGAGATTCCCTCGGTGTTCGTCGACGTGCAGCGCGTCGGCCCCTCCACCGGCATGCCGACCCGCACCCAGCAATGCGACCTGATGCTGTGCGCCTACGCCTCGCACGGCGACACCCGTCACCCCATCCTGCTACCGGCCAACCCGGCCGAGTGCTTCGAGATGGCGGTCACGGTCTTCGACCTGGCCGACCGGCTGCAGACTCCGGTTTTCCTGTTGTCGGATCTCGACATCGGCATGAACGACTGGATGGTTCCGGAACTCGACTGGGACGACAGCTATCGGCCCGACCGCGGCAAAGTGCTGGGTTCTAAAGACCTCGACGCCATGGAGCGTTTTGTGCGCTATACGGACATCGACGGCGACGGCATTCCCTACCGCACGTTACCGGGCGAAGATTCCCGCGGCGCCTATTTCGTGCGCGGTTCCGGTCACAACCGCAAGGGCGGCTACACCGAAGACTCGGAGGAGTACCAGGACGTGCTGGACCGCCTGCTGGTCAAGTGGGAGACTGCCAGGGGGTTGGTGCCGTCCGCGCGCCTGAGTGTCGCGCAGCGCAAGACCCGGCTCGGCATCATTGCCTTCGGCAGTTCGGACGGCGCCGTGATCGAGGCGCGTGACCAACTGGCGGAAGAGGGCATCCATCTCGATTACCTGCGCCTGCGGGCGTTTCCCTTCGGGCCGGAAGTCACGGGCTTTCTTCACGAGCACGATGCGGTATTTGTGGTGGAACAGAACCGCGACGCCCAGATGAAATCCCTGCTGACCCTGGAAATCCCCGGCGTTGCCGAACGTCTGGTTTCCATCCTGCACTACAACGGCATGCCGATTCCGGGTGAGTGCGTGGTGCACGGTGTCAGCGTCCACCTGAAGTCAGAGGCCGCCGCATGACCTACATCGCCAAGCCGGATATTCCCCTGCCAGGACAGCGGCAGAACGACCTGGGCCTTTTCCGGCGTGATTATGAGGGTGCCATGTCGACGCTCTGTGCCGGTTGCGGACACGACTCCATCACCGCTGCGTTGATTCAGGCGCTGTGGGAAATGTCTGTCGCGCCGCAGCAGCTGGTGAAGATATCCGGTATCGGCTGCTCGTCGAAGACGCCGGCCTATTTCGTTCACGGTGCGCACGGTTTCAATTCAGTGCACGGGCGCATGCCCTCGGTGGCGACCGGCACGGTCGCGGCCAACCGCGATCTGATCTGCATCGGCATTTCCGGCGACGGCGACTCACTGTCCATTGGTTTCGGCCAGTTCGGACACGTCATCCGGCGCAACCTGAACATGTTGTACATGATCGAGAACAACGGCGTGTACGGACTGACCAAGGGGCAGTTTTCCGCCTCCGCGGACCCGGGCAGCAAGGCCAAGAAGGGCGAAGTCAACACCATGCAGAACATCAACCCGGTGGCAACGGCGATTTCCATGGGTGCGAGTTTCGTGGCACGCGCTTTTTCCGGCGATCGGAAGCAATTGGTGTCACTGATCAAGGCAGCCATCGCCCATCCGGGCTGCGCGGTGCTCGACGTAATCTCGCCTTGCGTGACCTTCAACGACCACGAGGGCTCTACCAAGAGCTATACCTACATTCGCGAGCACCTGCACGCGGCGATGGACGCAGACCTGGTCATGCCGAAGGCGGCTATCACGGCCGACTACGAAGTCGGCGAGACGCTGCCGGTCAAGTTGCACGACGGTTCCACGATCATCCTCAAAAAGATGGACAACGAATACGATCCGACCTCGCGCAGCGCCGCACTTGCTTACCTTGAGAAGCAGCGGGTGAAGGGGTTGGTCGTCACCGGCCTGCTGTTTCTAGATGGGCGTTTACCGGAGATGCACGCCATCTCGCGGACTGCGAAAAAGCCGCTCAAGGATCTGCCTTTCGAAGAGCTCAACCCCGGCCGTGCCGCGCTGGTCGAGCTGCAGCAGCGCCTCAAGTAACCACAGCTGCGCAAGAAAGGCCCTCCGGACCGGCGGTGTTCCAGAAGACTGTCGGCGCCACCGAGGGGCAGCCCTTTTACAACTGCCGCAATTGATAACCCTCTATATCCAGGCGTCTGCTCTTCAATAGCCTCTGAAACTCGTCCAATTTTGGGTGAGGATCCGTAAAGTCGAAGAGGTTGTGGCTGAGTATTTGTCGATCAAAAGGGCTTTGCTTAGCTGCGAGAGGGGATTCAGCATCCAGGTACAGAGATTTCATAAGTAAAGGTTGGGGTTCAAATGGGCCGATGTAATCGAAGTAGTCGATGCGCCGGTTCCATAAGTTGACTTTAATCCGCTCCATCAACAGTGGGATTGGTTTGCCCTCAAAGTCATCATAGGACATGTAT
>JAVVFH010000189.1:0-6814 GCA_032250585.1 Lysobacterales bacterium
GTTCGACCGGCTGCGCGAGGTACTCGGTACCGAGGGGATCGCGGCCGGGCTCGATGACGGAGGTGGCCGGTGACCGAGGGAACGCTTGGGCCCAAGGCTGCGTCGCTGGCGCGGCTGCGCCAGGCGGGCGGCAGGCTGCTGGTGACCGACGCCGTGTTTCTATACGACCCGGCTTTGGGCCTGTTCGCGCAGCGTCCGCTGCAGCCGCACGAAACGCGCCGTCCTGCCTCCTGGAGCCTGCTGACCGCCCGCCTGGAAACCTGGCTGCGCCCGCCGCATGACCTCGCCGGCGCGCTCGGGGAACTGGCCGGTTTGGCGGCCGCCGAGCAGGCCGCCACGCTGCACGTCACGCACAGCTGGGGCGGGGGCGTCGCACAATGGGTGGCCTCGTTCATCGACAGTTCCGGCAGCGCCGCCAACCTGCAGTTGCGCTCGGAAGGTCCCGAATCCGGGCGCGGCGCCGGCCAGCGGCTTTCGCTGTACCTCGGCAACCGCCTCGATCGCCCTCTCGCGCAGTGGTGGCTGCAGCCGCCCATCCGCTCGACCGCGGTGCAGCATCCGCCCTACCGGGAAATCCTCGCGGAAATCCTCGCCCGTTACGGCGTTGGGCGCCTGATCGTGTCGTCACTCGTGGGGCACAGCCTCGACGCGCTGTCCGCGGGCCTGCCGACCGTCCAGGTGCTGCACGATTTCTATCCACGCTGGCCACTGCTGGGCGTGCACCCCGGCCCGTGGCTGGAGCCCGGGAAAAAGGTGCGCCTGGCCGCCGCGATCGAAAACCACCATCTGCTGCCGGATTTTGGCGCCGGCGACGCCGCGCGCTGGGAGCGCCTGGGCGCCGCCTGGCTCGAAACCGTCACCGCTCACGGCGTGCGGCTGGTGGCCCCCAGCCGCTCGGTGGCCACGATGCTCGAGCGGCTCGATCCCGATTGGGCGCAAGCCGACATCGTTGTCATCCCGCATGGCCTTCCCGCCCTGCCCGGCGCAGGCCCGGTGGCAGCGCATGAACGCGAAGACGGCCGTTTGCGGCTGCTGATTCCCGGCCGGATGCAGGAAGGCAAGGGACAAAAGCTGCTGCTCGAAGCCCTGCCCGGCCTGCGACCGCACGCGCAGGTGTATCTGCTGGGTGCGGGCCAGGAAGCCGCCGCTTTCTTCGGCAAGGCCGGCGTGAACGTGGTGATACAGTACGACCGCGAGGACCTGCCGGAACGGCTCGGGCAGATCGGCCCGCACCTGGCGGCGCTGCTGTCGGTCGTACCGGAAACCTTCAGCTACACGCTTTCGGAGATGCAGTTGCTCGGCATTCCGGTCATCGCGACCCGTGTCGGCAGCCTCGCAGAGCGCATCGAGGACGGCAGCGACGGCTGGCTGATCGAGCCGCAGGCCGAGGCCCTGGTCGAGCGCATCAAAGCGCTGTCGCGCGAGCGCAGCCTGATCGGCGCCATGCGTAAACGCCTGCAAAGCCTCGACCCACCACGTGCCGACGGGATGGTGGCCTGCTACGACGAGCTGTGCCCGCCCACGCCGCCACCCTACCGCCCGACCCGCATCGCGAACCTCGAGACCGCCCAGCACGCGGCGGAGGCCCTGCGGGCCGTGGAACTGGCGGGGGCGAACCGCGAATTCCAAGCCCGCGCCAAACAGCTCCAGCTCGAAGTGGAAAAGCGCTCGGCCTGGGCGGAAGAGCGCGAACAAGCCCGGCTGGAGGAAGAAATACGCCGCAAGAAGTGGGTTGCAGAGCTCGAGGGCCAGCTCGACGAGCGATTCCGGGAGCTGCAGTCGGCCCGTGATGCCTTCGAACGCGAACAGGACGAACACGCCGCCACGCGCGCCCAGCTGGCGCAAATCGAATTCTATCTGGCCGAGCTCAAAGCCCTGCACGAATGGGTACTGTCGACCCGCTCCTGGCGTTTCACGCGGCCTTTGCGCGTGGCGGACAGGCTGCTGGCCAAGCTTTCGCAGCTGCGGGCCTGGAACCCCGAACGCTGGCCGTTCCTGCTGTCCCAGTTGCTGCGAACGGTGAAAACAGGTGGTTTGCGCAGCGCCCTGATGAAGTCACAGCACGCGCAGTTCCCGCCGCACCGGCCTGCTGAGCAGGCGGCAGCTTCGATCATGCCCGTAGGGCCGCCGGAAGCGCCGGCGCGCCTGCCGCAGGCCGGCGAACCCGACGTGTCGATCGTCATCCCGGTCTACAACAAGTGGGTCTACACCGCCGCCTGCCTGCGGTCGCTGGCGGAAACCCGCAGCGCGGCGAGTTTCGAAGTCATCGTCGTCGACGACCAGTCGAGTGACGAAACCGCCGACCGCCTCGGGACGATCGAAGGCCTGGTGCGGGTCCGCAACGAGCAGAACGCCGGTTTCATCGCCAGCTGCAACCGCGGCGCCGAACTTGCCCGCGGCCGTTACCTGGTGCTGCTGAACAACGACACCCAGGTCACCGACGGCTGGCTGGACGCCCTGATCGCGACGTTCGGGCGGCATCCCGACACCGGCCTGGCCGGCGCCCGGCTGATCTACCCGGACGGCAGCCTGCAGGAGGACGGCGGCATCGTCTTTCGTGACGGCTCCGGCTGGAATTACGGCAAGGGCGACCTCGCCGACCGCCCCGAATACCTCTACACGCGCGAAGCGGACTACTGCTCCGGTGCCTGCATCATGCTCGAAACCCGCCTGTTCCGCGAACTCGGCGGTTTCGACGACCGCTACACGCCGGCCTACTACGAGGACACCGACCTGGCGTTCCGGGTTCGGGAGCACGGTCTGACAGTGCGCGTGCAGCCCGCCGCCACGATCATTCACCACGAAGGCGTCAGTTCCGGCACCGACATTGCGAGCGGAACCAAGCGCTACCAGGCCGTCAACCAGAAAACCTTCCTCGAACGCTGGCAGGACGTGCTGCAGCAGCATCCGGCCCCGATCAGCGACCCCTCCGACGCGCGGGAAGTGCGCCGGGCCCGCGACCACCGGCTCAAGGGCCACATCCTGGTCATCGACGCCTACACGCCCGAGCCCGACCAGGATTCCGGCAGCCTGCGCCTGCGCCACCTGATGGATTGCCTGCTCACCCTGGGCTACGGCGTCAGCTTCATGCCGGACAACCGCGCGCATGCCGGGCGCTACACCACCGCGTTGCAGCAAGCCGGCATCGAAGCGCTGTACGAACCGTGGGTCGAGTCGCCGGGGCGGTTTTTCGACCGGCGCGGCAGCGAATTCGATTACGTCATGATCAGCCGGCACTACGTGGCCGCCAATTACCTGGCGCTGCTGCGGCGCCATTGCCCGCAGGCGAAGTTCATCTTCGACACCGTCGACCTGCACTACCTGCGCGAACAGCGCATGGCGGAACTCGAAGACAGCCTGCCGTTGAAGCGCACCGCGGCCGCGACCCGGCGCGCCGAGCTGAAGGTCATCAATGCCGCCGACGTCACGCTGGTCGTCAGCCCGGTAGAAAAAACCGTGCTCGCGAACGACGCACCCGGCGCCGCCGTGCGGATCGTGTCCAATGTGCACGAAGTGGTGGGCAGCCAGCGCCCGTTCGCCGAGCGCAAGGACCTGTTCTTCGTCGGCGGCTACCAGCACCCGCCCAATATCGACGCCGCCCTGTGGTTCGTGGGGACCATCTGGCCGCTGATCCGCAAAGAGCTTCCTGAGGCGGAATTTCACCTGATCGGCAGCAAAGCGCCCGAACAGGTACGCGCACTGCACGGCAACGGCGTGCGCTTTCACGGCTTTGTCAAGCAACTCGAACCCTGGCTCGACGGTTGCCGCCTGGCGGTCGCCCCGCTGCGCTACGGCGCCGGGGTCAAGGGCAAGGTCAACCTGAGCATGAGCCGCGGCCAGCCGGTGGTCGCCACCCCGATGGCGGTCGAGGGCCTGTTCGCCGAGCCCGGCCGCGACATCCTGGTGGCCGATTCCCCGCAGGACTTCGCCGCGGCCGTCGTGCGCCTTTACCGCGACGAAGCGCTGTGGAACCGCCTCTCGCTCGCGGGCCTGGAAAATGTGCGGCGCTATTTTTCAGTCGAAACCGCGCGCCTGAGCCTCCAGCAAATGCTGAAATCCCTGTAAACTCCTGGAGGAGCAGTGTCCTTGTGGGGGCAGTGTCCTTGTGAGCGGCTTTAGCCGCGATTGCAGCCTTCCAAAATAAAGAAATCGCGGCTGAAGCCGCTCCCACAAGGACAGCAGGCCCTCAAAAGCAGCAGCGCATCAAAAGCCCCTCAAAAGCAGCGCCTCAGTGCCCCTGGCGCAGGCGGCGGGCTTCGATGACGTTGCTGATGTTCTCGAGGCGGTTCAACAGTTCGCTCAGCTGCTCGTAGTCGCGGACCCGGAGTCTGAGGCGAATGGTCACTTCCTCGACCGATTCGTCCAGCCGGCTGCTGATGTCCGTGACCTGCACTTCCGAAGTGGACAGTACGTTGGAGATGTCGCGGATCAGGTCGTGCCGGTCGTAGGCGCGCAGAAGAATCTGCACCGGGTAGCGTCCCGTCTGGCGCGCGCCCCAGTTCACCTGCAGAAGTCGCGGGCTGTTACTGGCCTGCAGGCGCATCGCCTGCTTGCAGTCTTCGCGGTGGATGGTCACGCCGCGTCCGCGCGTCACGTAACCAACCACCGGATCGCCGGGCACCGGGTGACAGCACTTCGCCATCGAGGTCATCAGGTTGCCCACGCCCTGGATGGTGATGTCGTCACTGGCCTTGCCGGCGGCGCTGCGCTGCCGGCTGGGGCGCTTGGTCAGCAGGTCTTCCGCTTTCGGTACCGCCTGCTCCGCGTGCAGCCGCTCGAAGGCGTTCAGGACCTGCCCGGCCGCCAGGTCGCCGCTGCCCACGGCCACGTACAGATCCTCGGGCGACCCCAGCTTGAAGCGCTGCACGACCTGCTCGATGCCGGTCAGCGCCACACCCATCCGCCGGCTCTCCGCTTCCAGCACGTCCCTGCCGGCCGCCAGGCTGACGTCGCGGCTTTCCTGCCGGAACCACTGGCGGACCTTGCTGCGGGCCCGCGCGCCGTGGATGTAGCCGTGCCGGGGATTGAGCCAGTCGCGGCTGGGATTGGGCTGTTTGCCGGTAAGAATCTCTACCCGGTCGCCGGTGCTGACAACGTGCGTCAGCGGCACGATGCGCCCGTTCACCTTGGCGCCGCGGCAGCGATGGCCCACCTCGGTGTGCACGTGATAGGCGAAATCCAGCACCGTCGAGCCGGCCGCCATATCCACCACCTCGCCACGCGGCGTCAGCACGTAGACGCGGTCTTCGCTGGTCGCGGAGCGGAAACTGTCCAGCAGGCTCTGATCGTCCAGATCGGCGTCGGAAGAATCCAGCAACTGGCGCATGATGGCGATTTTCTTGTCGAAAGCCGGGTCGGTGGGGCCGCCCTCCTTGTAGCGCCAGTGGGCCGCCACGCCGAGCTCGGCGTGGGCGTGCATGTCGTGCGTGCGGATCTGGACTTCCACCGCCTTGCCGTCGCGGTTGGCGACCGCGGTGTGCAGCGATTGGTAATGGTTGCCCTTGGGGGTGGTGATGTAATCGTCGAATTCGCCGGGAATCGGCTGCCACAGGCTGTGCACCAGGCCCAGCGCGCTGTAGCAGGCCGGCAGGTCGTCGACCAGCACGCGCACCGCGCGCACGTCGAACAGCTGGTGGAAGTCCAGGCCCTTGCGCTGCATTTTCCTCCAGATGCTGTAAATGTGCTTCGGGCGACCCATGACTTCGGCCTTGATGCCGGCCTGTTCGAGTGCCTGGGCAAGCCGTTCGATGAAACCATCGATGAAACGCTCGCGCTCGCTGCGCTGCTCGGCGACAAGATCGGCGATTTTACGGTACTGCGCCGGCTCCAGAAACCGGAAGGCCAGGTCCTCGAGTTCCCACTTCAGCTGCCAGATACCGAGCCGGTTGGCCAGCGGCGCATGGATCAGCAGCGTCTCCCTGGCGACCCGCTCGGCGCCGCTTTCGTCCGCGCGCGCGCGGCGCAACAGCACCAGTTGCAGGGACAGGTCGATCAGCACGACGCGCACGTCCTTGACCAGCGCCAGCAGCAGGCGGCGCAAACCTTCCGCACTCTTGCCGGTATCGCTCAGTGACTGACCGGACTCGTAGTGCTTGAGCTTGTGCAGCTCCTCGAGCTGTTGCGTAACCTCCGGCGGCAGCTCGCTGACGAGTTCCGAAACGGGGCCGGTTTTTTCCGCCACGTAGACCATCGCGCAGCTCATGGTGACCGGGTCGGCGGACAGCGATTCGAGCACACGCAGCAAGTCCAGCGCCAGGTCCAGTTTTGGCTCCACCGTCGCCGGCTCGGCAGCCGCCAGGCGCCCGGCCAAATCGACACAAACGTCCGCGGCCGGCCCGGCCCGCTCGCGGTAGCGGCGCGCCCAGGCGACCAGCGCCGGCCACCCGGCGGCCTGCACCCCTTGCCCGGGATGCGCGTTCATACCCTGGTGGGAGCGGCTTTAGCCGCGATAAATGTGGGTGTCCAGGTTTTTCGGATTTGCAGTAAAACGATCATGGTTTTCTGTTCAGTGCACCATCAGCATGACCGGATCCCACGGGACGATATTGCGCCGCGCGCGATCACAGGCGCCGGATGGCGTTGCAATAAAGATACAGTTTAACCCGCATCGGTCTGCAGTTTTTTCCAGGCGCTCGCCAGGCGTTTTGCGGAAACTTTCCCGGCGGTGCCCAGCCGCTGCGCAAACAGCGAAACCCGGTACTCTTCCAGCAGCCAGCGGAAGCGGTCCATGTCGGCATCGTACAGGCGGCCGATTTCCAGCAGTTCCAGGTAGCGCCGCCACCAGGGTTCGACCAGGGCCTGACGTTCGGCGTCG
>JAVVFH010000018.1:0-28820 GCA_032250585.1 Lysobacterales bacterium
GCCCAAGTCTACATTGCCGTTATCATCGCACCCCACTACGACGATTTTCATGCCGGCCATGGCTGCGCTGGCGGGGTTCGTACCGTGGGCGGATGAAGGAATCAGGCAGATATTTCGCGCGCATTCACCTCTCGATTCGTGATAACTTTTGATCGCCAGCAAGCCAGCATACTCGCCCTGCGATCCGGCGTTCGGCTGCACCGAGACCGCATCGTAGCCGGTGCAGGCCACCAGCATCTGCTCCAGTTCAGCGATCAACTGCCGATAGCCGAGAACCTGGTCCTCGGGCGCGAATGGGTGGATGTCGCTGAATTCGGGCCAGGTGATCGGGATCATCTCGGTGGTCGCGTTCAGTTTCATCGTGCACGAGCCCAATGAAATCATCGCGTGGGTCAGCGAGAGGTCTTTGTTTTCCAGGCGTTTCAGGTATCGAAGCATTTCGGTTTCGGAGTGGTAGCCGTAAAAAACCGGATGCTGCAGGAAGTCGCTGTGACGTTGCAGGGCGGCGGGCAGGGCGCACCAGTCTGGATCGAGTTCCCGGTCGAGTTCGGCTACGCTGCGACAGAATTCATCGCCGGTAAAGGCCTGCAGCAGCGTGTCGATGTGCTGCTGTGTGGTTTTTTCGTTGACACTCATCGCCAGTCCGCGGTCGCCGATCCGCCGCAGGTTGATGCCAGCGTTCAGCGCGCGTCGATACACCGCTTCGGCTTGCTCGGGCTCGAGGTCGTAGTTGAGCGTGTCGAACCAAGCCTCCGCGCGGTGACGAAAGCCGAGTTCGCTCAGGCCGAGGCTCAGCAGTCCGCTCAATCGATGGATCCGGCGGGCGATTTTCTTCAGGCGTTCGCGGCCGTGCCAGACGGCGTAAAAACCACTGATGACGGCCAGCAGCGCCTGAGCGGTGCAAATGTTGCTGGTCGCTTTGTCACGGCGAATGTGCTGCTCACGTGTCTGCAGCGCCATGCGCAGCGCTGTGCGGCCCTTGCTATCCTGTGAAACACCGATAATGCGACCCGGGATCGAGCGCTTGTAGTCCTCGCGGGTTGCGAAGAATGCCGCGTGCGGTCCGCCGAAGCCCATTGGCACGCCGAAGCGTTGTGCCGAGCCGATTACAACATCCGCGGCCATCTCGCCGGGTGGTGTCAGCAGCACCAGGCTCATCAGGTCCGTTGCCACCGCTACCAGTGCGCCTTTTTCGTGAGCTCTGCTAATCAGCTTCCGATGATCGGCAGCACGGCCGTCGACGTCGGGATACTGCAGTAGCAGTCCGAAGAAATCCCCTTCCCGCAGCGCTTCAGCCGGGTCGGCTACCACTACTTCGATGCCGATGTAGCGTGCCCGGTTTTGCACGACGTCCAAGGACTGGGGAAAAACGCCGGGGTCGACCAGGAAATGCGTGGATTTGGATTGACGGTTGACGCGCTGCAGCATGGTCATCGCTTCGGCTGCGGCCGTGGCTTCGTCCAGCAATGAGGCATTGGCGATGGCCATGCCGGTCAGGTCGGTAATCATCTGCTGAAAATTCAGCAGCGCCTCGAGCCGGCCTTGCGAGATTTCTGCCTGGTAGGGGGTGTAAGCCGTGTACCAACCGGGGTTTTCGAGAACATTTCTCTGGATGACCGATGGCAGGATCGTTTCGTGATAGCCGAGTCCGATCATGTTGTGTTGGAGATGATTCATCGAAGCGATTTCCTTCAGCCGCTGAAGCGCTCCGATTTCACTGCGCGGCGGCGGCAGGTCCAGCGGTTCATCCATGCGGATGGACGGCGGCAGCGTTGCTGCGACGAGTTCATCCAGGGACGCCAACCCGATTGCGGCCAGCATGGCGGCCACGTCCTCGTCGCGCGGGCCGACGTGACGCATGAGGAATTCATCGTGGGGTTCCAGTGCCGATAGCGGTGTGGGAGGGCTCTGCGTCTTGCGGTTGTCAGTCATTCTCGGATGCTCCCATCAATCGGTGCGGGTCTTGCGCCTGGTGGCCAGATGACCCTATTTTAGGTGCATCGCGACCATCTTAGTACCGGCCTGGTAAAGTATGCTCTGCAGGTAATGATCGGCCAGCAGGAAAACAAACAGCACCATCAGGTAAATGATCGAGTAGCCGAAGGTCTGCATCGGCAGCCGTTCGTCGTGGTTTCGCAATAGGCGCAGCACGTACCAGAGAAAGCCGGCATTGAGCACGGTTACTCCGGCCAGGTAGAGCAGGCCGCTCATGCCAATGAGATAAGGCAAGGTGGTCACCATGACCAGCAGTACGGTGTAGTAGAAGATGTGCCAGCGCGTAAAAGGAACCCCATGCGTGACCGGCAGCATGGGGATGTCGGCCGAGGCATAATCCTGCTTGCGGTGAATCGCCAGGGCCCAGAAATGAGGGGGCGTCCAGACATAGATGATCAGGAACAGGATCAGTGCGCCAGGGTCCACCGTACCGGTCACCGCGGTCCAGCCGAGTACGGGAGGCGCGGCGCCGGCCGCGCCGCCGATGACGATATTTTGAGGTGTGGCGCGTTTCAGCCATACTGTGTAAATCACCGCGTAGCCAATCAGTGAGAAAAAGGTCAACACCGCGGTCAGCGTATTAACCCAGGCGACCAGCATCGTCATCGAAAGGGCGCCGAGGATCACAGCGAAAACAAGCACCTGAGTCACGCTGAGCTGCCCCGAGGGCAGCGGCCGTCCGCGCGTTCGCGCCATCAAGGCGTCGATGCGCTGATCGAGCAGGTGATTGACCGCCGCGGCGGAGGAGGCGGCCAGGGCGATACCCAGGGTTCCGGCTGACAGGGCGCTGAGCGGAGGCCAGCCCGGCTCCGCCAGGAACATGCCGACGATGGCGGTGAATACGATCAGAACCACGACCTTGGGCTTACACAGTTCGAAATATCGACCGGCGAGGTTGGTCATCGCCTTATTTTTCTCCGGGTGTGGCGCGGTGCAGCAGCCAGATCAGGGTTGCGGCCAGCAAAACGCCGGCGCCGTTATGCGCAACAGCGTTGGCTAAAGGCAGGTACAGGACAATGTTCAGCACGCCGAGCGTGATTTGAGTCGCCAGCACCCCAGCCAACAGTATGCTGCCTCGCCGGGTTACGGGGGCCTGCCACAGGCGAATTGCAAGAAATCCCAGCACCAGAAGGGTCACCAGTGCGCCCAGTCGGTGTGTCACCTGTATCGCCGTTCGTGACGGTAGGTCAAGGACGCCCCCTTCATAGTCCACATCGACTTCGCGTGACAGCGTGAAGGCATCACGGAAATTCATTTGCGGCCAGAGTTCACCCTGGCAGGTCGGAAAATCCGGGCATGACAGGGCCGCGTAATTGGCGCTGGTCCAGCCGCCCAGTGCGAGTTGAGCCAGTAGCACCATCAAAGCACCGATAATCAATCCACGTTGCCGGAGGAATGCTCCGGGGGGACTCAATGAGGTCGCTGGACGGTACCGCAAAGCCAGCCATAGCAGCAGGCCGAACGTGGCCACTCCCCCCAGCAGGTGCCCCATGACGACGATAGGCCAGAGCTTGAGCGTTACGGTCCACATGCCAAGCGCTGCCTGGAACAGGATCAGCACCAAGAGCGCGCCCGTCAGGCCCCGCGCCCGGCGGTTGGTTTTCGATCGCCAGACCACGACATTGATCGCCACCACCAGCAGGACCAGAGCACCCGCCAGATATCGGTGGACCATTTCCTTCCACGCTTTGTGGGTTTCCATCGGACGCTCTGGAAAGGCCTGGTTCGCCTCCTGGACTTCGTGAGTCGCGGTCGGCCAGGTTAGCTTGCCGTAGCAACCCGGCCAGTCGGGGCAGCCTAACCCGGCGTGGGAAAGCCTGACGTAAGCGCCGAGAATGATGACGCAAAAAGCGATGACCGTGGCGATGACCGCCAGGCGGTGCAGGGTCGGACTCATCGCTGCTCATCCTGTTTCGACCAGGTCATCAGCCGTTGCAGGTCGATTTTCAGGTCGTTGGGATCGGAGTTTTTCGGATAACGCATCATGACGTTTCCCTGTGGGTCCACGAGGTAAACCGTGGCGGGTGAGCCATTCGGCGTGCCGGTCGCCTCAGTTGCCTTTGAGAGCGCAACCCGAAAGTCGCCCGAGGGATTCCGCAGCAGGTGGAGCTGTTCATAGATTTTCATCAGGCTTTGACTGGAGGTTCCGCTCAGAGCGGCCGGCAGCAACAAGGCGAGGCGGATGCGCGTCTGATGCCGGCCCAATGCCCGATGTACCTGCCTCAGATCGACCACGGTCTGCAGACACTGCTCGGCGCAGCTTTCCGGAAGGGCGTAAAGCACGACCCAGTGTTCGGCGAGTTCCGTGGCGGGTGTTGATCCGGTCGTTTCGACGCCAGCGAATTCCATGCTCTCCCAAGTGGTGGGCACGGGCGGGCGCACCAGTTGCCCCAGGTTACGTGTTGAAACCGGTTCGAAATTGATCACACCGCTGTACATCAGCCAAGCGAGCAGCAGCGGCAGAACAAAGATGCCGAAAATGATCAGCAATGCGATTCTCGGGGACATCGTCAAATTCATCGATTCATTCCGGCCACGGTTTCAATCTTCATGTTGGCCCAGGGGGCCCTTTTTCAAGAGCCTGCCGCGGCGTATTCCGAGCACGGCCCAGATGATCAATGCCGTCGTGGCCAGCGCGAACCATTGCACTGCATAAGCGCCATGCGTCGCAGGCTCCATGACGGCGGGTTGCCATTGTCGGTCGCCGAATCCGCCCGGATCCGCTTGATCTAGTTGCAGAATCCAGGGCGCCAGAGGCTGATCGAGCGCGTTGCTTACTGCGTTCAGTTCCAGGTAGGTGACAAGCTGCGGCCAACGCTCGGTGTCCAATTTGTCCGCCGCGCCCAGTTTTGGGCCGCCGGACGAGGGTTTGTTGAGGATTCCCCGGATAAATTGCTGCCCGGCCTCGGTCGGCACGGCGGGCAGGCTCCGGCGGTCGGCGGCCAGGGGTAGCCAACCCCGATTAACCAACAGCGTGACACCGCTTGGCAGGTGGAATGGCGTGAGCACGTGCACGCCGGGGCGGCCATTCAGCATGCGGTTGTCCAGCAAAATGTGTCGGTCCGTGTCGTAGCGCCCCGTCGCCTCGACCCGGGCAAAGCGTTTTTTCTGCGCAAGCGCCTTTTCGATATCCATCACGGGCGCATTCTCGAAACGCTCGAACAGTGCCTGTTTTTCCTGTTGACGTTCCAATTGCCAAAACCCCATTCTCCCGAACAGGACCGTAAGGGTCACCAGGACTGCGGTAAGCAAAATTGAAGGTCTGAACGTCATCTCAAGCGCGGTGATCGCACGCGCGATTGTCTATAATAAGCGGCTTCGAAATCCTTTAATGGAGCCGTTGTGGCCATCAAGATCGTCGTCATACTTTTTATTATCGCCATAATTTACAGTCTGGCTTCCGCCATGTTCACGCTAGTCCGGGACAAGGGCGAAGGGGATCGAACGGTCAGGCGATTGAGTTGGCGGATCGGTTTGTCCATCCTGCTGTTCATCTTCCTGTGGGTCGCTTACCAGCTTGGTTGGATAGAACCCAACAGCGGCCCTGTGAGGATGCCTACGCCCGCCGGGCAAACCGATGGAGAAGGTTAGTGAGCGAATTCCGTACCGTCTTCTGAAACGAAGCCCACCGTTCGGTGGGCCCCGTTTTTGCGTGTTTGACCGCCGGCCTGTTCGTCAATAGACGTAAACGAATATAAACAGACCAAGCCAGACGACATCTACGAAATGCCAGTACCAGGCTACCGCCTCGAATCCGAAATGGTGCTCGGGTTTAAAATGACCTTTCATGCTGCGGATGGCGATCACCAGCAGCATGATCGCGCCCAGGGTGACGTGCATTCCGTGGAAGCCGGTCAGCATGAAAAAGGTCGATCCGTAGATCCCGGAACCCAGAGTCAAGCCGAGATGCTGATAGGCTTCGATGTATTCATAGACCTGCAGATAGACGAACAGGAAACCCAGCACCACGGTCGCCAGCAGCCAGCTGACGAGTTTGCCGCGGTCATCTTTCTTGAGTGCATGGTGGGCGAGCGTCACAGTAAGGCCGGACGACAGGAGGATCAGTGTGTTGATGAAGGGTATTCCGAACGCGGGTATCGTCTGAAACGAGCCACCCAGCTGTTCCGGTCCGGCGGTCGGCCATACGGCATCGTAAGCCGGCCACAAAAGCTCATTAGTGAATGCGCCGCTGCCTTCGCCGCCCAGCCATGGTACCGAGAGGATGCGGACATAAGCGAGTGCGCCAAAGAAGCAGGCGAAGAACATGACTTCTGAGAAGATGAACCACATCATGCCCATTCGGAAGGAGGTGTCGACCTGCGCGTTGTACAGGCCCGCTTCGCTTTCACGGATTACCTGCCCGAACCAGCCGAACATCATGTAGATCAGGATCAAGGCGCCGGCCAGGAAAGTCCAGGGCGCGAAATCGTAATGGTTGACCCAGAACGCAGCGCTCGCCAGCATCGTCGTCATGCCGATGGAACCGACGATTGGCCACTTGGTGCCGTGCGGTACGTAATAGGAATGTTCAGCGTGCGTTGCCATATTCAAGCCTCTTTTTGGCTACTGTCCGGTCGATTCACCCGGCACCTTGCGCTCAGCCTTCGCCTGGGTGACAGGTGCTGATTGCTGGTCCGGAAAAAAGGTGTAAGACAGTGTTATTTCCTTGATGTACGCGGGTATATCCGGTTGGATGAAGTAATACACGGGCATCTCCCTGCTTTCGTTGCCTTGCAGGACTTGCTGCGTGAAGCAAAAACATTCGGTCTTGACGAAATACAGGCTGGCTTCGGGCGGCGTCACGTTGTAGATGGCCCGGCCCGCGATCGCTTCGCCGTGCTGGTTCATGGCAAGATAGGTTGCCTCGCTCATCTCTCCCAGCGTGACCATTGCCGATTTCTGCTGGGGCTGAAAAGCCCAGGGCAGGGATGAATTGACTGTGGCGTCGAAACGTACTTTGATCCGGCGGTCGGACGCTGTCACGCCGGCTGAATTTTCGGCAATTTTTACACCACGGCCACCGAGGCCGGTCAGATCACAAAATACGTTGTAAATAGGCCACATGGCGAAGCCAAAGCCGAACATCCCGACCGCCATCAGGATGAGCTTTCGAACCAGTTTTCGATGGGGCCGGAGCGTGTCGTTGAGATCAGTCATTTCAGGCTCTCAGCACGCCGGACAGGATGAAGGCGATAAAAATCAGCGCGGCGACGACCGCCAGCGCCCAGGCGGTCTTGATGGCCCGGTGGCGCCGTTTCTGATTTTGGCTGCTGTTCGCCTGGTCCATCGACGGCTCAGTGAGCAGAGTCGGGGTGCGCGACGGTCGTCTTGTCGATCGGCGGGGGCGTATTGAACGAGTGATAGGGTGGCGGTGACGTCAGTGTCCACTCCAGTCCCTTGGCGCCTTCCCAGACGCGGCCCGTTGCAGCCTGTCGGCTCTTGTAGACACAGTGGACGATCACGCCGACGAATATCAGCTGCGAGGCGCCGAAAATAAAGCCGCCGATCGATGAGACCATGTTGAAATCCGCGAACTGTGGCGAATAATCAGGAATCCGCCTCGGCATGCCGGCCAGACCCAGGTAATGCTGAGGGAAAAACAGTATGTTGACCGAAATCGCAGAAATCCAGAAGTGGATTTTGCTCCAGCGTTCAGAGTACATATGCCCCGTCCACTTGGGAATCCAATAATAGGCGCCTGCCATCAGCGCGAACACGGCTCCCGGGACCAGCACATAGTGGAAATGGGCGACCACGAAATAGGTGTCGTGGTATTGCAGATCGACCGAAGCAAGCGCCAGCATCAGCCCGGAAAGGCCGCCGATCGTGAATAGCACCACAAAGGCGATGGCAAACAGCATGGGCGTTTCGAAAGTCATCGAGCCCTGCCACATGGTGCTGACCCAGTTGAACACTTTCACGCCCGTCGGCACCGCGATCAGCATGGTCGCGTACATGAAAAACAACTCGCCGGCCAGCGGCATGCCGACCGTAAACATGTGGTGCGCCCAGACGATGAACGAAAGGAACGCGATACTGGCCGTTGCAAAAACCATCGCCTTGTAGCCGAACAACGGCTTGCGGGCGAAGGTCGGAATAATCTCGGACACTACGCCGAAGGCCGGCAGAATCATGATGTAGACTTCCGGGTGACCGAAAAACCAGAAGATGTGCTGGAACATGACGGGGTCACCGCCGCCGGCCGCATTGAAGAAACTGGTGCCGAAGAAATGGTCGGTCAGCAGCATGGTCACGGCGCCGGCCAGGACGGGCATGACCGCGATCAGCAGGAAAGCCGTGATCAGCCAGGTCCAGACGAACAGGGGCATGTTCAGCAGCTTCATGCCGGGTGCGCGCATGTTAAGGATGGTTGCGATCACGTTTATCGAGCCCATGATTGACGAGATGCCCATCATGTGCACCGCAAACACTACGAAAGCGAGGCTTTGCCCGCCCTGCAGGCTGAGCGGTGGATACAGAGTCCAGCCCGCTGCCGGACCGCCGGAATCCATGAACAGCGTGCTGAGCAGCATGGTGAAGGCGAAGGGTAGAATCCAGAAGCTCCAATTGTTCATCCGCGGCAGCGCCATGTCGGGCGCGCCGATCATCATCGGAATCATCCAGTTGGCAAAGCCGACCCAGGCGGGCATCACCGCGCCGAACACCATGACCAGTGCGTGCATGGTGGTCATCTGGTTGAAGAAGTCCGGCTCCACCAGTTGCAGGCCGGGCATGAACAGCTCTGCGCGGATGATCATGGCCATCGACCCGCCGATGAAAAACATCAGTAATGAGAACACCAGGTACAGAGTGCCGATGTCCTTGTGGTTGGTCGTGAACAGCCAGCGATTCAAAAACCCGGCAGGCTTGTGATCGTGATGCTCGTCCGCTTGCGTTTCAATGTCGCGCTGATGAGTGCTCTCAATACTCATTTGTTCATCCATTCCTGAGTTGTCTAACCGTTCTTTATACGGGCGATAGTCTGTGGCTGCACCACGTCGCCCGTGTCGTTGCCAAAGGCATTGCGTGTATAGGTGAGCGCGGCTGCGATATCGGTCTCGGACAGCATGCCGCTCCAGGCTTGCATCGCCGTTCCTTCGCGGCCGTGAAGCACCACATCGATATGATCCTGCAAAGGACCGGTCGTCACGTCGCTGCCGGCCAGGGCCGGAAACGCAGGCGCAAGGCCCTGACCATCTATCTGATGACAGGTGGCGCACTGCGTTGCATAGACGTCTTTGCCCAGTTTCATCAATTCATCGCGGGTCCAGAGTCGCTGAACGTCGGCTTCCTGGTGGGCCATGGTCTGGCGCTGATCATCTGCCCAACGGTTGTATTCGTCGCGTGGCAGCACTTCGAGCACGATCGGCATGAAACCGTGGTCCTTGCCGCAAAGCTCGGCGCACTGTCCGCGGTAGATGCCCGGCTCGCTGATTTCCGTCCAGGCTTCGTTGATGAAGCCGGGGATTGCATCACGCTTCCAGCCGAGAGCCGGTACCCACCAGGAATGGATCACGTCGTCCGCCGTGATCAGGAATTTGATCGTGGTGTCCGCAGGGAGTACGACCCGGTTGTCCACTTCGAGGAGGTAATTATCCACTGCGCTCGGGTTCACGCCGGAATACAGCCGCCTGGCGGCGTTGGAAGAAGGGTCCAGCGAAGAAATGAACTCGATGTCGTCTTCGATGTATTGATAACGCCAGCGCCACTGGAAGCCGGTGATCTTGATCGTCATTTCGGTTTCCGGAGCGACCTCCATGTTAACCAGGGCGCGGGTCGCGGGCACTGCGATTGCGACCAGGATTAATACCGGTATGATCGTCCAGATGATTTCAGCCTTGGTGCTGTGCGTGAAACCGGCTGCTTCATAACCTTTTGATTTGCGGTGTAGCACGATGGAAATAAACATTGCGCTGAACACGAGGATGCCGATGACCACGCAGATCCAGAGCACGATCATGTGCAGGTCGTAGTTCATGACTGATTGCGGGGTCACGCCTCTCGGCATGTTGATTTCATTACCCGTGTAAAGGGGCGCCACCAGCAGCAGCCAGAATGCGGCGCTGACTGCGGCGGTGACCGCCAAGGCTACTATGAACGTGTTCGGTTTCTTCATCGGGTCTCCAAGCCTCAGAATTTCAGACCGCCTCAGAGGGCGCTGTGGTGTCTAATTGCACTTCGCAAATACATCGCCAATTGGCGTTTTTCTTCACTGGTGAGAAACGCTCCCAGTTCCAGCGTCGTGTTGCGGGAACGCAGGTGTAGCCGGGGGCCGTACCAAGCGATCTTCGCCGGTTCAAGTTCGACGACCGCCCATGCGGGGTCGAGCTCGAACCGGCGAATCTTCTTGTGCCTCTGCTGGCGCACTTCGATCCGCTCGGGCCTGACATCAATGACCTCCGATACCCATGCTCGTTCCCAGGCGCGAATGAAAATCAGGGAAACCAGCGCGATCTGGATCACAGCGATCACGAGTATCGGCCAGTAACCTTGCCAGGCCAGCAGTCCGGCCAGCCCCAGCGTAACGGTCGCCAGCGCAGCCAGCATGATCAGTAAGCCTGAGGCATCCAGGGAAAAATTGCCCTGGGCCAATATCTGGCAGTTCGCACTGCCGGTATTCTGCCTCGTTACGACCATGGCGACCCTGTTTTCCGCCTCGATCAGACTGCGATGCCAATCCAAAAGGGCAGGAGCCCAAACAAAAAGCGGCCCGGATTATCCGGATTTGGGACACCGTTTCGATCGCGGCTTTTTCTTGCCCTGGGCTCCAGGCCGCTCATTGTATCCGCCCTCCAGAGCGGGGGGCAAGAGAAGGATGGCCTTTCCCCTGTCCGGTTTTATTGCAAGCTGGCGGGGAGTAAACTGGCGCATGTTCAGACCACCATCAATCTACGTGGCCGGGCGGCAGTTTCCGGTCGGAGCCGGTTTGATATCCAGGGGTGCCGAAACGTGAACGAACCGCAGGACTTCGATTTTCTGATTCCCGAAGAACGGCAGCGCGGTCCCCTGCGGGAAGCGATTGACAAAGTGTATCTGGCGGATGAGGCGGAAATGATCCGGCCCCTGCTGGCCGAGGCACAACTCGACCCGGACGCCGCCAGCCGAGTCGACCGGCGCGCGCGCTCACTGGTGAGCTCGGTGCGCGCCCGCAAAGCGGACCAGGGCGTTCTGGAAGCCTTCATGCAGGAGTACGATCTGTCCACGGAAGAGGGTGTCGTGCTGATGTGCCTGGCGGAGGCCTTGCTGCGGATTCCGGATGACGAGACCGCGGAGAAACTGATTGCCGACAAGTTGGGTGAGGCCGACTGGGAGTCTCACCTTGGCAGGAGTGCTTCGGTGTTGGTAAACGCCTCCACCTGGGGCTTGATGCTGACCGGAAAGTTGGTGCAGTTGTCGTCCAAAACGCAAAACAACTTCCGCACCGCGCTGGGCCGGCTAATGAATCGCAGTGGTGAGCCCATGGTGCGCGCGGCCATCCGGCAGGCCATGCGCATCATGGGTCACCAGTACGTCATGGGCCGCAGTATCGACGAAGCACTGGAACGGTCGTTGGAGAAGAAAAACCGGCTGTATCGCTACTCCTTCGACATGCTTGGTGAGGCAGCCTTGGCCGAAGAAGATGCGCAGGCTTACATGGACGCCTACCGGCAAGCCATAGGGGCGATCGGGGCCAGTCAACGTCCGGAGGATGTTTTTGCGGCCCCAAGCATTTCGGTGAAGCTGTCGGCGCTGCACTCCCGGTTTGAATTGAGCCAGCGCGAGCGCGTGATGCGCGAATTGACGCCCCGGCTGCTGGAGTTGGCTCAGCTGGCCATGGCCAACCAGATGGCGCTCACCGTCGACACCGAGGAAGCCGACCGGTTCATGCTGACGCTGGATGTGTTCGAGGCCGTTCTGAAGAACCGCAGCCTGGCAGGTTGGAACGGCCTGGGCCTGGCCTTGCAGACCTACCAGAAGCGCGCCTGGCCGGCGATCGACTGGCTGGCCGATTTATCTGCGCAAAGCGGGCAACGCATTCCGGTGCGCCTGGTGAAAGGCGCCTACTGGGACACTGAGGTCAAGGAAGCGCAGGTCGAAGGGCTTGCGGGCTATCCCGTGTTCACCCGAAAAGCCAACACTGACGTTTCTTATATCGCCTGCGCAAAAAGAGTGCTCGCCAGGCGCCAGGCCTTCTATCCGCAGTTCGCCACCCACAACGCGCACACCATTGCCATCGTCACCGAGTTGGCAGGCGACCGGCTGGACTATGAATTCCAGCGCCTGCACGGCATGGGTGAAGATCTCTACGGCGTGGTGATGAAAGAACAAGGGTTTCACCACGCTTGCCGGGTTTACGCACCGGTCGGAAGCCACGAAGACTTACTGCCGTACCTGGTGCGGCGCCTGCTCGAGAACGGCGCCAACACCTCGTTTGTCAACCGCATAGTCGACGAAAAACTACCGGTCGAGGAGGTGGCCGAAGATCCCATACGCAAGGTGGCATCCACCGAGCCGGCGTCGCACCCCGCCATTCCACTGCCACGGTTTCTTTACGGGCCGGAACGAGTCAACTCGGCGGGTATTAACCTTTCCGGTGAGTCTGACATCGAGAAGCTGGCGGTAGAAATGCAGCGTTTCGCACAAACGCGCTGGGATGTCGAGCCGATCCTCGCCGTGTCTGTCGCCAAGCAAGCCGCGGCGACTGTGGTCGCGAACGTCAATCCGGCACGCCCGGCGGACATCATCGGCCAACTGCGGACAACGGCAGAACGGGAATTGAACCAGGCGATTGAGAGCGCCGTTTCGTTCAGCCAGGGATGGGACGGTACGCCGGCCGTTGAGCGCGCGGCGATGCTGGACAACACTGCAGACCTGATGGAGGAACATTTCGCCGAATTGATGGCGCTGTGCATTCGGGAAGCCGGCAAGACGGTTCACGACTCTGTTTCGGAAATTCGCGAAGCGGTGGATTTCCTGCGTTATTACGCGGTGCAGGCACGCGAGCATTTTGCGGAGCCGATCGTGCTGCCGGGTCCGACCGGTGAACGCAACGAGTTGAGTTTGCACGGCCGCGGCGTTTTCGCCTGCATCAGTCCGTGGAATTTTCCGCTGGCCATTTTCACTGGCCAGGTCAGCGCGGCGCTGGTGGCCGGCAACGCCGTGCTTGCCAAACCGGCGGAACAGACTCCGGCGATTGCTGCGCTGGCGGTCAAGCTGCTGCATCAGGCGGGCGTACCGCGAGAAGCCCTGCAGTTGCTGCCAGGCGGGGGTGTCGAGGTGGGGGCTCGGCTGACGGCGGACTCGCGCATCGACGGCGTTGCATTTACCGGTTCCACCGAAACGGCCCGAGCCATCAATCGCAGCCTGGCAGCTCGCGACGCCCCACTGGCCGCGCTGATCGCGGAGACAGGTGGGCAAAACACCATGTTGGTCGACAGTTCAGCTTTGCCTCAGCAAGTGGTCGTCGACGTGATCAGCAGTGCTTTTCACAGCGCGGGGCAACGCTGTTCGGCACTGCGGGTGTTGTATGTGCAGACAGACGTTGCCGAAGAGATCATGGATCTGCTCGCCGGGGCTATGCGGGAGATCGTGGTGGGCGATCCGAGGCAGCTGGTGACGGATGTCGGCCCGGTCATCGACGAGGACGCGCTGGCCGGATTACAGGCGCATGTCGAACGCATGGAAAAAGAAGCCCGCCTGATTGCTCGCACACCGCTGCCGCGGCGCTTTGCCGGGTATTTTCTCGCGCCCTGCGCGTTTGAGGTCGACTCCATCGGGCGCCTGGAGCGCGAGGTATTCGGTCCGGTTTTGCATGTCATACGCTACCGCGCGCGGGATCTGGATCGAGTCATCGACGAGATCAACGCCACCGGCTATGGCCTCACTCTGGGCGTTCACAGCCGTATCGACCGCACGCAAAACCACGTCGCGCGCCGTGTTCGTGCAGGCAACTGTTACGTCAACCGCAACATGATCGGGGCCGTGGTGGGTGTTCAGCCTTTCGGTGGAGAGCGATTATCCGGAACCGGGCCCAAGGCCGGTGGTCCACATTACATGTTCCGCTTCGCAACCGAACGAACCCTGACGGTGAATACCGCAGCGGTCGGTGGTAACGCCGCGTTGCTGGAAATGGAAAGCTGAGGAGACAAACGCGTTGTACCTGCAGTTTTTTGGACTCAACGAGGCCCCGTTCTCGATCACGCCCGATCCGGCCTTCGTTTACCTCAGCGCGGCTCATCGCGACGCATTGGCGCATTTGCTTTATGGCGTGGGGCAGGGAGGCTCCGGTGGTTTCGTCCAGCTGACCGGTGAAGTCGGCACGGGTAAGACCACGCTGTGCCGTTGCTTGCTCGAACAGATTTCAGAAGAGACACGGCTCGCGCTGATCCTGAACCCGCTGGTGACGCCCCGGGAGTTATTGACGACGATCTGTGAGGAGCTCGGAATCGAAACTCAGGGCGCGGTGGACAGCAACAAGGCGCTCGTGGACCGGTTGAATGCCTACCTGCTTGATCAGCATGCGCAGGGTCGGCGCGTGGTCATTGTCATCGACGAAGCCCAGAACCTCAGTCCGGAGGCGCTCGAGCAGGTCCGTCTGCTGACGAACCTGGAAACTGCCAAAGACAAGCTGCTGCAGATGGTGTTGCTGGGACAGCCGGAGCTCCGACAGCTGTTGCAGCGGCAGAACCTGAGGCAGCTGGCGCAGCGCATCACCGCGCGCTATCATCTCTCGCCGCTGAACGAAGCCGAGACACGGGCGTACGTAACGCATCGGATGCATGTGGCAGGCGCCCGGCAGCACCCGTTTACCGCTTCTGCTTTGCGGGCTCTTTACCAGCGCTCCTCCGGTGTGCCGCGGCTGATCAATATCATCGCGGACCGAGCTCTGGCCGGCGCTTACTCGCGCGAACTGTCCACGGTAACGGCAAAGCTTGTCCATGCAGCGGCGGAGGAGGTACAGCCGAGCGAAACGCGCGTGCGCAGAAGTCGTTGGCCTGTGGCAGTTGCCGGCGTATCGGTCTTCGCGCTGCTCACCGTCAGCATTTTGCTGTGGGGTCTGCCGGGCCTCGAAAGCGAAGTCCCCCCGACTGGCGCGGCCGCTGGGCAGGTAACTGCTGAACGGCCCTCTGCGGCGAAGAAGGGCTCTGTAGCCCCGACGGAAACCCAGGAAGGTCTTACCCGCAGCCTGGCGGCAGACGATGGTCGCACGGGCTCGTCGAATGACGCGCCCGTGCCGCTGGTTCGCCTCGAGTCGGAGTGGCTCGAACGTCAGCAACGGCAGGCTTGGCAGTCGTTGGCGGAGTTGTGGCGGGACGCCGATGACGCCTACGCCATCAAAGCGGCCTGTGAAGGGCTGTCCGGCACCGGCTACGCCTGCTTGCGGGATTTCGGTAGCTTTGCGCGCATTCGTCAACTGGGCCTGCCGGTGCTGCTGATTCTGCGTGGCAGCGAGCCGCGTCATCTGCTGCTTCGGGGCTTCACGTCCCGGGGACTGCTGGTAGGGAGCGATGCTCAACTCGAGCTTCAGCGCGAGTCAGTCGAGGACCGCTGGCTGGGGGAATACCTGGTGGTCTGGCCGCAGGCGCCGGACTGGCCCAGGGAAATTCGGCGGGGGGAGACCGGCCGGGCTGTCGATATCATCATGGGGATGGCGGCGAAGGCGGAGCATGCCTGGGAAGGTGAGGCGGTATTCGACAGCAGATTCGAATCATGGCTGATGGCCTTCCAGCGTCGGCACGCTTTGCAGGCCGATGGTATTATCGGGCCCAACACGCTGATACACCTGATGGCGCCGACTTTATCGGAGCCCCGTCTGATATTGGCGGCTGACGAGAGATCGTAGTTTATGTCGATTTTGCTGGATGCGCTGAAGAAGTCGGAAGAACAAAGACGACTGGGCGAGACCCCGACGATTCACAGCGGCGGTGGAGGCCAGGTATTCTCCGATGATGACGGACGGCGTTGGATTCCGCTTGGGCTACTGACGCTCAGCGCGGTCACGGTGGCCTGGTTCGGCTGGCAGCAATTTCGCGAACCTCCGGCCCCGCTGGGAACCATGACCGTCGCAGGGGCGCCGCAACCCGGCTCGGCAGATGCGGAGCCGGCGACGCAGGCATCGCCGGATGTGGAATTGGCGCAAGCCCAACCGAAAGTTCGAACGCCGGTGGAGTCTTTTCGCCCGGATTCGTCCGCAGGCCCACAAGCCGGCGCGGGCAGCGGCGAGAACGAACGGGGCGCAGGGCAAGCTTCGGCTGCGCCGGCTTCGTCAGCTGCCGGAGCGGCTGCCGTCGACAGCCGCGCTTTGGCCAGGGAGGACGCGCCGCAGCAGGCTGCCACTTCCCAGGCGGGCAGCAATGCCGCGCAACCATCTACCCAGCGTGCAGCGATGGAGCCGCACGTGTCGGAGCCCATCAGTTATTGGGAGCTGCCGCAAGGAATGCGGGACAGCTTGCCGGAGTTCAGAATTACAGTGCTGGTATTTGCCAAACAACCGGAGGACCGCTTTTTGCTGATCAACGGTCAGCGCCTCGTCGAACAAGAAGAATTGAGTGACGGTGTCAAGCTCGATGAGATCCGTCGCGACGGCGCCGTTTTCCTGTATCGGAATTACCGCTTCCTGGTCAGGGGTTGATTTTTTGGGTAACGGCATCGTTACAAATTGGTCGGAGAGCGCGCCGCGGCCGCCCTGGGCGACGGTCGCTATCGGCCTGTTGTCTTTTTTTGTGTTCCTTGTATATGCGAGCTTGAGCCCGGTCAAGCAGCAGGTGCTGATCGACACAGGCGGCATGATTCCGTCATCGGTATCTTATTTGGCGGCGGATCCTGTGCATTCCTGGCTGAGCTTTTCGGCTTTGACCATGCTCATTTCTTTGTTCATCCATGCGGGTTGGTTGCATTTGCTGGGCAACCTGGGTTACCTGTTGGTGTTCGGTATCAAGGTCGAGCAGCGCTTCGGTGCCTTGGTCATGCTGCTGGTTTTTCTTTTGGGCGGCACGCTGGCCAACCTCATCGTGGCACTTCGCGTCACCCAGATCGATACGCCGATCATAGGCGCCAGCGGTGCTGTATCGGCAGTAGTCGGGACCTATCTTGGGTTGTTTCCGCGACGTAGAATCGGGCTTTTTCTGCCGTTGGGCCTTTATCTGCAGTTCGCGCGGGTGCCGGCACTGCTGGTCATCGGTTCCTGGTTCACGCTGCAATTGCTGTACACGGTTTTCGGTCCCATGAACGGCGCCGTGGCATGGTGGACTCATGTTGCGGGATTCGCAGTGGGCCTGTGTTTCGCCCTGCTGACGCGGGCCCTGGCACAAGTTCGTCTGTAGTGCGATTGTTTGCGATGGAGACCAAATGAAAGAGAAACGCCTTTACAAAATCATTTTTTTGAATCATGGCAAGGTCTACGAGCTTTACAGCGAAAGCGTGACTTCGAGTGGCTTATGGGGCTTTGTGGAGGTTGCCAATCTGGTCTTCGGCCAGAGCGACGGCCTGGTCGTGGACCCCACCGAGGAAAAAATGCGGCAGGAGTTCGAAAACGCCCGGGTGCTGCATTTGCCGATCCAGAGCGTGTTGCGCGTCGAAGAAGTCGACAAGCGCGGACAATGCCTGATACGCGATCGCGAATCAGGTGAAAAAGTGACCCCCTTTCCCATTTCCCCGCCGAATCGATCGCAATCCTGACAGGCGGCACGGCGAGCCTGTCAGGAATCCCTTCCGGGATTCCAGGCGGGGCGCGTTAGTCGTCTGTCCCGGTTTTGCACTGCACGCTGCCGGAAAGGATGCCGGCGCCTTTGAGCAGGCTCAGGGCTTCGTGCAACGGGAAATCGTCTTCAGCGCTTATGCTGACGTCGGGTATCACCGCCTTGACGGGGGATTCGTTGTCCAGGTGTCGGTCCAGGTCGGCTTCGCGCTTGCGGTGGTCCATGGCGTCAACGATCTCCACTTGTTCGATTACCACGTCAGGCCGGATGCCTTCGGCCTGGATTGAACGGCCGGACGGTGTGAAATACCGGGCCGTAGTGAGCTTCACGCCGGAACCGTTGCGCAGCGGTAGCACCGATTGCACTGATCCCTTGCCGAAGGTGCGTTCGCCGACGATCAGAGCGCGTCCGTGATCCTGCAAGGCGCCCGCCAGGACTTCGGAGGCGGAAGCCGAACCGCGATCGACCAACACGATCAGTGGCACGTCCGGCAGCCACTGGCCCGGTTCGGCGTGGAATTCCAGTTGCATGGCTTCGTTACGGCCTCGCGTCGACACGATCAGGCCTTCGTCCAGAAAGCCGTCGGCCATGGATATCGCGGGTTGCAGTACGCCGCCCGGGTTGTTTCTCAAGTCGAGGACGATGCCCTTCAGGCTGATGCCTTCCCTTGCAATCGACTCCAGCGTTTGTTCGAAATCAGAGGCGCTCCGCTTATGGAAGCGGGTCATGCGGAAGTATCCATAGGACTTGTCCAGCATTTCGAAATCAAGGGTCGGCACCTGCAGGTATTTGCGTGTGATTTCGATATCGCGCTCCTCGCCGTCTTGCGACCTGACTCTCAGCTTGACGCTTGTGCCGGGCTCGCCCGACAGTTCTTCGATGGCTTCGGGCAAATAGCGGCCCCGCACCGGAACGTCGTCAATGGAGGTGATCACGCTGCCCGGGTTCATGCCGGCCTGATCCGCGGGACTGCCGTTGATAATGGCCCGTACCACGAGTCTCTGGTCGCGGGCTTCCACATCGATCCCGATGCCGCTATAGCGTCCGCGGGCGATGTCGTCGAGCTCTGAATAGTCTTTCGAGGGCAGGTACGCCGAGTGCGGATCCAGCTCGGAAAGCATGCCGCGAATGGCCGCGTTCAACAGGGTTTTGTCGTCCACTTCATTGACGTAATTGAGTCGAATTTGATTGAACACATCGGTAAAGGTCCGCAGGTCGTCGAGCGTAAGCTGGGCACGGCTCTTTGTCGCTTGCGCTCCGACCGCGGCGTCTTCTGCGTCCTGCTGGGCGCCGAGGGCGGCGCTGGCACATACGATCGCCAGCGCTCCAAGCAAGCGAATTCTTTTCATTGCAATCCCTTTCACTGGCGTTTTCCTTTCTTGTGCAAGTCGATATTAACCTTATCAGCGGGCTATCCAGGCGGCCGGGTCCAGAGCCTTCCCCTCTTTCCTGAGTTCGAAGTAAAGCCCCTGGCCGCTGCCCGGGTTGGCCCCGATGATGCCGATGGGCTGGCCCGGCGCTACCCAGTCGCCGGCGTCCTGCAACAAGGTCTCGTTGTGTCCGTACAGGCTCAGGAAGCCAGCGCCGTGATCAATGATGATCATCAAGCCGTAGCCGCGCAACCAATCGGCGAAGGCCACACGGCCATAGGCCACAGCCTTTACATCCGTGCCCGGCTCGGCGCTGATCAGCCAACCCTGCCAGTTCATGCCGCCAGCACGTGGCTGGCCGAAGGCATGCATGACCCGGCCGGTTACCGGCAAGGGCAGTTTTCCTTTTTGCCGCTCCACCCCCACATGGTTTCCCAGTTCAGGGGGAATGTCGGCCAATGCGTCGGCCAGACGTTCGATCAGTACCTCGAGGTCGCGGCGATTGCGTTGCAGCTCCTGCAGCTTGTCCTCGTCGCTGCCTATCGCTTCCGAGAGGGCCGCCAGCACCTTACTACGCTCGCCGCGCTGCTCATTGAGGCGTTCGATCAGATGCTGCTGTTGTGTTTGAACACCTTCAATTCGGATCAGTTCCCGGTCGATGGACTCCTGCATCGCATCGAGGGTTGTCAAAGCATCCTTCAATTCGGAAACTTTCTCGACCTGCGCCCGGTTGATGTAATCATAATAAGCCAGCAGGCGGCCGAGTCGCGCCGGGTCGTCCTGATTCAGCAATAATTTGAGTCTCGACTGCTTGGCCAGCCGATAAGATGTACTGACCTGTGAAGACAGCCGTTCCAGCCTGCGGTCAAGGCTGGAAACATATTCACTGCGATGATTTTCCAGGCGTTCAAGTTCAACCAGGTAACTCTGCCGTTCGTTCTCCAGCGCGCGGTAATCCAGGTTGGCTTGCTGTATCGCGAGGTCGAGTTCGCGCAGACGCGACTGTTCGCCCCGGTAATCTTTGCGGGCGGACTCCAACTCATCCTGGACGCGGTTGATCTCGTGCAACAGCGACCGCAATTCCTGTTCGGCCTGCTCCCGGTCCGGCACTTCAGTGGCGGCAAAGGCGGCAGGATCCGCGGGCACCAAGGCCATCATGGCCGCCATTGCCCACCCGAGGCTGCGGTAGCTGGTCAGGTCAGTCCGCATCTTCCTCCGTCACCAGCAGCGACTTGCCGGTCATCTCGGCCGGCTGCGAGAGGCCAAGCAGGCTGAGTATCGTCGGCGCGATGTCGCGCAGCGAGCCTGTTTCTGCCGTCCGCGCGGGTCGACCGTGAAAGACGAAGGGTACCGGATTGCTGGTGTGCGCAGTGTGGCTTTGCCCGGTGGTCGGATCGCTCATCTGTTCCACATTACCGTGATCGGCAGTGATCAGTAGCTCTCCGCCTGCCTGGTCGATGGCTTCGGTGGCGCGGGCCAGGCTGTGATCCACGGCCTCCACCGCCCGCACGGCCGCGTCCAGTTTCCCGGTGTGTCCGACCATGTCCGGATTGGCCACATTGCAGATGATCACGTCGTAGTCGCCCGAATGAATGGCCTCGATCAGGCGGTCCGTCAGTTCGGGCAGGCTCATTTCCGGCTGCAGGTCGTAGGTCGCGACAGTAGGTGACGGGATCAGCAGGCGATCTTCCAGCGGAAAAGGCGTTTCCATTCCACCGTTGAAAAAGAAGGTGACGTGAGCATATTTTTCCGTTTCGGCGATCCGTAATTGGCGCATGCCGTGCCGGGACAGTTCTTCGCCCAGTAAGCGGTTCAGCGTTTGTGGCGGGAAAGCGACGGAAACGGGCAGATCGGCCATGTATTCGGTCATGCAGACATAGGCGGCCAGCTCGATTTTCGGCCGCTCGAAGCCGTCGAACTCATCGCTGACGAAGGCTCGCGTCAGTTCCCGCGCGCGGTCGGCGCGGAAATTGATGAAGATGACCGCGTCGCCGTTGCGCACTGGCTGGCCGTCGCCGATGGTTGTAGCCTGGACGAATTCGTCGTCCTCTCCTCGCTCGTAAGCTTCATGCAAGGCAGCGCGGGCGGAGTCGGAACTGCATTCGGCGTCGCGCGCGGTGATGGCGCGATAGGCGCGTTCGACGCGATCCCAGCGATTGTCGCGGTCCATCGCGTAGTAGCGACCACAAACGGTACTGAAGCGGGCACCCGGGGTTTCGTCAAGCAGTTCCTGCATGCCCCGGATTGACGCTTCGGCGCTGCGTGGCGGCGTGTCGCGGCCGTCGAGGAAGGCATGCACCTCGATGGAACGTGCGTCCCGATCCGCCGCCAGCTTCACGGTAGCGTGGAAGTGGTCTTCATGACTGTGCACGCCGCCAGGCGACAGCAGGCCCATCACGTGGACGGTGCGGTCCGCGGCTACCGCGGCGTCGATTGCGCTGCAAAGCTGCGCGTTCTCGAAAAAGCTGCCGTCCCGTATCGACTGGTCGATGCGAGTGAGCTCCTGGTAGACGATCCGGCCGGCACCGATGTTCATGTGGCCAACTTCGGAATTGCCCATTTGGCCCTCGGGCAGGCCGACCGATTCGCCCGAAGTGCGCAGCAGCAAATGCGGGTCATCACGCCACAGGTTGTCCCAGCAGGGGGTGGGGGCGAGCGCGATGGCATTGTGGTCCTCGTCCTCGCGGTAACCCCAGCCGTCCAGGATCATGAGCAGCAGGGGTTTTTTCAGGGCCTCAGTCGCCATGTCGAAGCTCCGAATCGCCAGGTTGAACTTTGCGAATTACTTGCATTTTGCTGCCTTTGTCTCCAGATTCGTTGGGCTCGCGCAGACCCCTTTCGTGCAGCGCGGCGCCGCGGTCCGGTTCGTGGCCATGGAATGCGTCAATTATTCCATATCCGCAACTGGCGCGCAGGAAAGAGGAAATTAAAAGCAGAAAAAACGGAACGGATGCGGTCGACGCGTCGTGGCCGGCCCGGAGCCAGAGAGACACTATGGAACAAGCCATTGAATTTGCAACCAGTCACGCCCTCCTCGTGGGCGGATTTTTCGCCGTGCTCGCCTTGCTGATAGGAACCGAAGTCAGCCGGCAGCTGCAGGGCCTGAAGGAACTTTCTCCCAGTCAGGCGGTGCGCTGGATCAATGATCCCGATGCGGTGGTGGTCGATGTTTCGCCCGCTGCGGACTTCAACAAGGGCCATATCGTGAATGCGCGGAACCTGCCAGTGTCGCGCCTGGCGGATCCGGACCAGGAAATCCGGAAATTGAAGGACAGAAAAGTGCTGATTGTTTGCAAGTCCGGGCAGTCCGCTACCGCGGCTGCTGCGAGCCTGAAAAAAATGGGTGCGGCCGAAGTCGCCGTACTGAAAGGCGGCATGGCGCAGTGGCGTAGCGAACAATTTCCGGTCACGACCGGAAAGAAAAAATGACATTTTGCCGGGCGGTTGCCACGCGGCGACTGCTTTTCGACTGGCGGCTCGAAGCGCCAGATGGGATAATTCCATCCTTTATCGCCGCGCTAGCAGCCTGTCGGACTTAACACTGATCTGCTGCGGAAACGGGCGGTCCAACACCAAGCAGAGAGTAATCGAACATGGCAGAAGAACAGAGTCCGGCAATGTCATCGGAAGACCTGGCGCAAGCACAGTTCCAGATTCAGAAACTGTATACCAAAGACGTGTCTTTCGAAGTACCCAATGCGCCCCGGATATTCCAGGAAACGGGCCAGGCGGATGTCAAGATGAGTCTGGCGCAGCGCGTGGAGGTTCTCGGCGAGAATCTGCATGAAGTGGTTCTCACCGTTACGGTCACCGCGACGGTTGGTGAAAAAACCGCTTATCTCGCCGAAGTGGCCCAGGCCGGCATCTTCCTGGTGGCCGGTTTCAACGATCAGGCCGCCCATGCGGTAATGAACACAATGTGCCCCGGTACCCTCTTCCCGTACACGCGGCGCACGATTTCCGACCTGGTTTCAGAAGGCGGCTTCCCGCCGCTTACCCTGCAGCCCGTCAATTTTGAGCAGCTCTACGCCCAGCGTATGCAGGAGTTGGCCAGCGAGCAGAATGGCCAGAGCACTCCCGATCCTGAGGCTGGCGGCAATGGCGAGACGGTAGACGCCGAGTTCCCTGGCGACGATTGATTGTGACGTTTTGAACGGCGTCGAGTCCATGCCCGAAGCGGCCGATGAAAGGCCTGTAGTGGCCGTTTTGGGGGCGGGCTCCTGGGGTACCGCCCTGTCGATGCAGCTGGCGCGCAGTGGTTGCCGCGTCTTGCTTTGGGCGCGCAGTCCCGCTCATGTTCGCGCCATGCGCCGTGCTGCACGCAACCCGCGTTTTCTGTCAGACATACCTTTCCCGGACGGCGTGGAACCCGAGGCGGATCTGGCAACAGCGGTTCGATCGGCTGACGAGGTTCTTCTGGCCGTTCCCTCCAGCGCGTTTGTGGCACTCATCCGGCAGATCGAACCGTTGCTGGGCGAAGGCGATGGCGTGAGCTGGGCCTGCAAGGGCCTGGAGCCCGGTACGGGAGAGTTTCTGCACCGGCCCGCGCGTTCTGTGATGGGCGGTAAAAGGCCGCTGGCCGTGGTGACCGGGCCTTCTTTTGCCAGCGAGGTTGCGGCGGGCCTGCCCACGGCGGTAACTGTGGCTGGCACCTGCAAATCATACTCCGCGCGCATGGCGCGCGCGCTTCACGGTGGCAACTTCCGCGCCTACACCAGCGACGATATCCTGGGCGCCGAACTCGGAGGTGCCGTCAAAAACGTGCTGGCCGTAGCTACCGGTATTTCGGACGGAATGGGGCTGGGCCAAAACGCCAGGGCGGCCTTGGTGACCCGCGGGCTCGCAGAGATGATGCGGCTGGGACGCGAACTGGGCGCCCGGGAACAGACCTTGACCGGGCTCGCCGGTATGGGCGACCTGGTGTTGACCTGTACCGGCGACCTGTCCCGCAATCGGCGCCTGGGGCTCGCGCTCGGCTCCGGCCAGTCCGTCGCCGAGGCCGTGGAGTGCATTGGCCAGGTCGTCGAGGGCGTCACTGCGTCCGCGGAAGTTTGCCGCCTGGCGCAGCGACACGATGTCGAGATGCCGATTTCCGAGCAGGTACACGGTATCATCCATCATGGGCGTGATCCGAACCACAGCGTGCGGGACCTGCTGTCCCGCGAGCAAAAACCGGAAAGCATCTAAGCCGGGTTGAGGGGCCCTGCGATCACTTTCAGGCCAAACCGGTAAAGTCCGATTGCCGCAGCGCTTCGTACAGGCCAATGGCGGCACAGTTGGACAGGTTCAGGCTGCGACTTTCTTCCTGCATGGGTAGCCTGAGCGTCCGTTTTTCACCAGCGTAACCGAGTACGGCGGCCGGCAATCCACGTGTTTCCGGTCCGAACATCAAACCGTCGCCGGCGCGGAAGGCCGCATCTGAGTAACGGCGGCGACCATGGGTGGAAAAAGCCCACAGTGGCATGTCCGGGTTACTTTGCAGGAAGTGTTCCCAGTGCGGGTAAGTGAGCAGTTCCGCCCATTCACCGTAATCCAGGCCTGCGCGGCGGAGTCGCGCGTCGTCAAGAGTGAAACCCAGCGGCCCGACCAGGTGCAGGCGTGTCCCGGTGTTGGCGCACAGCCGGATGATATTGCCCGTGTTGGGCGGAATTTCCGGTTGGTACAGGATCAGGTTGAACATCGAGTAGTCAGGCTTCCGGCCGGGTCCATGGTCGCAGGCGCCGCGAGGTTCCGGGACGCCTTTCATGGTAGCAATCCGTAGCCTGGTTTGTCTTGAGGAAAAAGGCCAGCCCCGGTCAGCGGGAGCCCGATTCCGGAAATCGGCCGTGGCTGATCTTCGCGATACTGCGCGGCGCTGCCGATATGATCTTGGAGGGCGATCCTCTGCTCGCGAAAATTTGCGATGAAACGAAAGCCAGCCGGCTTGGGACTTTTCACGGTTCCGGCAACGGGTGGCAGCGCGTCGAAAAACGAATCGGAGTTTATATCCTCATGAAAATATTAAATAAAAAAATCTTTGCAAGGCGTTTCATGGGAACCAGGCTGGATTTGACAGGGCCCGCCATGCGGCGTATCTTTTAGCTCTTCAGACACAAGATCTTGTGTCTGCGAAAAAAGAGGCGCACAATAAGTTGTGCCGCATAAGCAAATAAAACCAAATAATTACACGGATGATTTAATGAGTAGCGTGCAGGTTGAAGTCATTGGCACTGATTCAAAAGAGATTCCCTTCCAGGCAGCGTCTCTGGATATCTGGGACAAAAAGTATCGGCTGAAGTCCAAGTCGGGTGACGTCATAGACGAAACCATCGACGAAACCTATCAGCGGGTTGCACGGGCGCTCGCGGACGTCGAGGAAACCGAGGACAAAAGGGCGCGGTGGTACCGGGCCTTTCTGTGGGCGTTGCGGCGCGGCGCCATTCCCGCCGGGCGGATCACGTCGAATGCAGGCGCCCTGGCGCACAAGCCGGCGACGTCTACGATCAATTGCACGGTTTCGGGCACGATCAGGGATTCGATGAACGGCATCCTCGAGAAAGTTCACGAGGCGGGTTTGACGCTGAAGGCCGGTTGCGGCATCGGCTACGAGTTCTCAACGCTGCGGCCCAAGGGTGCTTACGTTTCCGGCGCCGGCGCCTATACCTCGGGTCCGCTCAGTTTCATGGACATCTACGACAAGATGTGCTTCACGGTGTCGTCGGCTGGCGGTCGTCGGGGCGCCCAGATGGCGACGTTCGAAGTCGGGCACCCGGATGCCATGGAGTTCATTCGGGCCAAGCGTGAGGCGGGCAGACTGAGGCAGTTCAACTGCTCCCTGCTTATCACCGACGAATTCATGGATGCGGTGGCGCAGAATGCCGAGTGGAAACTGGTCTTTCCGGTCAACCAGCACGAGGTCGGCGACCTGGACCTGAACGATCCGGAGCAGGTGCTGTGGCGTGAATGGCCAGATGCAGATGGATACGTGTCCCGCGAAGACGGCCTGGTGGCCTGTCGCATATACACAGCGATACCCGCGCGCCGGATGTGGGACATGATCATGTCCTCGACCTACGACTTCGCCGAGCCGGGGTTCATCATGGTCGATCGCATCAACGAGATGAACAATAACTGGTTCTGCGAAAACATCCGCGCAACCAACCCCTGCGGCGAGCAGCCCTTGCCGCCGTACGGTGCCTGTCTGCTGGGCTCTGTGAACCTGACGCGTTTTGTCGAGAACCCGTTTACGCCTAAAGTCCGTTTCAACTGGGAGGAGTACCATAAAGTCGTACGCATCTTTACCCGCATGCTCGACAACGTCGTGGAAATCAACGGTCTGCCGCTCGAGCGGCAACGCGCTGAAATCATCCGCAAACGGCGCCACGGCATGGGTTTTCTCGGTCTGGGTTCCACGCTGACCATGTTGGGCATGAAATACGGAGAGCCAGACTCCCTGGAGTTTACCGAGAAGGTGGCTCGGGAAATGGCTATCGCGGGCTGGGAAGAGGCGCTGGAATTGTCGCGGGAGAAAGGCGCGGCACCGATCATGGAAGAAGTCTTCGAAGTAACCGGCGACATGCTGCGCCGGCGCCCCGAGATGCAGGCCGACGGTTACTCCGTGGGCGACACGGTTGCGGGCAAGATATTGCACGCCCGTTACAGCCGCTACATGCAGCGGGTGGCAGAGTATGCGCCGGAACTGGTGGCCGCCCTGGAAGAGCAGGGTGCGCGTTTTACGCATCACACCTCAATCGCACCGACGGGTACGATCTCGCTGTCGCTGGCCAATAACGCCTCCAACGGAATCGAGCCCAGTTTCGCGCATCATTACAGCCGAAATGTGATTCGCGAAGGCCGCAAGTCCAAGGAAAAGGTAGAGGTCTACAGTTACGAACTGCTGGCTTATCGCTCGCTGGTGAACGCCCGCGCGATGCCGTATGTGGAGGATGAAGCGACGCGACTGCCGGAATGCTTCATCACGGCGGAAGACATTTCTCCGAAGGAACACGTGGATATCCAGGCGGCCGCGCAAAAGTGGATCGACTCTTCGATTTCCAAGACCGCCAACGTACCGACTGACTACCCTTACGAAGACTTCAAGGAGATTTATACCTATGCCCACAGCAAGGGTTTGAAGGGTTGCACGACGTTTCGCTTCAACCCGGAAGCGTTCCAGGGTGTGCTCGTAAAAGACAAGGATCTGGAGAACACGACGTACCGCTTCGTGCTTGATAATGGCGATGTCGTGGAAGTGAAAGGCAATGAAGAGATTGAATACGACGGAGAAATACACAGTGCGGCCAATCTCTTCGATGCGTTGAAGGAGGGCTATTACGGCAAGTTCTGAACTTGCTTCGAGAAAAAGATCGCCGGACAAGAGCAGGCCGGAGAGAAGATCGGCACGCAGCACAGCAGCTGTATGATGTTGCTCGAACAGGGAAGGATTCGCCAAGGGACAGGGACGTTAAAACAATAAAATCAGGGATAAAGTGACGGAGAGGGACACAAATGGGATCCGTCAACCCGGGAGGTCGTTGCGTACACGGACGTACACCTCTTTTCCGGCCTGGTCTGCGGACCCGGAGAACATCGAAGAATTCAAGAGCCGGGCGGGTATTCGCCAGGTTTCTGTAAAAGGTGGGGAACGCCGAAGAAATCGCCGATAACAGGGATGTGTCGGCGACGGTTTGAATCCAGCGGACAGCCCCGCGAACGAAAGAAACATGGGGAATGGAAGCATCACGCCCGGCTCAAGCCGGGCCCGGAAAGGTTGGCAGGGGTTATGGGTATCAAAATCCAGGAAAAAATCGTTGGCTACGAAGTCGTGAAGGAGCAACAGGAGGAGGCGGTTGCGAAAGCGCAGGGCACCTCCGAACCCGACGAGCGGCATACCGCGAAGATCATTCGCATGACCGAGCGTGTTGCCCGACCCGAGGGTATGGAGGCGCTCGAAGGCTCCACCTACAAGATCAAGACGCCGCTGGACGATCACGCCATGTACGTGACCATCAACGACATCGTTCTGAATGCCGGTACAGAGCACGAACAGCGCCGGCCTTTCGAGATCTTTATCAATTCCAAGAACATGGACCACTTCCAGTGGATTGTCGCACTGACCCGCTTGATGTCGGCAGTATTCCGCAAGGGTGGCGACGTGACTTTCCTCGCTGAGGAACTGCAGGCTGTGTTTGATCCCAAGGGCGGCTATTTCAAACCCGGCGGTAAATTCATGCCGTCCATTCTTGCCGAGATTGGCGCAGTCATTGAGCATCACCTGCAGAAAATCGGCCTGATGGAAAAAGAAGAACTGTCAGAGCAGCAACTGCTGATCCTCAATCAGAAGCGGGCGGATGCGGAAGCCAGTGCTGAAAAAAGAACCCGGAACGCGGCTGATCAAAGCAGTGACTATCCGGCATCTGCGACGCTCTGCAACAAGTGCCACACCAAGGCGGTCGTTAACATGGATAACTGCGCGACCTGTCTTTCATGCGGTTACTCCAAATGCGGTTGATCGGTTGTTCGTGCGGATGCTGAGGCCTCGCCTCGCAGCGCCATCCCTGTGTAGGCCTGACGTTTTACTCGCTCAAAAGATTTCCTGATTACGTACATGACTCAGCCGTGGTTACAGCGGGCCGTGACGCCGCCATCGACTGGCGCGCAGCTTGTTCGCAGGCGTTCGCTTGCCGCTCGCTTTCGCGAGCGGTTCGCTGCAGTGCGCGGAGCGGCCGGCGGGCGCTCAACTCGCTGCGCTCAGACAGGCGCGCCCTGCTTCCGGCCGTGCCTTGCGCGCTTCGCCTGC
>JAVVFH010000190.1:0-6790 GCA_032250585.1 Lysobacterales bacterium
CCGGCCATGGGCCGCCTGCTGGCCCGCTCGGGCCCGGTGCCGGCGTACGTGCTGTGCTCGAGCGCGGTGCGCGCCAGGCAAACCTGGGCACATGTCGCGGCGCAACTGGCCGGCGAAATCGAAGTGCAATACTTAGAAGCCGTCTATCGGTCCGGACCGTCCGGGCTGATCGCAATGATCCAGCGCTTCCCCGAGCTCGCCGATCCGGCCATGATCGTCGGACACAACCCGGTGATGCAGACGCTGGCCCGGCAGCTCACCCGCGTCGAGGACAGCCCGGAGCGGCGGCTGCTGCTGTACAAGTTTCCGACCGCGGCCCTGGCGCAGATCGAATTCGAGGTGTCCGATTGGCGTGAAGTCGAGCCCGGCGGCGGGCGGCTGGTTCGATTCGTGCGCCCGCGCGACCTTAAATGATCATCGCGAGCGATTTTCACCGCTTCCTCACTGGTCTGGAATTCCTTCACGTGAGCCCGGACACCCACCGGGCACACGTTGTGCCTGTCCCCTCCCTAGTGCTCCTCGACCGGTGGCGATGACCGCTCTTTACGCGTGGCGGGTTCTTCAACCACGGCCAGCGCGGCCCGCACTCGTTCAAGCTTGCGCCTGCGGCATCGGTTGACCAAAAAGCCGTAGTGCCGAACTCGCATCAGACCCTTGGGCACGATGTGCATCAGGAAGCGCCGGACAAACTCCGGGCCCTCCAGGGTCAGGGTCTTGTGCCGGTCGCGGTCGGCGTAGTCCTTGTATCGCAACGTCACGCTGTCGTCATCGACCCGGAGGATCCGGGCATCGGTGATCGCGATCCGGTGGGTGTAGCGGGCCAGGTAGTCGACCACGCTTGCGCTGTGCTGGAGACAATGCTTGGTGTAGACCACCCACTCGGTGTCCATCAAGCGGTCCAGCAGCCGGTCGACTTCGCCGGGCCGGGTCACCCGCTGGAGCTGGCCGTCCTGCCATGCCCGACGCAGCAGTCGCACCATCGCGCCGCGGAAGTGGCGCGACAGCGCCTTGACCGGGAACAGGTAGTTGGTGCGCGCTGGATGCCAGCGCCCGTCATCGCCCAGGGCGCCGCCCGGCACCAAGCAGTGGAGGTGCACGTGCCGGCTGAGGTTCTGGCCCCAGGTGTGCAGCACCGCGCTCATGCCGAGTTGGCCATTGAGTCGTTTGGGGTCGTGGCCGAAGGTATCCAGCGTGGCCCAGACGGACTCGAACAACAGCCGATAGATCACTTCGGGGTGCAACTCCACCCAGCCGTTCAGGTCATGCGGCAGGGTAAAGACCACATGGAAGTACGGCACCGGAAGCAAATGATCATGTTGTCGCTCGGCCCAGCGCCGGGTCGCTCGACTCTGGCATTGCGGGCAGTGGCGGTCGCGGCAGCCGTGGTACCAGCATGGTTCGGCACCACAGGCATCACACCTGGCCTCGATCCCACCCATGGCCGGCGTGTGGCAGGCACATAACCTTCCGGCAATCTTGCGCCGGTGCGCATCCAGTCCGCTCGGGGCAAAACGTTGCAAGGCGCATTGCACCGTGGTTGGACCGATCACCGCATCGCTCCGATATGGGCAAGCAGATCGCTGTAGCCGCGACTGGCACCGCAACACCCCGGCAGCCAGTGCAGATAGCGCTCGGTCGATTGCAGATTGTTATGCCCCAGCAGACGCTGGAGTTCATGCACCGGCAAGCCGTTTTCCAGTTGATGCGTGGCGTAGGCATGGCGCAGCGAGTGGATCCCGCCGATCTTGTTGATGCCCGCGCGGCACTTGGCGTTGGCAAACACCCGCTGCGCTGTGCTGAGGCAAATCGGATCGCTAGGGCCACGTGAACTCGGAAACAGCCATTCCTCAGGCCGGCAGTGTGTCCAGTAACTACGCAGCCGATCCAGCAGCGTATCCGGTAGGGTCACCGGTCCTTCGCGCCCTTGCCCTGCGCAACCCGCAACAGACTGCGTTCGCTGTCGATGTCGCGCACTTGCAACGCGACGACCTCACTGACCCGCAAGCCGCAGCCATAGGTCAACTCCAAAAGGATTCTGTGCTTGTGGTTCCTGCAAGCCGCGAGGATGCGCCCCACTTCGGCTCGCGTCAGCAGCTCCGGAATGCGCTGTGCGCGCCGAGGCACGACCAGCTCGACATCGAACGACTTCCACTCCAACACCTTGAGATACAAAAACCGCACCCCATTGAGGTACACCCGGCAGCTTGCCGGGGCAAGGTTGCGCTCCTGTACCAGATAATCGAAAAAATCTTGAAGCTCGGCGGAAGTAATCAAATCCGGCGATCTGCGAAAGTAACGCGCCAACTCGGTAACTGCCGAAAGATAGGTCTTGTGCGTGCGCGGTGAAAAGCCACGCTGCCGCATGGCCAGAATCATCTTCTTGCGTAAGAGTGTCATCGTCAATACTCCTGTCGTGATCGACCCACATGGGTCAAACAGAAGTATCAGCGATCAATCAGGCACAAAAATCCGACAGGAAAAGCTACCGCGAAGCGGTTTAGTTCAACGTGACAGTACGACGCGGCCTAAAGCGAAATCAGAGTGAAGCTGAGCTAGCAGGACGGTGACGCGGCTATTCCGGGCGGTGTAGCGGTCTAACGCCGGGAATTTATGCAATAGTTGGGTTTATGCTGCCCGTGTTCATTGGGGATTTACGATGAGCCGGTTCTTCCGTGAGCTGAAGCGACGCAAGGTCTACCAGGTGGGAGTCACTTACCTGCTCGTCGCGTTCGTGGGCCTGCAGGTAGCCGAACTCCTCATTCCCTCGACCACTCTTCCGGACTGGGCCGACGAATTCCTGATCGCGATCCTCATCGTGGGTTTCCCTGTGGCCCTCGTTATCGCCTGGGCGTTCGACATCACGCCGGACGGCGTTCGCCGCGCCGCTGCGACCGACGCAAGGGAAGAGAGGGCCGCGCCGGGCGACCCCGAGCCCGGGACGAGCGACGCCGGGACACGGCCAGAATCCGGCGCCGTTTCCAGCCGACCCGAGAAGCGCCGGAATCTGCGGGTTGCGTTGCTGGCCGGAGCAATTTTGGTCGTGCTGTCGGTTGCGGTGGTCGGCCTGCAGGAGTTCCTGACCGACGATGGCCGTGGCGAGTGGGTCGCCCGTCAGCTCCTGGAAATCGATCGCCTGCGCGACCGGGGCCAGTACGCCGCCGCGTTCGTCCTGGCCACCGAGGTGGAGCCGCACATAACCGATGACACTGAGGCACCGGAGTTGTGGGACCGTATTTCATGGTCGGCCGACATCGAAACCGATCCTCCCGGGGCCCGGGTGTACCGCCAGCTGGTCTACGCGCCGGAGGATGAATGGGAGCTGCTGGGAACGACCCCGCTGGCGACCGTTCGCTTTGCCGAAGACCAGGGGTACCGCCTGCGCTTCGAGCTGGAGGGCCACCGGCCCGTCGAACTCCTGCACACGGCGATCCGGGGCGCGGAATGGCGGGGAGCGGCGCCCCTGAAGCCCGTCAAGCTCTATACCGTGGACGAGCTTCCCGAAGACATGGTCCGGATCCCGGGGTTCACCCGTGACCTGGTTGACTACGACGACTACTTCATGGACCGTTTCGAGGTGACCAACGAGCAGTACGCGCAGTTCGTCGCGGCGGGCGGCTACGAGAATCCGGAGCACTGGGTCGAGCCGTTCATCCGGGACGGCAAGGAAGTGGTCTGGGAGGAAGCCGTAAGCAGCTTCGTCGACCGGACCGGACGTCCCGGGCCCTCGACCTGGCGGCTGGGCACCTGGCCAGACGGAGAGGGCGACTACCCGGTGCGCGGGGTGAGCTGGTACGAGGCCGCCGCCTATGCCCGTTTCGCCGGCAAGGAGCTTCTGACCACGGCGCACTGGGAGGGTGCCGCGCGCTTCCAGAGGGAAGACAACTGGCTCATCATGACCCGGAGCAACCTTGGGGGGGGACGCCCCCCGGCCAGTTGGCGAAAACCGGGCCATGACCACGCTGGGCATTCACGATCTCTTTGGAAACGTCCGGGAGTGGTGCTGGAACGAGGCGGGTGCGGACGGTCGGGCCACGCGGGGCGGCGCCTGGACGGACTTACCCTACTTCGCGTTCGGGGTCATTCCAAAATCCGCCTGGGACCGGGATCCTACCCACGGGCTCCGCTTGGTGCGGACCTTCGACGACGAGAAGAAGCTTGCTAAGCTCCGGGAGCCGGCGGAACCCCACGAGGTGCGGGACTACCGGAACGAGGAGCCCGCTTCCGACGCCGAGTTCCAGATCTATCGGCGGCTCTATACCTACGATCCCGTGCCGCTGAACGCCCGGGTCGAAGACGTCGACACGCTGGAGCACTGGACGCGCGAGAAGGTCGCCTTCGACCTTCCCTACGGCGAGCGGGGCGGGGCCTTTCTGTACCTGTCCAGAAACGCGGATCCGCCGTTCGAGGTCGTTGTCTTCTGGGGTAGTGACTTCGTGTTTTCCCGCGACCCGGCGCTCGCAGAGTACCTGGAACACTTCGACTTCCTGATGAAAAGCGGGATAGCCGTGGCCCAGCCCATCTTCAAGGGGCCGTTCGGTCGTCGGGATGATTCCGTCACGGGCTGGTATCGCCAGAGCCTCTACGACGTCGAAGAGGGGCCCGTCTACGTCGCAGGAAGCCGGTATCGGGATCACCAGACCAAGTGGGTGCAGGAACTGTCCCGGACTGTCGACTACCTGGAGACCCGGGACGACATCGACTCGAGCCGGCTGGGGTACTACAGCCTCAGTTGGGGCGCCAATGTCGCGCCCATCGCGCTGGCGCTGGAGGAGCGCATCGATGCCGCGGTCCTCGTCGGCGGTGGTCTTGCCGGAGGCGCGTACCGGCGGCTGCCCGAGATCGACCCGTTCAACTTCGCCCCCAGCGTGCGGGTCCCCGTTCTGATGCTGAACGGAGAATACGATACCGTCGTCCCGCTGGAGACGTCGCAGAAGCCGATGTACCGGCTCCTGGGTACGGAACCGGAGCACAAGAAGCACTACGTTGCGCCTGCCACCCACATCCTGGCCCAGGACGAGCTCATCCGGGAGACCCTGAACTGGTTCGACCGCTATCTGGGCGGGAGCCGCGACTGAGCCAGCGCGGTCTCACGGGGCTTGCCATCGAACATGCGGCATGCTGACTAACGTCTGGGTGGTGAAGTATCACGGTCAGCGGCATCAGGCTTTTTTAGCGCGCAATAGGAAATTGCGATCACCGCGCCAAACAAGGTATGTGCAAATGCACCGAGCCAGTTGCGACCCATTTCGAACCACGGGAACGCCGTTGGCGCAATCATGTAGAAGTTGACCAGGTAGATGGCCAGGCCCAGACCGACACCGATCAAGACGGAAATGGCAAAATCAAAGCGATGCATCAGCCATGCACCGAAAAGGCCATAGATGACGGCCAGTGGAAAGTGGATCATCATCGCGATTACGACGATCTTAAGATCGAATTCAGCCCGGCTTCCCATGGCGGGCAGTACATCAGCACCCAGCCCCATCGCCGCCATCATGTACGGCGGGCCCCACGGGCTCATGTCCTGTACTATCCAAACCCGGGCCATTTCCAGCATGAGAAATACGACGCCAGCGATGAACCCGGCAAGCGCTCCGGCTTTCCAGTCGGTGGCAGTATGCAGACCACTTTGAGATATATTCACGTGTGAAATAATGGCTGTTGGATTCGACTGCGAAGTGTAACACCCAAAAAATGATTGGAGATGAGGTGCGCTAGCGTCGGCACTCTAACCACCGCGTTGGAGTTGCACGATGAGTTACACGCGCCTCACCAAGGGAGAACGGTAAAAAAAATAAACGTGGACACCTATATCCCAGGAAAGTCTCACGGCTAGTTCGGCCGGTGCAGTCTGGCCCTTGAGGAAGGCGCGGCCGAACTGGCGGGCGAGGGTTTGCATCGTGGCGCCGGCGGCGGTGCAGCAGGATTCCCCTTACGAGTTCGGCTGGCCTTTCGAAACCTTCGAAGGCGAAGTCCCGCGCAAGGCCAGACTCGGATATCCGGGGGACATGAGGAGTATCAGGTCGCGTTAAGATATTCGTCTTTGCGATTTTCCTGAACCCGAGGAATCCATCATGCGCAATGCCGTACTTATCCTTTCGCTGTTATTGATGGCCGCCTGCAACGGCGGGCAGGAAACGGCCGAACCGGACACGGACGCCGGAAATGATGCCGGCGCCGGGGCATCCGCGGCCGAAAGCCCGGCAGACGAGGTGCCAGCCGATGCTGTCGCCGAACGTGGGTCGGCGGAAACGGCATCGCCGGAGTCCGACTACGAGCGGGCTTTCGAAAACCAGACCCGCGCCCCGAAGCCGGCAACAACCGAGGCCTGGACGACCGAGACCGTCGCCGAGGGGCTGGTGTCAAGCGACACCCACCTTTACGCATTAAGGCGACACCTACTTTTACGCACCCGGGGCAGGGATTTCAGGGTTTGCTGATATTCGATCCTCCTTCAACTTGTTCGGGCGCCGAGCGTCTGTTCCAGATCCCGAAGCCGGTAGCTGCGGCCCTTGATGTTGATGACGTGGGCGTTGTGCAGCAGCCGGTCGAGAATGGCCGCGGTCAGCGCCTCGTCTCCGGCCAAAAGCTCGCTCCAGTCGCGCACGCTCTTGTTGGTCGTGATCAGAATCGAGCCGCGGCCGTAGCGGTAGGTCACCAGCCGGAAGAACAGGCTGGCCTCGGCCCGGTCCATGGGCTCGAAGCCCAGCTCATCGATGATCAGCAACGCCGTGTTCAGGTATTTCTTGCGCCGCAGCCGGCCCGGCGCCAGTTCGGCGTCGGCCTTGAG
>JAVVFH010000191.1:0-6771 GCA_032250585.1 Lysobacterales bacterium
GGCCGATTTGCTCCGCTACCGAGCCATGCTGATGACCGTCCGCGATCGGGTAGAGCCGTGTGCGCTGTTCCACAGCCCGCATCAACAGTGGCCTGTAGCGCAGCAAGAATTTTCTTTACCCCAAAAAACCCGCGTTTTTGGTACCCGAGGGCCGGTTTTCGGCACCGTGGCGGGATTTTCACCCCAACAGGTCAACAAGGGGTAGAAAAAATGAGAAAAACACAATTAAAACAATTGGATGGGTGGATATAAAGGGCTGCCATAGAGTATAATTCGTTCATCACAAACAGAACTATAGCCCCCGAAGGAGCCCCTATGGCAGCCGCAAACCTGAACCTGTTTTCCTGGCAGGATGTCGACGCGTTACCGGACCTGCGCCGCTTGGCGCTGGTGATTGAGTATCTCCCGGATGAAGAAATAATTAAAGCCCTGGAGGAAAAACGCGGACGCGGGCGCAACGACTATCCGGTGCCGGCCCTGTGGCGGGCCCTGCTGGCGGGCATCGTCTTGCAGCACCGCTCCATTGAGTCGCTGTTGCGGGAGTTGCGCCGCAACCCGGCGCTGCTCGATCTGTGCGGCTTCAACCCCCTGCCGCGACAGGGCAAACCGGTCGCCACGCTGCAGCGCCATCCACAGAGCGGCCAACTGGCCGTGGTCCATACCGCCCAGAAAGAACAGGATCCGGTTCCCAGCCATTGGAACTTCTATCGCTTCCTCGGCAATGTCATCGCCCTGGAGCAACAACAGGGCCTGATCGGTGCCATGATCCAGACCCTGCGCCAGCAACTGATGCAGGCGCGGCCGGATTTTGGCCGCCATCTGGGCTACGACGGCAAGGCGATCGAGAGCCACAGCACCGGTCGGGTCAATCGCAAAACGGGCCAGACCTCCGATCCGGACGCCGACTGGGGCAAGCACGAAACCCGCGGCATCGACCGCAAGACCGGCCAAGCCTGGAACAAAGTCAAAAGCTGGTTTGGCTACGGCCTGCACTTGATCGCCGATACCCGCTACGAAATCCCTGTCGCCTGCCACCTGACGCCGGCTTCGCATTCCGAAGCGGTCGAGCTGGAGCGGATGCTCGATGAGTTGTATGAACAGACCCCGTCGCTGGCCGAGCGCTGCCGGGACTTCAGTGCCGACCGCGGACTCGACAGCGGCGCGTTGAAGGCCAGGCTCTGGGATGCGCACCACATCCGCCCGCTGATTGACACGCGCGAGCTGTGGCGGGAAGAAAAGCAGATGCCGGATTACGACCCCGCCAAGCCCATCACCCGCGCCCTGGATCCGGCGCGCGTCGACAACATCATCCACACGGAAAAGGGCCAGGTGCTGTGCCGCTGCCCCCACAGCGGCGAGCAGCGCGATCTGGCCTTCCAGGGCTTCGAGGCCGACCGCAACACCTTAAAGTACCGCTGCCCGGCGGCGGCCTACGGACTGGACTGCGCTGGTCGCGAGACCTGTCATCGCAACGCCGGCGTGCGCCCCGGCGATTATGGGCGCATCGTGCGCATCGACATCACCGAACAGGACCGGCGCATCTTCACACCCACCCCCCACGGCAGCCCGTCCTGGCGCCGCGGCTACAATCGTCGTAGCGCCCTGGAGCGCATCAACAACCGCATCGACCACAGCTTTGGCTTCGAGGAGCACTTCATTCGCGGCCAAAGCAACATGACGGCGCGGGTCGGACTGGCGCTGGCGGTGATGATGGCCCTGGCATTGGGGCACGTGAAGCAGGGGCGCGAAGGACAGATGCGTTCGCTGGTCAAACCGATTCCGGCTGCTGCCAGCGGCTAAACGCACGCACTACCTCCGAATCACCTCCCCATCTATCGGTTTACAAGGAACTGAGGCCTTCCCGCGCCTCGAAGCGCCCCTTTGCCCGATGGTTGAGTCCATTTTGACCCGTGCATCGCGCTCGGAAGAGAGATCGTGACCATAAAGAGTAGATTGGCCTCAGGCTGTCGGCCAATATTTAACCGGTTGGCTGCGTGAAAATCGCTACAGCGCACATGGCTCTTACAGAGCAATTATTGACCTTTACGGATAAAAATATGACAATACGCGGCTTGATGTTTGAATTTTCGTTTCTGGAGAAATACCTTGGCTAACAGTTTATCAGCTCGTAAACGGGCCCGTCAGTCAGAGCGCAGGCGCCTGCGCAATGCCAGCGCGCGTTCACACGTTCGCACGGCCGTCAAAAGCGTGTTGCGGGCCATAGAAAAAGGCGACAAAGCCGAAGCCGAAGCCGCCTACAAGGCCGCTGTTCCGGCCATCGACCGCTCCGTGGCCAAAGGCATCATGCCCGTCAACAAGGCCGCTCGACACAAATCACGCCTGAACCGCCACATTCGCGACATGTAAAAATCGCGGCCCTGCCGGGCTCACGCGATAAGCTCGAATCCCCCGCCGAACGCGGGGTTTTCATATCCAGAAAAAGCATTGCGGGCCGGGATTGGTTTGCGTTCGCCGCTCATGCCTCGTCCGCAAGCGCCGCCGGCTCGGCGGCCACCGCAACCGCCTCTTCTTCCGCCAGTCGTTCCAATGCGGTAGACACGCGCTGCATCAGTTCGTCGGTTCCACTCTTGGTGGCCGAAGAAATCAGCATCCAGGGTGCCGTCCAGTCCAGCTCTGCGACAGCTTGCTCTGCTTTTGTGCGTGCTTCGTCCGGCGGCAACAGGTCGGCCTTGGTGAACACCAGCCAGCGCGGCTTGTCGAGCAGACCCGGATCAAATTTTTCCAGTTCGAGCTCCAATTGCCGAACCTGCACAGGCAGCTCCGCCCCAGGCTCCAACGGCACGAGGTCGACGAGGTGCAGCAACAAACGTGTGCGCTGCAGGTGTTTCAGAAACTGGATGCCCAGGCCGGTGCCCTCCGCGGCGCCCTCGATCAGGCCGGGGATGTCCGCGATAACGAAACTGCGGTCCACATCGATGCGGACAACCCCGAGGTTTGGATACAGGGTCGTAAAGGGATAGTCAGCCACCTTTGGCCGGGCCGCCGACACGGTACTGATCAAGGTGGACTTGCCTGCGTTCGGGAAACCGAGCAAGCCCACGTCCGCGAGAACCTTGAGCTCCAACTGCAGGTTGAAGGCCTCGCCTGGCGCGCCCGGAACGGTGCGCCTCGGCGCGCGATTCGTGGACGTCTTGAAGTGCACATTGCCGAGCCCGCCGCGCCCGCCTTTGGCCACCAACAACCGCTGTTCGTGCTCGGTAACCTCACCCACCCGGAAATCACTGTCGGCGTCGATAACAATCGTGCCCAACGGCACGCGCACCACCAGGTCCTCGCCGCTTTTTCCGGTCATCTTGCGCCCGGCACCGCCCTGCCCGTCTTGAGCCTTGTATTTTCTCGAGTGGCGAAAATCCACCAGCGTGTTAAGACCGGAGTCGCCCTCCAGGTAAATGCTGCCGCCGCAGCCACCGTCGCCACCGTCCGGGCCTCCGAAAGGAATGAATTTCTCACGCCGAAAGGATGCGGAGCCGTTCCCGCCCTTGCCGGCTTGCACGAAAATCGTGGCTTCATCAACAAATTTCATCGTTCTGTTTCGCCCTCAGTCGCGTTCATTGTTCCGCGAAGTTCGTGAAAAACGCAAGGTCACGCGCACCGTGCTCCGCGCCGGATTTCCGGCATCCATCCAACAAAAAAACCCCGCCGGGGCGGGGTTTTTTTAATCCCGGAAAGCCCATCAGAAGGCGCGATGCTCGCAAAGAGATTTGGATTCACAAGGGATTTTCTGATGGAGCGCAATACCGGGCTGTATTGCCGACTGAAGAAAATTTCTTGTGGATTCAAAGATCGAGCGAGGTCGCGTCTCCTGATGGACTTTCCGGGTTAATACCTGGCCGAATGTTCAGGCCGACTTCACGCTCACGAACTTGCGCTTGGGAAAACCTTTGTTCTCGAAGGTTACGGTGCCGTCCGTCAGTGCGAACAGCGTGTGGTCACGCCCCACACCGACGTTGTCACCAGGGCGGACCCGGGTGCCGCGCTGGCGAATGATGATGTTGCCGGCCACGACGGATTCACCACCGTATCGTTTTACACCCAGGTATTTAGGGTTCGAATCGCGGCCATTGCGGGTACTGCCGCCTGCTTTTTTATGTGCCATGAGTCAATATCTCCTGATCGATGTCTGTTGAGTAGGCGAACCTGCAGTCAGGCGTCGATGCCGGTAATTTCAATCTGCGTGAAAGATTGGCGATGGCCCATCTTCTTCTCGTGATGCTTACGACGTTTGAACTTGATGATCCTGATCTTTTTGCCGCGGCCCTGTTCCAGCACGGTGGCGGTCACTTTCCCGCCCTCGAGATACGGAGCACCAACTTTTACGTCTTCGCCTTCACCGACCATCAGCACCTGATCGAGTTCAACCGTGGCGCCCTCTTCGGCGTCAATTTTTTCGACCTTGATGATGTCGCCGGTGCTCGCGCGGTATTGCTTGCCGCCGGTTTTAAATACTGCGTACATGGGTTTTCAGCTCCGTGGAAGAACGGCCCTACAAAAGGGCGGAAATGTTAGCGGTTTTGTCCGTTCCGGTCAAGTTTGGAATCTCAGTTTGGAATCGCAGGAAACAGGTCCGAACTGCCTTGACCGGGTCGCAGTATCAACAGGTGCGGCGCCAGGGGCCGCCCTGCCCGTCGCCTTACCCGCTTATTGTACACCTTGTTGGCCGCCCGCCCCTGCAAGCTGACGGTCTCGTTGTAAATTCCGCGGCTCGAGCCACCGGCCTCGCCGTAAGCACCTTCCCAACTGCGGCGTCTGAAAGCCGCGCCAGGCAATGGCCGTCACCGTCCACCTCATCGGTCGCCACTGGTGTCGATCATGCCCGGCAGCACGCCGAACGGTGACGGAAAAACAATTCCACGCTGCTTTTGGCAGCACCTCGTTTTGGAGCGTATAGTAGTTGGTTTGGATGCGCGAACGACCTCGACACCCATGGATAAAATTCTGATTCGCGGTGCACGCACGCACAATCTGGACAACATCGATCTCGACCTGCCCAGGGACCGACTGATCGTGATCACCGGGCTTTCCGGCTCGGGCAAGTCCTCGCTGGCTTTTGACACCATTTACGCCGAGGGTCAACGACGCTATGTGGAATCGCTGTCCGCGTATGCGCGACAGTTTCTGTCCATGATGGAAAAACCGGACGTGGATCATATCGAGGGCCTTTCCCCGGCCATTTCGATCGAGCAGAAATCCACGTCCCACAACCCACGATCGACGGTTGGCACGATCACCGAGATTTACGATTACCTGCGCTTGCTGTTCGCCCGTGTCGGCACACCGTGCTGTCCCGACCACGGCATCCCGCTGGAAGCCCAGACCATCAGCCAGATGGTCGACCATGCCCTGACCCTGCCGGAAGGCACCCGGCTGATGGTCTTGGCGCCGGTTGTACGCAACCGCAAGGGCGAGCACCTGCAATTATTCGCCGAGCTGCGCGCGCAGGGTTTCGTCCGGGCACGTGTCAACGGCGTGGTCTATGAACTGGACGAGGTGCCGGCGCTGGAATTGCGGCGCAAGCACACGATCGAAGTCATTGTCGACCGCGTCAAGGTCCGCCCGGATCTCAAACAACGACTCGCGGAATCTTTCGAAACCGCGGTCACATTGAGTGACGGGCTCGCCATGGTTGCGCCAATGGACGTGGGCAGTGCCCTGAAAGAAAAGCTGCTGAGCGCGCGTTACTCCTGTCCCTATTGCGATTACAGCCTGCAGGAACTCGAACCGCGTATGTTCAGTTTCAACAACCCCAACGGCGCCTGCCCTGAGTGCGACGGCCTCGGCATCAGCCAGTTCTTCGACCCCCAGCGCGTCGTCAGCAGCGTGCATCTGAGCCTGGCCGGTGGCGCTGTGCGCGGCTGGGACCGGCGCAACGCCTATTATTTCCAGATCATCCAGGCGCTGGCGAAACATTACGGTTTCGACGTCGACACGCCCTTCGAGGATTTGCCGAAAAAAATTCGTGACATCGTGCTTTACGGCAGCGGCGACGAGGTCATCGAGTTTCGCTATTTCGGCGACAACGGCGTGCAAAAGCGCAAGCACCCCTTTGCCGGAATCATCCCCAACCTGGAACGACGCTACCGGGAAACGGATTCCCGAATCGTTCGGGAGGAGCTTGCCAAGTACATCAGCCAGAAACCATGCACCGTATGCGAGGGTCAAAGGCTGAACCAGCAGGCCCGGCACGTGTTCATCGCTGGCACCAACCTGCCGTCCGTCACGTCCTGGCCCATTGAGCGCTGCCTGAAGTTTTTCGAAGAACTCGCGCTGGAAGGGCGCCGCGGAGAAATCGCCGGCAAGATCGTCAAGGAAGTGCGCGAGCGGCTGCAGTTCCTGGTCAATGTCGGGCTCAATTACCTCACGCTGGAACGCAAGGCCGATACGCTGTCCGGCGGTGAGGCTCAGCGGATTCGCCTTGCCAGCCAGATCGGCGCCGGCCTGGTCGGCGTCATGTACATTCTGGACGAACCCTCGATCGGCCTGCACCAACGGGACAACGCCCGGCTGCTCGCCACGTTGACCCGCCTGCGCGACCTCGGCAACACGGTGATCGTTGTAGAGCACGACGAGGAGGCGATCCGCGCCGCGGACTACGTGGTGGATATCGGGCCCGGCGCCGGCGTGCATGGCGGGAAAGTCATCTTCAGCGGCGCACCCGAAGAATTGCAGAACGATCCGCATTCGATGACTGGCCAATACCTCTCCGGCGTGCGCCAAATCGCAATGCCGAAGAACCGGACGCCGCCCGATCCC
>JAVVFH010000192.1:0-6692 GCA_032250585.1 Lysobacterales bacterium
GGCGAGTTCGACGAAGAGCTGGACGACGAAGTCCTTCCGCTCCAGACAGCGTTCGCCCGTCGCCTGCACCGGCGAATCATCGAACGGGAACACGAACTCGGTCTCGTTGGGCCCGATCTCGTACTCGAACCGGTCGCGCGCTTCGGCAAAGGATGCGCGCCGCCGTACCTTGCCCTGGAGCGCATGCTGCACGAGGCTGTTCGGTATCACTGCGGAGCGGCACAGGACCACGCATTGCTGCACGACATTGGCTAGCTGGCGGACGTTGCCGGGCCAGTTCGCGGCCACCAGGCTCTCCATGGCGTCCGGGCTGAACCCGGTGGCCACGCCGTCGGCATTGAATTTCCGCAGGAAATGCTCTACGAGCACCGGGATGTCTTCGCGCCGTTGCTCCAGGGTGGGAAGCTTCAGCTTGATGACGTTGAGCCGGTAGTAAAGGTCTTCGCGGAATGTCCCGCGTGCGACGTCCGCTTCGAGGTCGTGGTGGGTCGCGGCGATGACCCTGACGTCCACGTGCAAGTCGCTGCTGCCGCCCACGGGGCGGATGGATTGCTGCTGCAATGAGCGGAGCAGCTTCACTTGCCCGGCCAGCGGCATGTCCCCGACCTCGTCGAGGAACAGGGTTCCGCCATCCGCCTGCTGGAACAATCCTTTACGATCCTGGTGGGCGCCGGTGAACGCGCCTTTCACATGGCCGAACACCTCGCTTTCAAACAGCGATTCCGGAATGGCCGAACAATTGACCGTCACGAACGGCTGGCCGCGGCGCGGACTGGCCGCGTGAATGGCGCGAGCCAGCAACTCCTTACCGGTGCCGCTGCCGCTCTCGATCAGGATGCTGGCGTCGCTGGCGCTGGCCAGCTCTGCCTGCCGCAGCACCAACTCCATCGCGGGGCTTCGAGTGACGATCTCCGACCGCCATGAAAGCCCCTCTTCGGCGCCGCCTGCGGCGCGCTCCTCCTCGCCGCGCAGGGCGGTGGCCTGCCGGAGGCAGGCAATGAGTTCGGCGTCGTCGATCGGCTTGGTCAGGAAGGCGCAGGCGCCCAGGCGAGTTGCCCGCACTGCATCGGGAATGGTTCCGTGCGCGGTCATCAGCAACACCGGCAGCACGGGAAACCGCGCTTCAATTTCGGTCAACAGTTCCAGGCCGTCCAGACCGTCCATTTTGAGATCGGTGATGACAGCCCGCGGCTGGCTGTCCGCCAGGCGCTTCAGGGCCTCTCTACCGCTTATTGCGGTCTGCACCGCGAACCCCGCCCGCTGTAGCCGCAGGGTCAGCAACTGCAGCAGATCGGCGTCGTCGTCGACGACCAGGACGGTCGGCGGCCGTGTCACGGCTGCAACTCGTCGGCTTGCTGCTGGCTCTCGACCATTTCCTCCTCGATCGACTTCAACGCGTCCAGTTGCGATTGCAGTTCGCCCAATTTAGCCTCCAGCTCGCTCAACTGCGCCTGCAGTTCCAGCACCCGCAACTCCGCGCCCTGCAGTTCGATGGATTTCCCGATCGCCCGGTCCAGCAGGTCGCGCATGGGCGCCACTTCACTGCCGGGCGGGATTTCCGCCAGTATCTCCCGGCTCTGCGCCAACTGCTCCGAAGACGCACCCGGGCGGCTCAAGGCGTAACCCGCCCGCAGAAGATTGGAATCCGTCGGGTGAACTTCGTACTGGCTCATGAGCGCTTCGCGCGCCAGCTGCAACTGCTGCGCATCCATCCGGTCGATCCGACCCAGGAAGTCCGCCCAGTCCGGCGCTGCCGGCGGCGTGCTCTGGCAAGCCGCGAGCCAGGGGCAGAGGATCAGCAATCGCGCCAGCTGCAGCATCATGCCTTCTTTCTCAAGGTGAACCGGAAGTGTGCGCCCGCGGTGGTTGGCAGGAGTTCGATGCGCCCGTCATGCTGCTCAGCATACTCCTGGGCGATCGCCAATCCCATTCCTGAGCCGGCGACGATCGAGCCCGGTGGCCGCCGCCCAGAGTAAAACCAGTCGAACATGCGGCCGCGATCCTCCTCGGCGACGCCGGGCCCCGAATCCTGCACGTCCAGCTCGACGTGACCGTCTCGCTGCCGCAGCCGGACCTCGATTCGCCCCCCCTGCGGGGTGTATTTCAAGGCGTTCGACAACAGATTCTCGACAATTACTTGCAAGCGCTTCGGATTTCCCACGACCGTAGTCGCCTGCAGGGAATGCTCGATCCGCACGGAGTGCGCCGCGGCGTCCAGTGAATGCCGCTCGACCAGTTCCAGCACGAGGTGGTCGAGGCGCACCGGCACCTCGAGCTGCCCGGCCGCGAGGTCGCCTTCGGCGCCGTAACGCAAAAGCGCTTCGATCATCTGCTGCAGGCGAACGCTGTTGCTCTGGACGATACAGGCAATCACCGCCCGGTCATTCGGCGCGCCGCGCTCGCTGTCCTCCAGCAGCAACTCGGCGCCCTCGCGAATGTTGGTCAGCGGCGTCTTGAGCTCGTGTGACACATTGCGCAGAAACTGCGACTTCTGCGCCTCGAGTTCCACCAGCCGGTTGCGCAGCCATTCCAGCCGCTGCCCCAGTTCCTCCAGGTCCCGCGCCCCCTGTATCCGGATAGGCTCGCCGAGCGCGCCGCGGCCCAGGGCCTGGATGCTTTGCCCGATCTGCCGCAACGGTGGCGCGATGACGAAAAAGAGAATCGCCGCCAGGCCCACGGAAACCGGAATGACCAGGACGGCCTGCAGCAGCAGGGCTCGCTGCAGGTCTTTCGCCTTGTCCGGCAGCACGCTTGCGGTGGCCCGCGAAATGGCGTTCTGCTCCCTGACGACGGCTGTCGCGTCTCTGCGCAAGGCATCCAACCGGCTTTCTAGTTCCTCCGCGACGATAGTCCCGATCGCCGTGTCGAGCAGTTCCGTCACGCGCCGTTCGGATCGGCTGGCGCCGGCCACGGCCGACGACATCTGCGCGCTTTGGGCCTGGGCGGCAAGCTGGTCGAGCAAGGCGCGCGCACCGTCACGATGTTCTTCATAGAGCCTCTTGAACGAGGGGTCCTGCAGGGCCTTGTATTGGCGCGCGCTGCGTTCCATCGAGGTGGCGCGCTCCACCAGTCCCCTGCTGGCCACGGCGTTCTGCTGCACGGCCATCATGTCGATGCGGCTTTCGTAGGCCAGCCGGTCGACCCGGACGATGGCCGTGACGATCGCCGCCACCAACGGCAACGCCACGACGATGAATCCAAGCAGGATGTAGCTCAGCAGGGTTGGCGATCGAGGTCGCTTCATATACCGGCACTCGAACCAGGCGTTGACGGACGTCGCAGAGCGGTGTCGTCAAGCGGCGACACCCACAAAGGGTACCACGACAAGGCCGGCGCCGAGGCGCCTGCCGGCCTGAAGCCCGCCTCCGGGGCGAGCCAGGCGAACGGAGGGTGTCGCCAACTGGCAACAGTCGGGCACCGCCGAGGCACGTGTCCGTCGGTCGAAAAGTCAGTCAGATCAAGGCCTGCAGCCGATCGGCACGACATTTGCATCAACGTTGGCAGCGCGCCCGGAAAGCGCGCCGATCTCGCAAAAGCCAATCTCGACAGAGGAGGTAGAGCATGAGTTTTTTCAAACCCGTTTTTGCCGGTATTCTGGCCGCCGGACTCGCCTGGTTCACGCCAGCCGGCTACGCCAACGAGGCTGAAGAGCCGGAAGCAGTCCCCAAGCCGAGCTTCGAGACAGTGGATGCCAACCTCGACGGCGTGATCACGCCAAGCGAGGCCGAAGGCAGCTGGTTGGCTGCCGTGTTCACGGATATTGACGTCAACCAGGATGGGATCATCAACCGCAACGAGTACGAAACCGCAATCAGCTGATTCAAATCGCCACCCGTGCGGGGCGCGGTACAGCGCGCCCCGCAACCTTAGACAGGAGGAAACCATGAACAAGCGACGGAAATTCATCCTTGGCGTTCTGGCGGTCATGGGGCTGGCCGGCATCCTGGGGCAAGTTGTGCCCACCGGTACCGCCGCAGCCGACAGCGAATGTACCCAGGACGTGGCGGCCAGTGATACGCGGATTGCCACTCGGCTGGAAGCGGCGTACCTGATCAATCCGCACCTGAACAACATATCGATCGACACCGAGGTGACGAACGGCGACGTGCTGCTGTCCGGCACGGTGCGCTCGGCCATCGACCGGGACCTCGCCGAAGAGATCGCCAGGAGCCTCGATGAGGTGAAGTCGGTGCGGAACTCACTGGAGATCCGTGAAGACCTGGAGACCGCGTCCCTGTCCGCTTCCGACTCTGGCTTCCTGCAGAAGGTCAAGGATGCGACGACGACCGCCCAGGTCAAGACCCGGCTGATCAGCAACGAGAATATCCCGGCCCGGGACATCGACGTCGACACCAAGAACAACGTCGTCCGACTGTCGGGCGAGGTGGGCTCGGACACCGAGCGGCAGCTGGCCGAGTTCATCGCCAAGAACACTGCCGGCGTGCAGTCCGTATCCAACCAACTCGAGATACGCCGCTCCGGCTGACGGCGGAGGAATTCCGAACCGTATGCACTTTGTGACCCTGGCACATTCCATTACGCGCGCCGCACCTGCGCCAAAGGAGGAAAGCATGTCGAGACCAACCCTGTCGATACTGATGCGCACTGCGTTGCTGTGGCTGGTCCTGGTAGCGCAGGCCCAGGCGGCCGTGGTCGGCACCCAGCAGGCACTGGCGATGGACGCGCGGAACGCGCGCATCGATGAGATCAAGGCCAGCCTCGCGCGGGAGGATGTGCGCCAGGCCATAGTCGCCCTGGGTGTCGATCCGGCGCAGGCCGGTTCGAGGGTGGCCGCGCTCAGCGACCGCGAACTCGCACAACTCCAGGGCCAGTTGAACAGCCTGCCCGCCGGCGGCGACACGCTGGTCCTGATCGGCGCCGTATTCGTGGTGCTGTTGATCCTCGAACTGACCGGAGTGATCGATATCTTCAAGAAGGCCTGACTGAGTTCCTTTTGTGCCGCGCAACGCCCCCCCTTGAGGTTGCGCGGCATTTTTTTCCGGCTTGCCGGCAAGATCAGGCATCCGGCTTTCGTAGTCTGCAACCAGACAAGGAGACCTACCATGAAATCAATAGTGAGACCCTACCCGGAACGACAACTTTTCGCGAGCCTTCCAGGTATCCCGACCCAACCGCCTGCCATTCGGCAGCTGGTCCTCGGTTTCGTCCTGGCCTGCTTGAGCGGCCAGGTGCTGGCCCAGTTCGACGGCGGCACCGGACCCGTGGAGGAAGGCCCCGATGCGCCGATCGTCAGCCAGGCCGAATTCGCCGATCCCATGTTGTTCCAGGGACGAACCCTGATCTGCGGGGACGTCACGACCGCCGGCACGCCGATCGCAGGCAACGCCGGTGGCGATGGCAACTCCGGAGAGATCGAAATTTCCGGAATCCCGGACACGGCGACCGTCGTCAGCGCCAGGCTGTACTGGACCGTGCTCACTGACAGCGATCAGGTGTCAGAAACCGGTAAAACCATCTCCTTCGACGGCAACGTCGTCAGCGGTGAAATGGTGGGATTCGCGCCGGAGACGCCCTGCTTCGCCCAGGCAAATACCGTCGCCTGGACCGCCGATGTGTCAGACCTGGTCGCCGCCCCGGGCAACGGCGTCTATGCCGTCGCCGGCTTTCCCGGCGACAACAACTTCGACGGAGGCGATTTTACCGAGGGCGTTTCACTGGTCGTGACTTACGCGGACCCCTCGTCGACCGCCAAGGCCATAGTCAGCTACGAAGGCTTGGCCGTGACCAACGCCCCCGGTGACACGCTGCACCAGACGCTGGAGGGCTTCGTGGCCGGCGGCGCCGTCTCGGCAACGTGGATCCCCATTGTCGGGAACGGGCAGATTTTCGGAGTCTCCGACGAGTTGCTCGAATTCGTCGGCGGAGCCGGCGCGCTGAATCTCGACGACTCGCTGGACGGCAGCACCCGGGCGTTCGCCCCCGAGACTTGCTCCTTCCTCGATACCGCCAACACCAGCTGCTACTGGGACGATGACATGCACGATGTCAGCGCGGCCATGAGTCCCGGAGACGTCTTCGCCGATGTGAACTACGAGGTGGTGGGCGACTGCCACAGTTTCGTGGCGATGGACCTCGCCGTGTCGGTCGATGACGCAGGCGCCTGCGACATCGCCGGCGTACAGGTGGACGCGGCATGCCCGCCGACCGACATATGGCGCAACCACGGTGAGTACGTCAGTTGCGTGGCCCATGCCACGGAGGCGGTCCTGGCCGGCCTGAGTTGCCGGACCGAGGAGGAGCTGGAAGACATTTCCGGCTGCGTCGTCAGCGAGCGGGCGCGCAGCGACGTCGGAAAGCCCAGCAAAGGCTGACCTGATGTCGGCAGCAAACCGGCGGGGCCTTCGGGCCCCGCCTTTTCCGTTCCGGTCTGCAGCAAAAATCCCAATGTCTATACTCAGAGTGTAATGAGAACGATCTCCGAAGACTCCGTCGTCGCCGCCCGCGCCTACGAGGCTTTGCACGTGCCGGCATTGTTCGGCCAGTGGTGCGGGCCGGTGCTGGACGCCGCCCGCACAGGGGCGGGCGGCGTCCAGGCGCTGCGCGAAATGTTGCGCGTACTGCAGCCCGGCGGCAGGATCGCGGTCGCCGTCTGGGATTCGTTGGAAAATTCCCCCGCCTATCCGGTCGAAGTCGAGATACTCCGGCGAATCGGCGGCAAGCGGGCGGCAGAC
>JAVVFH010000193.1:0-6686 GCA_032250585.1 Lysobacterales bacterium
GCAGCTTGCCGAAGCTGAGCAGCTCCGAGTCGGGGGAATAGACGGTTTCTTTCAGGGGACGATCCATCGTTTTCCTGAGTCGCTGGCGCCCCGCCGGGATTGACTATCTTAACAACGACCTGCGGGGCATTGTTTCGGGGCAGTTTACCTGAAAGCAGGGCGGGAGCAGAAACTTTTACAGGTGGAAAGGCGGCTGGCAGAGATTTCGCCGCGAATCGGCCCGCTTTTCGGAGTAGAGGTGTTATGAAGGCACGCAATTTTCTTGCGAAATTGTGGTGTTTTTCCTGCTTATTCACGTGAGGCGGGCGGGCATGATACGGAGCGGAAAGTTGCTTAACTGAAAGCGGCTCTTGAGGATATGCCAGATATGACATATATTGAGTGCTGTGAGCTCCGCTGATAAGCCACTGGTGTGGCTCCACGGCGAAGTAAAGTCACCACCGTTCTCGGCGCTCGCGAGGCTCGAGGCCGGGTATCTTTTGCGAATGCTGCAACGCGGAAGAAAGCTGGTGTTGCCCCATTCGCGCCCGCTGCCCGTTATAGGTATTCGTTGCCACGAGTTGCGTATCTCAGACAGCGCTACAGCCTGGCGCATCGTTTATCGGGCGGACCCTGATGCGATCGTCATTCTGGAAGTATTTGCGAAAAAGACGGCCAAGACACCGAAACGGGTAATCGAGGTTTGCAGAAAAAGGCTGAGGATGTATGACAATGAAGACAAGTAAGCGCGAGGCCCTTCAAGGGAGAGGCTGGAGGTTTGGCTCTGTTGAGCAGTTTCTGAATTTGTCCGCCGAAGAAGCGGCCTACATCGAGTTGAAGTTAGCGTTGAGCGAGTCGCTCAAGCAGCGGCGTACGGTTGAGAAATTGAGCCAGGTCGAGGTAGCAAGAATCATCCATTCCAGCCAGTCACGTGTCGCGAAAATGGAGGCAGGTGACCCAACGGTTTCCCTGGATCTCCTGATCAGGTCACTGTTGGCCCTGGGGGCTTCCAGGCGGGATTTGGCGAGCGTGATCGGAACGTGAGGTGGCGGTCGGCTGACGTGCCTTTGCTAATCTCTTGAAACGATGCATAAAAGGAGACCCAGACCATGCCTGCCCGTAACGCCAAGAGCATCGCCCTGACGCCGCAGTGGGGCCGCTGGATCGATGAACTGGTGGCCAGCGGCGAATACCAGAGCGCCAGCGAGGTGATCCGCGACGGTTTGCGCGCGCTGTGCAACACACCCCCGCAGCGGCACCCACCCGCCTGAACCTCGGCGGCGATCTCCTCGTCCACCCGGAAAAGAAACTCATAAAACCTGGAATCGTTGAAAAAAGCGTGGCACATTGGAATGGTCTCTCTCATTTTTCTTGGTCGAAAAACAGGAGACAGCCCCCTCGGATAATTTTCAAGTTATTTGAGGGGGGTTTTCTTTGTCCTTCAAATAATGTGATCAAAAAACAGGGGGAAACCCTCAGTTATTGTGATCACTCACAATCCGGGCACGCACAACCGCATTTGCAGACATGATTCCAACCTCCAGAGAATGGGCTACATTGTAGCTCACCTATACGAGCGGTCAAAGCTCCGGTGCCGTTGGTGCCGATCAGGCCGGGGCATTCGCCGCGCCTGAGTTGGAAGGCGACGTCGTTGACGGCCCAGAATTCGTTCTTGCGCAGTTCGTCGTGGCTGCCCTTGCGGCCGAACATTTCCGCGGACCATTCGGGCGGTTTGAGCCTGCGGTTGAACCAGCGTGTCTCGTGTTGCCAAGCCATGGAGCGTTAGGCTGCTTCCATTCTGGGCATCACGGTTGCCTCGATTTGCTTGCCTGCTGCCCGTTCGGCAAGGCGCAATTCGTACGACTTTTGCAGGTTCAGCCAGAACTCGGCCGTGGCTCCGAGATAGCGCGCAAGCCGCAGTGCCGTGTCTGCGGTAACCCCGCGCTGACCATTGAGAATGGCGGTGATCCGGTTTCCGGGCACACCCAGCGCCGCAGCGAGGGAATTTGCCGACATCTCCAGCACGTCCAGTTCTTCCCGCAGGATCTCGCCGGGATGAACCGGCCGCATTGCATTTTTGATATCCATCTTCAATTGACTCATTCAGTGGTAGTCCACAATTTCGACGTCATAAGGACCGTCTTCCTTCCAGCGAAAACAGATTCGCCACTGCCGGTTGATACGTATGCTGTATTGGCCCTTGCGATCACCTGACAATGCTTCGAATCGATTGCTTCTCAAACTTGCCAGATCCTGCAATGTTTCCGCACTGTGCAGAACCGTGAGACGACGGACCGCTTGATCGGCGAATCCCTGAAATTCACGGACCCCATGACCTTCGAAAACTCGCCGGGACTTCCGATCTTTGAATCCTCGAATCATGAGCGTCCATCATAACAGCTAATATGCACTACGTATAGCATATCAACGGGAACCCGAATGGCCGACGTAGCGCTTCCCAGGCCCGCCGGGCATTGGCCACGGCCTGCTCGTACGTCTCGCCGTCCGCCATGCACCCCGGCCGTTCGGGCACTGAGGGGCATTTTTCTTACGAGATTCACTGGTTTTTACTGCTTTTCCCCATGAAACGAGCGGGCAAGATGGGAGGCGAGGTTTTGGTTTACCCAAGGCGGCCATGGAGGATATGTCTGATATGACTTTGCTGGCCTGGAGTTTGGATTAAGCAGTCGCGCGTCAGGGTATGGAAAAGTGTACCCGTTTCGGGTATAGTTTGGAGGAGACTAAGATGACGCGCGTCCTCAAGCGAAAGGACTTTGCACGGTGGCAGGCTGGCGAGAAACTGCCCGATTCCGCCTTGTGCAAAGCGGTCCAGGAGATGGAAAGCGGTTTGATTGACGCGGACTTGGGCGGCTTCCTCTACAAGAAGCGGATGGCGCGTCCCAGCGGCGGCAAGAGCGGCGGCTACCGCACACTGGTGTCGGCCCGGACCGGCAGCCGCTACATGTTTCTGTATGGGTTCTCGAAGAACGGCAAGGCAAACATTACGCAGAATGAGAAGAAGGCGTTGCAATACGCCGGCAAGGTGTTCCTGGACCTGTCCGCGGAAGCCTTGTCGAAGGCGTTGCAGTCAGGCGTGTTATTGGAGGTGCATTGTGAGCAAGATCATTGAATCGCTGCGTGACGACTTGGCCGCGCTCCGCGAAGTGGGCGCGATCAGTAAGGTGACGATGCGCGAGTTCGACGCGATCTGTCCGCCGCCGGTGCGGGAGTTCAACGCCGAGGACATCAAGCGCCTGCGGGAGAAGCTGAAGTTCAGCCAGCCGGTGTTCGCGCACCACCTGCACACCACGGCTTCGACCGTGCGCAAGTGGGAGCAAGGCGAAACCCGCCCCACCGGCCCGGCGCTCAAGCTACTCAACGTCATCGCCGAGAAGGGCTTGCAGGCCATCATCTGATGCCTGGAGCGACGGCGACAGGCGGTGGCGTCGGCCAGGCTCAGATGATGTTGATGCGCTTGTCTTTCCTGACCGAGTGTTCGGCAATCAAGCAGAACTGACCGAAAGGCTGTAGGTCAATCATGCGGTGGTGTAGACAGAAGCCATCTCATAAAAGATCGCGGCTGAAGCCGCTCCCACAGGGTTCTCCCATATGTTTCTGCCAGCACCTTTATTGGCATGTGGGGGCGGCTTCAGCCGCGATTCGCCCTTCAGCAAAATCGCCCCCTGTCCACAGCTACCCGAACGCGCCTGTGCGCGTGTACATGTCAATAATGCGCTCGCCCCAGATCAGCGCGATCCAGCCGGCGGCGGCGATGAACGGCCCGAAGGGCATGGGTTTTTCCCGTTGCATCCGGCCGGTGGCCATCAGCGCGAGTCCGGTCAGCGCGCCGACCACGGAGGACAACAGCACGATCAGGGGCAGCATCTGCCAGCCCATCCAGGCGCCGAGGGCGGCCAGCAGTTTGAAATCGCCGTAGCCCATGCCTTCCTTGCCGGTGAGCAGGCGGAACAGGTGGTAGATCGACCACAATATGAGGTAGCCGGCGATGGCCCCGATGACGCTGGAGGCGAGATCCGCGTGTATAGACCAGAAACTCACCAGGATGCCGCCCCACATCAGCGGCAGCGTCATGTTGTCGGGCAGCAGTTGGTGATCGATGTCGATGCCGGCCAGTGCGATCAGAAAGGCGGTCAGCAGCAGTGCGCTCAGGCCCTGCAGCGTGGGGCCGAAATGCCAGATGGTGATCACGAACAGCAGGGCGGTGAGCAGTTCCACCAGCGGGTAGCGCACCGAAATCGGGGTTTTGCAGGCCGCACACTTGCCGCGCAGCAGCACGAAACTCAGCAGCGGGAGGTTTTCGTGCGCGCGGATCGTGTGGCCGCACCTGGGGCATTTCGAGCGGCCCGCGACGATGCCGGGCGGGCGCGGGTCGGCTTCGTGCTGTTCTTTGTGGTCTGTTGCGGCCCCATCCGTTGAAACGCCATCCGCGCCTTCGGCCAGCAACTCGCGGCACTGGCAGCGCCAGTCGTGCTCCAGCAGCGGCGGCAGGCGCAGGATGACCACGTTCAGGAAGCTGCCGATCATCGCGCCCAGTAAAAACACCCCTGCATAGAGCAGGGGCGGCGTGGCAAACAGTAAATCCATTGTGAGGCCGGCTGACCGGAGTCAGATAACGGCGGCCATCTTGAAGATCGGCAGGTACATGGCGATCACCATCGCGCCGACGAGGACGCCGACGAACACGATGATCAGCGGCTCCAGCAGGCTGCTCAGGCCGTCCACGGCATCGTCGACCTCCTGCTCGTAGAAATCGGCGACCTTGCTCAGCATGGCGTCCAGGGAGCCGGCCTCCTCGCCGATGGCGACCATCTGCACCACCATGTTGGGGAACAGGCCGACCTGCTGCATGGCCATCTGCAGTTGGTGGCCGACCGCCACGTCCTCGCGGATGCGCGCCGCCGCCATATCGTAGACCCGGTTGCCGGTGGCGCCGGAGACGATCTTCAGCGCGTCGACCAGCGGCACGCCGGCTGCAAAAGTGATGGCCAGCGTGCGGCAGAAGCGCGCGATGGCGGCCTGCTCGAGAATCGTGCCGACGATCGGCATTTTCAGCGACACGCGGTCGATCCAGTGCGCGAATTTCGTCGAGCGCTTCTTGGCCATGATCAGGCCGATGATCACGGCGACGAACACCAGCAGCAGGTAGATGCCGTTGGCCCGCATGAAGCGCGAGGCGTCGACCACCATCCGCGTGAAGGCGGGCAGGTCGGCGCCGAAGCTCTGGAAAATACCCTCGAACTGCGGAATCACGAAGATCAGCAGGATCGAGGAGACGATGATGGCCACCGCGACGACGGCGGCCGGGTAGTAGAGGGCCTTGCGGATTTTGCCCTTGATACTCTCGACGCGTTCCTTGTGCGTGGCGATGTTGTCGAGGATGGTATCCAGCACACCGGCACTTTCGCCGGCTTTGACCAGGTTGGTGTACAACTCGTCGAACTGCACCGGGTGCGCCGAAAGCGCCTCGTAGAGGGAGCCGCCCGATTCAACCTCGGAGCGGATCTTGTCCACCATCACGCGCATGCGCGGGTTTTTCAGGCCGCCGGCAATGATCTGCAGCGCGGTGACCAGCGGCACGCCGGATTTCAGCATGGTGGCCAGCTGGCGGCTGAAGACGGCCACGTCCTTGGGGCTGACCCGGCTGCCGGCACCGCCGAACAGCGGCTTGGGTTTTTTGCGCACGGTGATGGGGTTGATGCCCTGGCGGCGCAATTCCGCCCGCACCAGGTTGGGGTTGGTGGCAATCTGCTGGCCCTTGAGCTTGGTACCGCGCTTGTCCCGCCCCTGCCAGAGGAATACGGTGGGTTCTGCCTGTACTGTTGCCATAACCTAGTCCTTGGTTACACGGTTGATTTCGATCAGGTCGGTGATCCCCACGGCGACTTTTTTCAGTGCCGATTGCCGCAAGTCGAGGATTCCTTCCTTCCTTGCCTGCTCGGCGATCTTCAGGGCATCGCCGTCCGCCAGGACGATCCGGGCGATGCTGTCGGTAATTGGCATCACTTCGAAGATGCCGGAACGTCCACGGTAGCCCTCGTTGCATTCACTGCAGCCAGTGGGCTGGTAGAGCTTCAATTCGTCCAGTTCCTGTTTCGCGAAACCCGCCTGCAGCAACGCCTCGGGCGGCAGTTCCAGCTTCTTCTTGCAGGTATGCAGGGTCCGGATCAGGCGCTGGGCGATGATCAGGTTGACCGCCGAGGTAATGTTATAACTCGGCACGCCCATGTTCATCAAGCGGGTCACCGACTGCGGCGCGTCGTTGGTGTGCAGGGTGGACAGCACCAGGTGGCCGGTCTGCGCGGCCTTGATGGCGATCTCGGCGGTTTCCAGGTCGCGGATCTCGCCGACCATGATCACGTCCGGGTCCTGGCGCAGAAAGGCCCGCAATGCGCGGGCGAAGGTCATGCCCTGCTTGGCGTTCTGCGCGACCTGGTTGATGCCGTGCACGCGGATTTCAACCGGGTCTTCGACGGTGGAGATGTTGCGCCCCTCGTTGTTCAGCAGTTGCAGCGCCGTGTACAGCGAGACGGTCTTGCCGCTGCCGGTGGGGCCGGTGGCCAGGATCATGCCGTAGGGCTTGTTGACGGCCGCATGAAACGCCTTTTGCTGGTCATCGTCGAAACCGAGCTGCTCGATGCCCAGCTTGGTGGCGGCCGAATCGAGGATACGCAGCACCACCTTTTCGC
>JAVVFH010000194.1:0-6607 GCA_032250585.1 Lysobacterales bacterium
CCGTCTAAATACAAGCCGGAATACTGTGACCTAATAGTGTCCATGCTGTCCGATGGCGCATCCCTGACAGAATTCAGGGCTGAAATCGGTGGCGTTTCACCGCAGACGATTCACAATTGGAAAGACGCACACCCGGAGTTTTTGGAAGCATTAACGCGCGCGGAGACGATGGGGCAGGCGTTCTGGGAAAAGAGGCTCCGAACAGAATTGATGGTAGACAACAAGGCGAACGCCGCACTGGTCAAGCTGTATTTTGCGAACCGCTTCGGCTGGTCCGACAAGCAATCCCAAGAAATCACCGGCAAGGACGGCGGGCCGCTGATTAACAAAGTCGAAATCGTGGCCGGTGGGCAAGACAGCGCGGATTGAGCTACCGCCCAAGTTGGTCCCGGTATTCGCGTCCAAGCGCGGCAGCCTGCAATATCGCGGGGCATACGGCGGTAGAGGGTCGGGAAAGTCCTTCAGCTTTGCGAAGATGGCCGCTATATGGGGTTATGCCGAGCCGCTGCGAGTATTGTGCACACGTGAGTACCAGGTCAGTATTAAAGAATCATTCCACGCAGAACTGAAAGCGGCCATAGCTTCGGAGCCGTGGCTCGATTCTTTCTACGATGTTGGCGTCGATTATCTGCGAGGCCCGAACGGAACGGAATTTCTGTTCCGGGGGTTGCGGCACAACATCAGTAATATCAAGTCGCTGGCAAAAATCGACCTGACCATTGTCGAAGAAGCTGAAGACGTACCGGAGCATTCATGGCTAGCGCTAGAGCCGACCGTATTGCGCGAATCCGGCGCAGAGATGTGGGTTATCTGGAACCCGCGCGATGAGGGCAGCCCGGTTGACCAGCGGTTCAGGCAGAGCCCGCCGGACAAGTCGGTCATTGTCGAGCTTCACCACCAGGATAATCCGTGGTTCCCAGCGGGTCTGGACGAACTGAGGCGGCGCGAACAGCAGCGGCTAGATCCGAACACTTACGCCCACATCTGGGATGGCGCGTACCTGCTCAACTCGGACGCGCAGGTGCTTGCCGGCAAATGGCGCACCGCAGAATTTGAGCCGGGCAAAGATTGGAAGGGGCCATATCACGGGCTTGATTTCGGGTTCAGTCAGGACCCGACCACAGCAAACCGGGTCTGGATTCACAACGAATCACTGTATGTCGAATACGAGGCGCACGGCGTCGGCATGGAGATTGACGATACCGCGCGCGTGCTGAAATCCTCGATCCCCGGTATCGAGAACTATGAAGTCCTGGCTGACAATGCCCGGCCCGAGTCAATCAGCTACCTGAAACGAAATGGGCTGCCAAGATGCACGGCGGTCAAGAAATGGCCCGGCAGCGTGGAGGATGGAATTACCCATCTCCGAGGCTACCGGGAAATAGTTATTCATCCCCGCTGCGTCCATACCGCAAAGGAGGCCAGATTGTACAGCTACAAGATTGACTCCAAGAGCGGGCAGGTGCTGTCGCAGGTTGTGGACGCGCACAACCACCATATCGACGATATTCGCTACGCGCTGCAACCAGTGATCCGAAGACGCGAGAAGAAAACGACCATGAAGGCAATCGGCGGGACGTACTGATGAGCGTGAACCAGACGCATCCGAAATACGACAAATACAAGGATGACTGGCGGCTAGTCCGTGACGCCTATGAGGGCGAGCGCAAAATCAAGGAACGCGGCACCATGTATCTACCCAAGCCGTCCGGGTTTAACGCAATGCCCGACAAAGGCGTGGACGCGTATAACGCCTATCGGACCCGCGCTGTGTTTCCTGATATATTCTCCCCGGCGGTGCGGGGAATCGTCGGAATGATACACGGGCAGGAATGGGATATTGAACTCCCTCCGGCGCTTGAGCCATTGCGCGAAAATGCGGCATCGGACGGCCAAGACCTGGACACGCTTTCACGCAGGGTCACGTCGGAACTCCTAATCTCCGGAAGAGTCGGCCTTCTCGCTGACGTTCCCGAAGACGGCGGTGAACCGTATATTGCGATTTATCCGGAATTGTCGATTATCAACTGGGATGATGATATGTCCCTGTTTGTGCTAGACGAATCCGGTTATGTTCGCGACGGCTTCCGCTGGACATGGACTGAGCGCTGGCGCGTTCTTGAGCTGATCGACGGGCGGTACATCCAGAGAGTTTTCGACGGGCCCTCAAGCCCAGGTCCGGAGATCCAGCCATCGGCGCGGGGCGGCGTTGGGCTTGATGAAATCCCGTTCCTGATCGCGAGCGCCAAAGACCTGACGCCGGAGATCGATAACCCGCCGCTGACCGGCGTTGCCCGCGCCGCGTTGGGCTATTACCGTTTAGATGCGGACTATCGGCACCAGCTTTACAATAGCGGGCAGGAAACGCTTGTCATTATCAACGGGCAAGCGCCAGACTTTATCGGGTCGGGCGTGGCAATCGAGCTTGAAGCCGCAGCCGAGACGACGGTCGATGCGAAGTACATCGGCCCGTCAGGTCGGACTATCGACGCGCACAAAGAAGCGCGGGATGATGAATTAGCCCGCGCCGCTGATGCCGGTGCCCAGCTATTCAAACAGGACGGCGGGGCCGGTGAATCAGGCGAGGCCCGGAGGCTTCGCATGTCTTCAGAGGCCGCGAACATCAAGAGCATTGCCCGATCTTCGGCAGCGGCGCTTGAAAAATCTCTCAAGTTTGCAGCCATGATCGCCGGGGCGAATCCGGATGATGTGGTAGTTCGGCCCCCGTCCAAGATTCTTGAACCTGTCATGGGCGGTCAAGAGGTCGTGCAGTTTGTTGACGCATGGGCCAAGGGCGGCATGAGCTTCACCACGCTGATTGAAAACCTCCAGCGTGGTCAAATCGTACCGATGGACCGCACGCCGGAAGATGAAACGCGCCTGATGGATTCTCAGGAATTCGGAGAGGGCGAACTGTAAAGAGATTCAACGAGCCGCCTCCGGGCGGCTTTCTTTTAGGCGAAATGCCGATGGCGAAACGCCTGTAACTACCAAGCGAAAAGCGAGGTTTGAGATGCTCAAAGCAACCCTGGAAACACTCGAAGGACTGGATGAAAATCTGCATGAACTTTACGAAGAGACGGACAACGGTTTCAAGCTGAATGTCTCGGGAGTAGAGTCACACCCTGACGTCTTGCGGCTGAAAAAGGCGTATGACGCAGAGCGCGAAAAGCGCAAGGAATCGGAAGCGAAGCTGCGGGAAATCCCCGAAGACTTCGACCCCGATCAGTGGAAGAATGTCAAGTCCGGCAAGGCTAAGGAAGAAGACCTGATCAAGCTGCGAAAAGAACTGGAAGGCGAAATCGACCAGTGGAAAGAAAAGGCGCAGAGTCTGGAAAAGCAAACCTACCAGATGACCGTCTCGCAGCAATTGGATGAGGCGCTGGCACAATCCGGCATTACCAACCCCGCATTCCAGAAGGCAGCCCGTGCGCTGCTGAAAGACGGCGTGACCGTGAAAGACGGGAAGGCTATTGTAGATACCGACATGGGGCCGATGGAATTGCAGGAACACGTCAAGCGCTGGGTCTCTTCCGAAGGCCAAGCATTTGTCGAACAGCCGAAAGGCGGTGGGTCCAAGGGAAGCAAAGGCAGTGAACCTCGTGATGCGCGAAAGTTTAATGAAATCCCATCAGGCGAACTTTCGACGATCCGAAAGGAAAACCCGGAAGAGTATGAACGTCTGAAATCCGAATATCAATCCATCTCATGAGGTAATCGAAAATGGCAACTGTGCAACTCTCCGACATCATCGATGTCACGGTCTTCCAAGACCTCCCTGCTGTCAATTCTCCGGAACTGACTGCATTCTTTGAATCGGGCGTGGCGACCCGCAACCCGCTGTTGGATCAACTGGCGAACGCTGCCGGTCGAACCGCAGAGCTTCCGTTCTGGCGTGATATTGACCCGGACGTGGCACCGAACCTGTCGAGCGACAATCCGGCATCTTCGGCAATCCCGGCGAAGGTCAACCAGAGCGAACAGACCGCGCGAAAGGCATTTCTGAACAAGGGCCTCTCCGCATCCGATCTGGCGTCCGAACTCGCACTCGGCCCGCGCGCGATGGAGCATATCCGTTCCCGCGTCGATACCTACTGGACCCGACAATGGCAACGGCGTCTGCTTGCCGCTACCAACGGCGTTCTTGCCGACAATGTGGCGAGCAACGGCAGCGACATGGTCCACGACGCAGCCGGCGCAACTAACGCGGATGTGAGTGCGACTACCGTTTTCACTCGTCAAAATTTCACCTCGGCTGCTTACACGCTAGGCGACCAAGTGGATGGCATCCAGGCTATCGCGGTCCATTCGGTTGTCCACAAGCGTATGGTTGACAACGACGATATCGACTTCATCAGAGACAGTCAGGGCAACCTGGTGATGCAGTCTTTCTTGGGCCGCCGCGTGATTGTTGATGACTCGATGCCGTTTACGCCTGCCGCTGGCACGCTCGGCACTGATGCGGCTCCGCGATATACGTCCGTTCTGTTCGGCGCTGGTGCCTTTGGCTGGGGCAACGGATCTCCGGAAGTCCCGGTTGAAGTCCAGCGCGATGCCGACCAAGGCGACGGCGGCGGTATCGAAACACTGTGGACTCGTCGCACTTGGCTGTTGCATCCGTTCGGCTTCCAGAACACGGGCACCCCGGCGGCTACCAGCTTCAGCCCGGCAGAGCTTGCGGCGGCTGGTACGTGGAGCAGGATCGTAGATCGCAAGAGCGTGCCGATCAGTTTCCTGATTACAAACGGATAGGAATAACTTTCCGCTGCATGGTCACTAAATGGCATAATGCCTCTGCGATCACATCAATGAGGCATTCCATTTATGGACAAGCGGCAGAAGATATTCCCCGGACAGAAGTACGGTGATCTAACGGTTATCGAACCTTTCCACAGGGTTTCAAGAAAAGGGCGCAAGAGGATGCACTGGCGCTGCCAGTGCAGTTGTGGCAACATTCACGAGGTCGAATGCGGGAATCTCCGTAGCGGAAACACTCACGCTTGCCCTTTCTGTGCTGCCAGAAAAAGGTCCGCGCACAGACGGAAGCCGTTTCAGCGGCATAGGGTGAAGAACGTCCGGCGGGCGATGATAGACCGCTGCACCAACCAGAATTCCAAGTCTTACCCGAGATACGGCGGGCGCGGAATTACGGTATGCGGCCGCTGGTTAGAGTCTCTTGAGAATTTCGTCGAGGATATGGGCTTGCCTGACGAGGGCATGACCATTGATCGGATAGACCCGGCGGGGAATTATGAGCCGGGCAACTGCCGATGGGCAACGATGGAGCAACAAGCGAACAACAAGATCAACACGGTTCGCTATGAATATCTGGGCCGGTCTCGCACACTCGCACAATGGTGCCGAGAGCTGGGCCTGAATTACGATAGGACTAAGGCGAGACTTTCCACTTATGGAATGAGCTTTGAAAGGGCGATTTCCACTGACAAGCTAACCCAGCGGAAGCGGTACACGACACCAGACGGCACATTCAATTCGCTTGAAGAAGTTGCGGAACACTACGGAATGTCAGTAAGCGGCGCTCATGGCCGGTTTAAGAGCGATTCGCGCACAGATTGGCGCTCCGAGGATTTGATGCGCGAATGAAGTAAATCAGCCATGGAGTTTCACCATGAACATGAAAGAGCAACTACTGGCCCAACAGCGGATCAATCAACAGATTCAGGACCAGAAATCAGCCGAGCAGAAAATCCGCGAGGATACTGCGAAGCAAATCAAGAAGCGCTCCAAGAAACGGGCGAATAAGTAACTATGCTTATCATCGAAGATGGCACCGGCGTTCCTGATGCTGATGCCTATATCAGCCTAGCCGATGCTGATGCGCTTCATGTCAGCCGGGATGGTGCGGCGTGGGCCGGAACCGACCCGGACAAGGAAGCGGCAATCCGCAGAGCTACCGCATTTGTAGATACGCTGCGGTTTATGGGCAGGCCTGCTGGCGGTAGAGCGCAGTCTCTGGCATGGCCGCGTGAAAACGCCTTCGACGCTGATGGCTTCGAGATCAGTTTAACCGAATTGCCTGAAGAAATTAAAACGGCCGCTGGCATTCTTGCATTTGCTGAGCTTGCAAGCCCTGGCCTGCTATTTCCCGAGGTAAACCGGGCGGGCTTGTTCAAGCGTCAGCGCGTCGGGCCGATTGAGGTTGAGTTTGCAGGCAACCCCGCGTCTGTCGAATTCCAGCGGACCGTGGTTACGGCGGCAATGGACCTATTGACCCCGCTGACTATCGGGCGCGGCGTCAAGTTTGTTGGCCGTGCATGAGCGTCGAAATTATTTACTGGCAGGATTCGTGCAGCGCGGGAATCGACGGGTCCCGCGCGGAAGCGCCCAGGATGCTAGGCCGTCGGGTTTGTGGCCTTTGGCCCATTGAGATCGCGCTGTGAAATTCGACTATGGACCAATCAAAGCCGTAGCGGATTCGCTGATTGACCAATTCGGCAAACCGGCCACGTTGATTCAGACAATGCAATCCGGGCCGGAATTTGACCCGGTGATTACCGAGACGCAAACGGCAATTGTCCTTGTCGAATCCGGCTACAGCCTGACCAACCGAAACGAGTCACTGGTGCAGGCCGGTGATAAACTGTGG
>JAVVFH010000195.1:0-6578 GCA_032250585.1 Lysobacterales bacterium
CCCGGGTGGGCAGCCTCACCGCCGGGTTCGAGCGGTTCGGCCCATGGCGCACGGTGGACGGCATTGAGCTGGCGCCCACGTCTTCGCCCCAGCTCGGGGTGCTGGTGGAGGGGCTGTTCCAGAAGAACCGGCTGCTGGACTACCTGCGCCACTTCGCCTTCTGGGAAACAGATGACGGTCATATCAAGAAGATCGCCGGCTACCACCAGTTCCGCGCCATGCGCAAGGCTCGGGAGAGCGTTTTGCGGGCGCTGAAAGTAAGTGACCCCCACCCCCGGATCAAGTCCGGGGCAGGCTCCGGCCCTCCCCCGCAAGCAGGGGAGGGAGGAAGGATTGGCCAGCCTGCTGAAGCCTCTGCGCAGGTAGGCGACGGGCGCGGCGGCGTGATCTGGCACACACAGGGCTCGGGCAAATCACTGACCATGCTGATGCTGGCCGGCGCGCTGATCCGCGAACCGAAGATGGCCAATCCAACGGTGGTGATGATCACTGACCGCAATGATCTGGACGACCAGTTGTTCGACACCTTCGCCGCCGGTCGGGCGCTGCTGCGCCAGGAGCCAGTGCAGGCCGCGAGCCGTGAGCACCTTCAGCAGCTACTCGACCGGGCTTCGGGCGGCGTCGTGTTCACCACCATTCAGAAGTTCGCCGAGGACCACGGCGTCATCTCCGACCGCGCAAACGTAGTGGTGATGGCTGACGAGGCGCACCGCAGCCAGTACGGCTTTCTGGAAGGCGGCGCACGCTGGATGCGCGAGGCACTGCCGAATGCGACTTTCGTGGGCTTCACCGGCACGCCGCTGGAGCGCGACGATAAAAACACCATCCATGTTTTTGGCGAGTACGCCGACGTCTACGATATCCACCAGGCCGTTGAGGACGGCGCCACCCGACCGCTGTACTACGAGTCACGGATTGTCAAACTGAATGTCGATGAAGAAGGCGCTCGCGTTGCCGAGGATGAGCTCGAATACGTCGTCAACGCCGAGCGCGAAGGCGAACAGCCGGAAAATGACATCCGAGTACCACTGGAATCGCTGGTCGGGGCGCCGGAGCGTATCGAACGCCTGGCCGCGTTTATCGTCGGGCACTGGGACAAGCGTCGGGCCGCGATGGAGGGTAAGGCCATGGTGGTGACCATGAGCCGGGACATTGCCGCGCGGCTCTACGAGGCAATCCGCGCACTGCGCCCGGATTGGCACGACGCCGACGACGAGCGCGGCGCGATGAAGGTAGTCGTCACCGGCACCAACGATGACCCCGAGCCACTTCGCTGCCATGTGCGGACCAAGGCAGCGCGAAAGCGCCTGGCCGAGCGCTTCAAAGACCCGGCCGACGAGTTGCGTCTGGTGATCGTCTGCGACATGTGGCTGACCGGCTTCGACTGTCCGCCGGCGCACACCATGTATCTCGACAAGCCCCTGGCCGGACACAATCTGATGCAGGCCATCGCGCGGGTCAATCGCGTCTTCGGCGACAAGCCCGGCGGGCTGATCGTCGATCTTCTGGGCCTGGCCGACCAACTGGCCGACGCCCTCAAGACCTACACCCAGGCCGGAGGTACGGGCGAAGGGGTTCACCAGGTCCAGGACGAAGCCGTGCCCGCCATGCAGGCCGCCTTCGAGAAGCTCCGCGATTTCTTCCACGGTTTTGAGTACGAGCGGGCGCTCGACACCGCGCCCCGCGACGTGCTGCCGATCTATCTGGCCGCGATCGACCACATCCTCGGCATGGACGATGGCTGGAATCGATTCCGGACGCTGGTCAAAGAGCTCTCGACCGCCTTCGCCCTGGCCGTTCCAAGACCTGAGACCGAAAAAATTACCCCCCATCTGGCCTTTTTCCAGCGCACGGCGGCCATGATCCGCAAGCGTCTGGCCGACGATAGCGGCCAGGCGGAAACCCGCGGCCGACAGCGCGATATCGACGCGGCCGTCCGGCAGGTAATCGGCGGCGCGGTCGACGCCGACGAAGTCATCGACCTATTTGCCGCCGCAGGCCTGGACGAGGCCCGCCTCGATATCCTCAGCGACGAGTTCCTGGAACGGGTGGGCGCGCTGGAGCAGAAGAACCTGGCCCTGGAGACGCTGCGCAAGCTGCTCAACGACCAGATCCGAATCACCGAACGCACCAACCTCGTCCAGAGCAAGAAGTTTCGGGAAGCACTGGAAGACGCCCTGCTCCGCTACACCAACAAGGCCATCACCACCGCCGAAATGATCACCCGCCTGATCGACCTGGCCAAGCACCTTCGGGACGCTCAGAAGCACGGCGAAGAACTAGGGCTGAACAGCGAGGAAGTCGCGTTCTACGATGCGCTGGCCGAAAACGAATCCGCGCGCGAGGCGATGCAAAGCGACACATTGCGACTGATGGCGCGCGAGCTGACCGAAGTGGTCAAGAAAATGCCGAAACTCGATTGGACCCAACGCGAATCGGTACGAGCTGACCTGAGAAGAACCGTTCGTCGCCTGTTGGCCAAATACGGATATCCGCCAGACCTGGCGGAGGGTGCGACGCAGCTGGTGTTGCGGCAGGCGGAATTGTCAACCGAGAATGCGCTGGCTGAAAATCAAAGCTATGGATAGGTAAAACATGACAAACATGTGGATGGTCCGCGCCGGCCAAAAGGCGCGATTTCTGGATGAATTCCGGGACAAGTCTTCGGTTGCAATTGGTTGGGGGCTGTTGAAAGATCTGTCTGGTATTAAATCGCAGGCGGATATGGCCGAAGCAGTGCGGCAGGCCTGGCCCGAGTGGACGCCGGCGAAGGTGAGAATGTCTGCAAGCCAGGTGTACCGCTTTGCGCACGAAATCCAGACCGGCGATCGGGTGATCAGCTACGACCCTCAAGCACGTGCCTACTTGCTCGGCGATGTCCTCTCGGACTATCTCTTTCAACCAAACTCAGTGGCCGGTTGGGGTCATATTCGCAAGGTGGATTGGAAGACCGAGGTCGATCGTGACGCCTTGTCCACATCCACCAAAAACAGCCTGGGGGCGATTTCAACCCTATTTCGTGTGCCCGACGAAGCCGCCGACGAAATCGAGGCCATCGCCCGAGGCGAGAAGAAAACGGTTGCGCCCGCCGCCGAATTGCCGGTCGACGACCTCGATCTGCTGGAAGACATCGAGGAGCGTGCAAGAGAGTTCATCAAGGACAAGATCAGCTCACTGGACTGGGAGGAAATGCAGGAGCTCGTCGCCGGGATCTTGCGCGCGATGGGTTACAAGACCGAGGTTTCACCAGTCGGCCCGGATCGCGGAAAGGACATAGTCGCCTCCCCAGACGGATTTGGATTCGAAAGCCCGCGCATCGTCGTCGAGGTCAAGCACCGAAAGGGGCAAATGGGCGCCCAGGCTATCCGCAGCTTCCTCGGCGGCCGCCACAAGGACGACAAGGGCTTATACGTCAGCACTGGCGGCTTCAGCAAGGATGCGCATTACGAGGCTGAACGCGCCAAAAACAGGAAGTTCGGTGGTGACGACATCCCATACAGTTTCTTTGACTCTGAAACTGCGCATGTCAGGAATGGAATCCCGGAGGGAGAAGCAGATGCAGGCTGACGATCACGCCGTCGAAGAGATTCTCGCTGAAGGCCGTCGCTTTATGGTGCCGCTCTATCAGCGAAAATACCAATGGCACGACACCCAATTGATCCCGTTCTGGGAGGATGTCGAGGCGAAGGCCATCGAAGTTCTGGAGAGCCAGAGCCGGTTTCAGCACTACATGGGCGCGCTGATCCTCTCGCCTATCGGTGAGGCTGCCCAGATCGGTGTCACGCCCCGGGTGCAAGTCGTCGATGGTCAGCAACGCCTTACCACATTTCAGCTTTTCCTCGCTGCCCTGCGAGAGGTCGCGCGCAAACACAAGTGCGAAGACGTGGCCGAGCATGTTCGCGACTATCTGTTCAACAAGCTGAAGTCGAAGGACACCGACAAGCTGACCCGGTTCAAGCTGACGCCGACGCCCTCGGATCAGAAGATCTTCCACGACATCGTGGAGGAGGAATACAGCACGATCAGAAGCCGATACGGAAAGCACTACTGGGGAGGCCGCGTTCCAAAAAACACCCAGTTCCGAGCGCTGCGTGCCTATGAAGAGTTTTATCGACTTATCGACCATTTCGCCCAATTTGGTTCGGCCGAGTTGAGTGAAGACGACGAGGTAAATGGCGAGACCCTGACAATTGGGGACGAGACCGATACGAGTGAGGCGATCCAAGCCCGTCTGGAGGCGATGCTGACGGCACTGTTGAACCGCATGAAGCTAGTCGTCATCACGCTGGGCGAGGACGACGACGCCCAGGTGATCTTCGAGACGTTGAACTCCAAGGGTGAACCGCTTCTCGCCATGGACCTCGTCCGCAACAACATTTTCTATCGTGCAGAGAAAGAGGAGGCCGAGGTCGAAGATCTCTACCACGACCTTTGGGACCCTTTCGACCATTCATGGTGGAAAGAGCGCGCGCCCTTCGCCCGCCCCACCAGGCCCCGGATCGATCATTTTTTGGCCCATGTGCTCGCCGCCGAGACTGGCCAGAAAATCTCGATGCGAGAACTCTATGCCGAATACCGTGCGTTCGCCGTGCCCAAGGGCAGGCCACGATTTGAGAAAGTCGAGGACGAACTCCAGTTGCTCAGGGGATACTCACCAATCTATGAGACACTCGAAGGACGCTCGGACGAGGACAAGGATTTACACTGGCTCGGTCGGAAGTTGGCAGCATGGCAGGTCTCAACGGCCTATCCGGTCGCGATGCAGATCAACGCAGCCAATATCGACACTGATGAAAAGCGCAAGCTCTACCGGCTGATCTATTCCTACATCGTTCGCCGGGCGCTTTCAGGACTGACAGCCAAGAATTTGAACCGGGTCTTCCAGAGCCTCTCGCGGGTTTTCATTGATAAGAGTCCATCGATCGAGGCACTGGCGGACTATTTTTCGCAGCGCACCGGCGACAGCACGCGTTTTCCCGGCGACCGCGAGTTCCATCAAGGAATACTCTCCAAGCCAGCGTACACGTTAGCACCGCAAACCCGGGTGAAGGACGTTCTGTGGCAAATTGAAGAGGCCAGCCGGACGAAGTTCTCTGAAAAGACCGCCATGCCCGAAGGGCTGTGGACAGAGCATGTCTTGCCCGTTTCGTGGACCGAAGAGTGGCCTTTCGAGGAAGGCGAGTTTGTCGAACGATTTTCGAGCGACCCCAAAGCTGAAACCCGAAACGCGGTTCTTCACACCCTCGGGAACCTCACCCTATTGACGGGCAGCCTGAATATCTCGTCCGGCAATAAGGGATTTCTAAAGAAACGGGAAAAATTGGAAGAGCACACAGGCCTTTTCCTTAACAAGTGGTTCCTGAAAAAGGATAGCTGGAGCGAGACCGACATCAGGGAAAGAGGGGCAACGTTTGCGGAAATGGCAGTAGACATCTGGCCATCGCTGAATGTGTCTGAAATCGAACCAGAGAAAGTGAAAACCGATTGAACACCGCACCGGGTCAGTGGGGTCAAGTTTTGTTTCTTGCATTCAAGTCTGGTGCAATTAATGAGGCCTGAAGTAGCGGGCCCTCATGCAAAACGGAGAAACGGTCGGCACCAGAGACTCCTCCTAGGACACCCGCTTTCCGGTTTCGAGAAAAGCTCCCCAATAGCAATCCGTTTCCCGATCGCGTTATATTGACGTCGGCAAAGAGACTTTCGTCTCAAGGGAAACTGAAGAGGGCTCGTTGGCAAACGCTTCGCTCACATGGCTGGACCTGACCGCCGCCGACCGCGACAAGGTGCAGCGGGTGCTGGACCTAATCAACGAATAGTGCACAGTCGACGAGCTGGGGCTGGGCAGTTTGCGCGACGCGCTATCCAATGCGCTGTTTCCCGGCACGTCAGTGCTGCAATTGCCTGATCAACGTACGCAGAACGGATCGTATTTGCCTACGCCTCTCCCACTTGACACAGCGCCGCGATTCGGGCATTCTGTTTTCTAGATTCTAGAATATAGAACGTCATGCAGCTCAAACCCCAGGATCTGATGGTCGTGTTGAAGCTGGTTGCGATGGCCGACCGGTCGTGGACCTATGCCAGTCTGGCCGAGCAGCTGGGGATGAGCGTCTCACAGCTGCATACCGCGGTTCAGCGCGCACTCGCTGCCGGACTGGCGGTGCGCACTAACGAATCCATCGTGCCAAACCGTCCGGCTTTGCAGGAGTTCATCCTGCACGGAGTGAAATATGTGTTCGTGCCAGAACGGGGACAGTTGACGCGCGGCATGCCGACCGCGCACGCGGCGCCACCACTAGACGCCCATTTCCCCGATTCGGGCGAGCCGCCGCCGGTCTGGCCAGACCCCGACGGCAGCGTTCGGGGAATGGCCTTTGCACCGCTTTACAAGCTGGCGCCCGGCGCCGCTCGCGCGGACCCGGCGCTGTATGGGTTGCTGGTTCTGGTCGATGCAATCCGAGGTGGACGCGCTCGCGAGCGTGCGATTGCCGCAGACGAGTTGGAATCGCGATTGAAGAGTCATGAATCGTCGAGTTAACCCCAACCTGGAAATCGTGGAAATGGCCGCCGAACGGCTT
>JAVVFH010000196.1:0-6526 GCA_032250585.1 Lysobacterales bacterium
GCGGCGGCTTCCGGCAGCGCGCCGGTGTCGCAGACGGCCGTCGACATCATGGCGGCCGGCGGCAACGCCTTCGACGCGGCGCTGGGCGCGCTGTGCACCGCCTCGATCGCCGAACCGCTGCTGGTCAGCCTGGGCGGCGGCGGCTTCCTGCTGGCGCTGCCGGGCGCGCAAAAACCCCGCGTCTACGATTTTTTCTGCCAGACGCCGGCCCGCCACCGCCCGGACGGCGAACTCGATTTCTATCCCATCATGGCCAATTTCGGCAGCGCCGAGCAGGAATTCCACATTGGCATGGGCTCGATCGCCGTGCCGGGGGTCGTGGCCGGACTGTTCGAAGCGCACCGGGACCTTGGCCGCCTGCCGGTTGCCGAGATCATGGCGCCGGCCATCGAGTTGGCGCGCTCGGGCATGCAGGTCGATGCGTTTCACGATTACATCATCCGCATTCTGGAGCCCATCGTGCGCGCCACGCCGCAGGCCTTCGGGCTGTACGAGTCGCCACAACGTCCCGGAGAGCTGATTCGTGATGGTGAGGGCCTGCGCAACCGGCAGGCGGCCGATGCACTCGAAGCCCTTGCGCGGGAGGGGCCGGATCTTTTCTATCGCGGCGAATGGGCCAGGCAACTGGCGGCCGATTGCGCGGCAGGGGGCGGCCAGCTCAGTCGCGAAGACCTGGCGAATTATCGCGTCGAGCGCCGCGAGCCCGTCGTATTCCGGCACCGCGGCGCGCGCTGCGCCATCAACCCGCCGCCGTCGCCCGGCGGCTGCCTGGTCGCCTTCGCGCTCGGTATCCTGCAGGACTGGGATTCGAGCCGTTCGGAATGGGGCAGCGAGGAGCACCTGCTGAACCTGCTGCGCGGCATGCGGGCGGCCAGCGTCGCGCGGCATGATTTTTCGATGGAGAACGGCCTCGACCGGGCGACCATGCGGCGTTTGCTGGACCCGGACACCATCGCCGAGTGGCAGCGCGGCTTGCAGCTGCATTCCCTGTTCAGCCGCGGCACGACGCACATCAGCGTCGCCGACAGCGAGGGCAACATCGCCAGCCTGACCGCCTCCAACGGCGAGGGCTGCTCCTACGTGCTGCCCGGAACCGGTATCATGCTGAACAACATGCTGGGCGAGGAAGACCTCAACCCCGGCGGTTTCAATCGTTGGCAGGCGGGCAGCCGCCTGGCCTCGATGATGTCGCCGGCCGTGATCGAACGGGCCGACGGCACACGGATCGCGCTGGGTTCGGGCGGTTCGAACCGGATCCGCAGCGCGATGACCCAGGTGCTGGTCAACCTGCTGGATTTCGGCATGACGGTCGAACAAGCGGTGGCCGCGCCGCGCATTCACCTGGAGGGCGAGATGCTGAGCATCGAGCCCGGCTTCGGGGCGGCGGCGCTCGAAGCGCTGCGCTCAGCGGCGCCTCATTCAAAGCTGTGGCCCGAAAAAAACCTGTTTTTCGGAGGCGTCCACACGGTGTCGGTGACGCCCGGCGGGACTTTCGCGGGCGCCGGCGACCCTCGCCGCGGTGGTGCCGTGGCCCGGGCCGTGCAGCGCTGACCGGCAGGCCGCGACCTCTCCCCGGTGGTTTCTTTGTGCGAAGTTCTCCGGCCGCAGAAGGATAAATTTTGCATCGTGACCCGCTTGCTTGTTAAAATACGCGGCTACGTCAACTTATCGCCAATTCTTGGCACAAAGGAAGAGTGATTTTTAATGCCCAGTGTTAAAGTTCGAGACAATGAGCCTTTTGAGTACGCGCTGCGCCGCTTCAAGCGTTCCTGCGAAAAAGCCGGGGTGCTTTCCGAAACGCGTCGCCGCGAGTTCTATGAGAAGCCGACCCAGGAGCGCAAGCGCAAAGCCGCCGCTGCCGTAAAACGCAATCTGCGTCGCCTCTCACGCGAAGCGGTCCGTCGCACCCGGCTGTACTGAATTCGCCGTACTGAATCTCTCGGTACCGAATTTACACTGATTGTTATTTTGGTCGGCCCGTCCCGGCCATCTCGGAGTGGGGCGGTCCGGTTCGACCCGTTGCACTCGCCTCCCGGTGGTGCTGGAACGGGTCTTTTCCAATGGGGGGAGCGCCGATGTCGTTGAAAGCCCGTATCCAGGAAGACGTCAGGAACGCCATGCGTTCCCACGAGCGTGAGAAACTCTCCGCCCTGCGCCTGATCACGGCCGCGCTGAAGCAAAAAGAAGTCGATGAGCGCATCGAACTGAACGACGAACAGGTGCTCGCGGTGCTCGACAAGATGGTCAAGCAGCGGCGCGAGTCGCTGGAACAGTTCGAAAAGGCCGGTCGCGAAGACCTGGCCGAAAAAGAACGTCATGAACTCACCCTGATCCAGACCTACCTGCCCGAACCGCTGGGCGAGGCCGAACTCGAGGCGCTGATCCGCAGCACCATCGCGCAAGTCGGCGCCGACAGCGTCCGCGACATGGGCAAGGTCATGAGCGCCCTGCGCGGCCAGGTCCAGGGCCGGGCAGATATGAAGGCCGTCAGTCAGGCGGTCAAGGCGCAACTCGATTCCTGAGATGCGTGGCCACATCGCGCGCACCTGTCCGCCGAACGGCCGTTGACATGGGCGGGCTGATCCCCGATTCGTTCATCGAAGAACTGCTGGGGCGGCTGGACATCGTCGAGATCATCGAGCGCCATGTCCCCCTCAAGCGCGCCGGCCGCGAATACCATGCCTGCTGCCCTTTCCACGACGAAAAAACGCCCTCTTTCACGGTCAGCCCGCAAAAACAGTTTTATCACTGCTTCGGCTGCGGTGCTCACGGCTCGGTGATTGGCTTCCTGATGAACTACGAAGGCCTGGAATTCGTCGACGCCGTCGAAGAGTTGGCGCGCCATGCCGGCCTGCAGGTACCGCGCGAGGCGAGCCGCCGGCCGCGCCCCGCCGCCGGCCTTTACGAGATTCTCGAGGCCGCCGCCGCCTGGTATCAGCAACAGCTCAAAGACAGTGAGGAAGCCGTCGCCTACCTGAAAAAGCGCGGCCTGTCCGGCGAGATTGCCCGGCTTTACGGCGTCGGCTTCGCACCGGCCGGCTGGGACGGCCTGATCAAGCAGCTGGGCAGCGACGCGAACCGTCTGGAGCTGCTGCGACGCGCCGGCATGTTGAGCCAGGGCAAAGGCGGCGAATACGACAAATTCCGCCACCGCATCATGTTCCCGATCCACGACCGGCGCGGCCGCGTGATCGCTTTCGGCGGCCGCGCGCTGGACGAGGACGGACCCAAATACCTCAATTCGCCCGAAACCGAACTGTTTCACAAGGGCCGCGAGCTCTATGGCTTGTACCAGGCCCGCAAGAGCCAGGTGCGGCTGGAGCGGATACTGGTCGTCGAGGGCTACATGGATGTGGTGGCGCTGGCGCAGTTCGGCTTTCGCAACTGTGTCGCCACGCTCGGCACGGCTACCACCGGCGATCACGCTGAACTTCTGTTCCGCGCCTCCGACGAGGTCATCTACTGCTTCGACGGCGACCGGGCGGGCCGCAAGGCCGCCTGGCGCGCGCTGGAAGCGACGCTGCCGCGTTTGCGTGATGGCCGGCAGGCGCGCTTTTTGTTTCTGCCGGACGGTGAAGACCCCGACAGCATGGTGCGCAGCCACGGCGCAGAATCGTTTGCGGCCCAGCTGGACGCGGCCCAGCCGCTGTCCGAATACTTCTTTGATCATTTCACGGAACAGGTGGACATGACTTCCATCGACGGCCGCGCGCGGCTGGTCGAGATGGCCGGGCCGCAACTCAAGCTTTTGCCCGAGGGGGTATTCCGCGACATGATGTTCGGCCGCCTCGAGAAGCTGGCCCGCCACCGGCTCGACAGCCGCAGCCGCCAGGCGCAGCAACCAAGCCGCAAAAGTGCTGTCAAACGAAAAACCCAGCAGCAGCGAACGCCCATGCGGTTGGCGCTGGCGCACCTGGTGCAGAAACCCTCGCTGGCGGCGAGCATCGGCGAACTCGAGCAATTGCGCGACTGCGACCTGCCCGGCATCGGAATCTGCCGCGAACTTGTTGACTTCTGCGCGAAAAGCCCCAATATGACAACCGCTCAGGTACTGGAACTTTGGCACGAACATCCCGCTCGATCACACCTCGAAATCCTGGCGGCCTGGCCGCTGCCGGAAGACGAAGACCGGTCGTTGCAGGAATTCCGTGACGCCGTGAACAGTCTGGAACTGCAATGGACGGATGCGCAGATTGCGCACATGCCAAAAAAAATCGTCGATCTGAGCGCAGAGCAAAAGCAGCGGCTGCTGGCACTGCAGCACCGCAGGCAGGAACTCAGACACGCATTGCAAGGGGACGACACATCCTGAAACCGCCGCGACCGCCTCGAGTGCCGTCGCCGAATGCAGGGTTTTGAACTACAGTTACAGCGAATTTTATGAATCCGAATCAGCAGTCACAGCTAAAAGATCTCATCACCCAGGGAAAGGAGCAGGGCTTCCTGACCTATGCCCAGGTGAACGATCACCTGCCCGACGACATCGTCGATCCGGAGCAGATCGAAGACATCATCAACATGATCAACGACATGGGGATCTCGGTGCACGAAGAAGCACCCGACAGCGATGAACTGATCCTCAACGACGATGCCACCACCGATACCGATGACGACACCGCAGCCGAGGAGGCCGCGGCAGCGCTGGCGGCCGTCGAAACGGAGATCGGTCGCACCACCGACCCGGTGCGCATGTACATGCGCGAAATGGGCACGGTGGAACTGCTCACGCGCGAGGGCGAAATCGCCATCGCCAAGCGGATCGAAGACGGTCTGCTGCAGGTGCATCAGGCGCTGGCGCGCTTTCCGGGCACGTACGCCACGCTGCTGATTGAATACGCCAAGTTCAGGGAAGGCAAGCAGCGCCTGACCGAACTGATGGTCGACTTCATCGATCCGGAAGAACTGGCCAAGCAGGAGATTCCAAAACCCGTCAAGCCGGCCAAGGTGAAGGCCGCTGAGGCCAGGGACAGTGAATCCGACGACGACTCCGAGGACGACAACGAAGACGACGATGATGACGAGGAAGAAGAGGAGCAGGGCCCCACAGGTCCCGATCCGGACGAAGTGGAGCGCAAGTTCGACGAAGTCGCCGACTTGTTCAAAAATTACATTGAACTGCACGACAAGCACGGCCCCACGCATAAAAGTGTACTGCAGCTGCGCGACGACATGGCGCACATCTTCCTGCGCATCAAGTATCCCGCCAAGATGGTCGACCACCTCGTCGATCGCCTGCGTTACACCATTTCGCAGACGCGTGATCTCGAGCGGATGATCCTGCAGATGGCCGTCGTGCAGGCCAAGATGCCGAAGTCGACTTTCCTGAAGACCTTTACCGAAAACGAAGCCAATCCCGATTGGCTGACGCCGATCCTGAAGGGCAAGCAAAAGTGGGTGCCGGCGCTGCAGGAATTCGCGCCCGAGATTCGTGTCGTGCAGGAAAAGCTGTCGCGGATGGAAAAGGAAACCCGCCTGAGCATCGCGGAGCTGAAGGAAATCAACCGCAACATGTCGATTGGCGAAGCCAAGGCGCGCCGCGCGAAGAAAGAGATGGTCGAGGCCAACCTGCGCCTGGTGATCTCGATTGCCAAGAAGTACACCAACCGCGGCCTGCAGTTCCTGGATCTGATCCAGGAAGGCAACATCGGCCTGATGAAGGCCGTGGACAAGTTCGAATACCGCCGCGGCTACAAGTTCTCGACTTACGCCACCTGGTGGATCCGCCAGGCCATCACGCGTTCCATCGCCGACCAGGCCCGTACCATTCGCATTCCGGTGCACATGATCGAGACCATCAACAAGCTGAACCGCATATCGCGCCAGATGCTGCAGGAAATGGGCCGTGAGCCCGTTCCCGAGGAACTGGCCCTGCGCATGGAAATGCCTGAGGACAAGGTGCGCAAGGTGCTCAAGATCGCCAAGGAGCCGATCTCGATGGAAACACCGATCGGCGACGACGAAGATTCGCACCTGGGTGACTTCATCGAGGACGCCAACATCTCCTCGCCGGTGGATTCCGCGACCGGGTCCGGCCTGACCGGCACCGTGCAGGGCGTGCTGGCCGGCCTGACGCCGCGCGAAGCCAAGGTGCTGCGCATGCGTTTCGGCATCGACATGAATACCGACCACACGCTGGAAGAAGTCGGCAAGCAGTTCGACGTCACCCGCGAACGCATCCGCCAGATCGAAGCCAAGGCGCTGCGCAAGCTGCGTCACCCGACCCGCTCGGAGCAGCTGCGGAGCTTCCTCGACCTCGATTGAAGCCGGGCACCATGGGGGGCTCCATGAGGCTGTGCAACAGTGTTCCCTGTAGCCTACCCGATCGCGGCTGAAGCCGCTCCCACAGAAGGTCCTGCCATTTTTGGGGCGTTGCAGAACCCGTGGGAGCGGCTTCAGCCGCGATTGAAAAGGCACCTGAACGGCGTCTTTTTATTTGAACTGGTTGCGATCGAAGCGGGCGCGCGCATCGGCGCGAAGGCGCGCATCATCGATTCTGGCAACGAGGTCAACGATCACCGTTTCTTCG
>JAVVFH010000197.1:0-6511 GCA_032250585.1 Lysobacterales bacterium
CTTGAGAACTTTGCAAAAATCAGGTAAAATGCTGATTTTAATCGCTAATAGTTACATTTGCTTGAAATCCAAGAGGTATACGCTTATCAACATCTGTCAAGGTGATGCCGTTCACCATCCCCATCACGGCATTGGCGAAGTCCAGTCCATCCGTAAAAGAAGTTTTTCCGGCGATGCCGAAACCCGTTTTGCCAAGCTGTATTTCGAACGTGACGACCTCACGCTGATGCTGCGTGAGCAGGATCTTTCGAAAACGGTTCGCTGCCCGATCGACGCGAAAGAAGCCAAGAAGCTGCTGGATCACCTGCGCGACTGGGACGGCAAGGTCAGCAGCCAGTGGAAGGCCCGCGCCAACGCCAACCAGTCGACGATGGAAACCGGCGACCCGTTCGGTTACGTCGAAGTTTTCAAGGGCCTGAGCAAACTCGAGGCCGAAGGCTCGCTGCGCGCCTCCGACCGCGCGCACCTGAACCAGTCGCTGGAATTTCTGGTCGAGGAAGTCGCCCACGCGCTCGGCAAGTCGGAAGACCACGCGCGCTCCAAGATCGTCGAGGCAGGGCAAGCCTGAGTCAGCTTATCGGCCGCTGAAACTGATCCGCGCAGTGCGCCGGCGCATCCGGCCGCAACGCGCGCCGTGACATGAAAAACCCGGGGCATTTCATCTGCCACCGGGGTTTTCAATGTGGATTCAGTTTTTCTCTCTGGATTCACCCGCAAGAAGAGACACGGCGCAGGGAACGGCCACAAAAGCCCCCAAGCGGGGCGTTTCGGGTACTATTGCAGTAGTACTCCCACTCGAAAGCGCGTCTATAAATCATGTCTCTTCTCGACTCATTCACTGCGCCGAAATGGCAGCACAAGAATCCGGATGTCCGCCAACAAGCGGTCGCCGACATCGACGATGAGCACATCCTGCTGAGCCTGATCAGCGACGACCCCGATGCATCAGTGCGCAGCGCGGCTTTGGCCCGGATCACGCGTCCCGAAGTGCTCGATCAACTGATCGCCGATGCGGCGGGGCCGCTGCTGCAGCAAGCCAGGCGCCAACGTCTGGCGCAAATGCTTCCCGACACCACCCGGCTCGCCACAATTGACGACGAACCGACACTGCAGCGAATCGCTCTACTCAGTGATGACCCCGAACTGATCGCCGCCGCGATCGCGCGCATTCAAGGCACCGAAGCGCTGATGGAGCTGGCGGTCACGCATCCGCTGGCGGGCGCGCGCCTGGCGGCCGCGCAAACGATCACCGACGTCGAATCTCTTGACGCACTGCTGCAGCGTACGCGCGGTCACGATAAATCGGTCTACCGGCACTGCAAAGCGGTGCTCGACGAACACCTCGCCCGTGAACGCACCACTCGGGAACGCGAGCAGGAAGTCGATCAGTTGACCCACCAATGCGAGCGACTGGCCGCAGCGCCCGATTCAGCCTCCTGCCGAGCCGAGCACCAGCAACTGCGCGAGCGCTGGACCGTGATTGCAGAATCGGCAACTGCCGATCAAAGATCCCGCTTCGAACAAGCCTCCGGCCGTTGCGCAGAACGCCTGGCGCAGATGGCACAAAAACAGGCCGAGAAGGAACAGCTCAAAAACCGGCAGGACGCTGCCGAAGCGACTTTCGCAAACATCGCCGCCGAACTGGTGGCGCTGGATATGAGCGCACTGATGGACTCCGGCACGCGGTCGCAACTGGTCGGCCAACTCGACTCCTTGCAGGCGCGCTGGCAAGAGGCCGAAAAAGCAGTTTCGGCGCCCGCCGAGCAGCGTGACACCGTCCGCCGGCAGATCGCCCACTGGCGACAGATGATCGACAGCTCCGAGGCGCTGCAACGCCACGAAGCGAAGCGGCAAAACCTCCTCGGGAAGGTGGCTCGGGTCGACCCCAAAGATTACGCCGCGATTCAGCAACACATCGAGCGGACGGAAAAGCTGCTGGAGGCGCTGGCCTGGCCGGAAGCCCGACGGGCGGAAGTTCCAGACCCCGTGCTGGAACTGCGCAAAACGCTGGAGCAATTGCAGGCGCGGGCCCGCGCACTGGAAGAAAAACAACCGCAGCTTCTCGACCAATTGCAGGCCGCGCTGGAATCGCTGCGCTCGGAACTGGAGCAGGAACAGGTCAAGCCAGCGGCACGCTCCCTGAACCGCGCGCGGGCGGCATTGAAATCCCTGCCTCCGGCCCGGCAACAGCGGTTCGAGCGGGAGATCAAGTCACTCGCCGCGCGGCTGCATGAATTCCAGGACTGGCAGGGCTTCGCCATCGAGCCGAAGAAGGTGGAACTGTGCGGGCGCATGAAAGCACTGATCGGCAGCAGCGAGGATATTGACCTGCTGGCCGGCAAGATCAAGGAGCTGCAGGCGGAATGGAAAGCGCTGGGTGCCCTGCCCCACACGCGCGAAAAGGAACTTTGGAACGAGTTCAAGGCGGCTTCCGACGAGGCTTGGCAGCCGTGCCAGGCCGGCTTCGAGGAACGTAATCAGCTGCAGCGGCAAAACTTTGAACAACGTATGCAGCTGGTCGCGCAACTCGATGCCTATGAGAAAAGCATGGCCTGGCCGGACGCCGCCGATCGCGCAGAACAGGACAGCGCGGAACCGGCCCCGCTGCCGGACTGGCGCCTGGTGCAGAAAACACTGGATACCGCGCGCCAGGCATTCAGGGAAATCAAACCCGTCAAACCCAGGGCGGCCCGCAAAAGCCAGAAAGCCCTGAATTCCGTCTGTGAGCGGATCTACAGTCATATCAAGGCCGAATACGACCGCAACATCGCGCTGAAAGAACAACTGGTGACCGAGGCGAAAACCCTGGTCGATACCGACGACCTGCAACAGGCCATCGACCGCGCCAAGCGCCTGCAGGCCGACTGGAAAGAGATCGGGATTACGCCGATGTCGGTAGACCGCAAATTATGGAAAGCTTTCCGCGGCGCCTGTGACGACGTATTCAAGCGCCTGGAAGATCAGCGCAAGCAAGTCAACGTGCAGATGAAAGAGCAAATCAAAACCGCGGAATCACTTCGGGACCAGGCGCGCGCACTGCTGGAATCGGGTCATCCCGCCAGGAGTTTATCGGAACTCAAGCGAGCCTTCGAACAAATCGAGCTTCCGAATGCCGTTCGCCAGGGCATTGGGCGGGAGTTCCAGGCACTGGAAAAACAGGCTCGCGAACGGGCTCGCGATGCGCGCCGGCACGAAGAGTTGGCGAGCTGGGCGTTACTGGCAGATAAAATCCAGGCCTGCGCCCTGAAACCGGCGGACCGTGCAGAAGCCGAACGGCTGTGGGAACGCGACGGCGGCCTGCCGAAGGGAATCGACGCGGAATCCCTTCTAACCTACTGGATGCAAGGCCCGCAGGAACAGGAAGAAGAGGGTCTTCGAACCGCCTGCATCGCGCTGGAAGTGCTCGGGGATATCGATTCGCCGAACGAAGACAAGCAGGCGCGCATGAACTACCAGTTGCAGCGCCTGGCCGGAGGGCTCGGCCAGCACCACAGCGACCCGGAACCGCAAATCATCGCAAACATCAACGCCTTTATAGCAATGCGCGCACCGTTAGACTGGTCGACACGCTTCTGCTCCACCATTCGAATTCTACGGGCCTCCTGAGGGCCGCCAACCGCTCTCTTTCAAAAAATATATTCATAGAAATTATGAATATTTAACGTATTAATTCACCGTTGAATTGATAAAGAAACGAAACCTTGAGATAATGTTAAATGGACGTAAACGCATGGCGGAAATCGGCCGTCAAAAAAATGCAGAAGCGGGCCAAACCAATCGTTTGACAAAAAAGCTCCAGATAAAAACATTAGGAGTGCGTGCACGGTCGCTTATCCGGCGACTGTCCTTAACTACCACAGGAGGAAGTGAGTTCATGGACTTTAGACCATTCAACAAATCCCTTGCTGCGACACTGATCGCAGCGACATTTGTCGTTCCCGCGGGGTCAGTCGTTGCGCAGGTTACCGGCGGCGAGTCGGAATACATGATCGAGGAGATCATCGTCACGGCGCGCAAGAGGGGCGCCGAATCATTGCAGGATGTCCCCACCAGCATCACCGCCCTGTCCCAGGATATGCTGGAAACCATGGGTGTCGTCAATTTCGAAGACTTCGCCTACCAGATTCCGGGCCTGACCTTCACGGATGCAGGCAAGGGTGAGCGGCGCTACATCATCCGCGGCGTTCAGTCCGGCGGACAGCAGCAGGTTGCCGTTTATTATGATGAAATCGCGCTGCCCGGCGTGCAAAGCTCCACGTCGGATTCCGGTTCTCAAACCACCGACCTGATGCTTTACGACGTGGAACGGGTCGAAGTGCTCAAAGGCCCGCAGGGAACCACCTTCGGTGCCAATTCGCAAACCGGCACCGTGCGTTTCATCACCAACAAACCCGTCCTGGACGGTTACGAAGCCTCCGTCAAAATGTCCGCCGGTTCGACCGAGCACGGCGGTGAAAATTACGGCGCCTTCGGCATGCTCAACATGCCGCTGGTCGAGAACAAGCTGGGCGTTCGCATCGTTGCCTATTACAACGAAGACGCCGGCTTCGTCGATAACGTCCGGCTCGGACTGGAAGACATCAACTGGTACGATACCTCCGGTGTGCGCGCGATCATGCGTTTCGAGCCGAGCGATTCGTTGACCTTCGACGCCATGGTGTGGGCCCAGGAACGGGATAACGGCGGCGCTGACCGCTTTCAACCGTTCGACAGCTTCAGCCAGGACGACAACCCCAACGGCATCGGCGATCGCGACAACGTCAGCCCGCAGGCTTTTTTCCAGACCGGCGATTTGCAGGTGGGCGACTTCACCCAGACGCCGAAACCGGATGACCAGGTGATCGCTTCTTTGACCATGAACTGGGACCTTGGCCCGGCCGCGGTCACAGCCGCGGCGTCTTACTACGATCGGGAATTCGGTTTCAAGTTCGACTCCTCGTGGATCCTGTTTTTCCTGGGCATCGATCCGAGCGGCAGCATCGACGACCCGGCAAACCCGGACCCGGCATTGGGGCGTCCTGACCTGTTCCCCGCGCTCACCGATCAGAAGCAGGATCTCGAGCAGCAAATGTTCGAGGCGCGCGTCGTTTCCACCTGGGACAAGCGCTGGAATTACCTTGGCGGCTTTTTCTTCCGTAATCGCGAAAGCAACTTCCAGAGCTTCGTGCCGGTGGTAGACCCCGTCACGGGCCTGCCCTTCGATCCCGGCGTGCCCTTTGCGCCGCCGCCGCAGGTCGGTGCGGGCATCGCCGGTTGCCACCCTTGCGTGTTTGCGCGCACGGCCAGCAAGGATATCGAAGAAACGGCATTTTTTGGTGAGCTCACTTTCGACCTGACCGACCGGATCGAATTGCTCGCCGGGCTGCGCTGGTTCGAAGTCGACCAGAGCGATATCGGTGAAACCGTGTTTCCCTTTGCGCTGTTCCCGCCGAACCCGTCGTTGCCGAACACCCAAAGCGCCAAGGAAGACCAGTTGATCCAGAAATACCAGGTCAGCTATCAGCCCACGGACAACATGACGCTGTTCGCGGTCGCGTCCCAGGGCTACCGCCTGGGCGGCACCAACAACCAGGGCGTGGTCGCGATCCCGGACCTTTTCGAGTCGGATGAAGTCTGGAACTACGAAATCGGCTACAAGACCCAGTGGTTCGGCAACCGCCTGACCGTTAACGGCGCGATCTTCAACCTCGACTGGGACAACATGCAGGTCAACGCAGAAGACCCGACCGGCGCCTTCGGCTTCGTCACCAATGCCGGTGCGGCTGAAGTCTGGGGCACCGAACTCGAAGTGTTCGCGCTGCCTACGCCCAACCTTTCGATCGGCTTCGGCGTGAGCTGGCTGCCCAAGCGCGAGCTTACCGAAGACCAGTCGACCATCGTGATCATCGGCGGCGAGGAAGTGCCGTTGTTTGCGCCGGGCAAGAAGGGCGACGACATCCCGAACATCCCGGAAGTAACGATCAACGGCAACGCCCATTACAGTTACGCCATCCCCGCTGCGGCGGATTGGAGCGGCTGGGTTCGCGGTGAGTTCTTCTACCGGAGCGATTCGCGCTCCCAATTGCAGAGTTTTCAAGACGGCAACGCCAACGACCGCCCGCTGGACGGCTATGGCATCGTCAACCTGCGTGCCGGATTCGACAACAGCGCATGGGACGGACAGATCGTGTTCTTTGTCACCAACATCGCCGACAAACAGGGCGACGTGCAAATCACGGGCGCCAACGGCGAGCCGACGAGCAAGGTCACGAACCGTCCGAGAACGTTCGGAGTTGAATTCAGCAAGCGTTTCTGATGACAGGCTTTTTGGCCTTGGCATGATTGCTGAAGTATGAAAAGGCGGCAAGCTTACTTGCCGCCTTTTTTATTTCCCACCATTCAATAACTCAGCAAGATCAATATCCACTCCGACGAGCCCGTGATTTTCAATACGATTTAACGATTACCTGACTCAAACCCTGCAAAACCTGCGAGGCGTTTATGAAACAACATCCCCCGACTGCGAAACTCC
>JAVVFH010000198.1:0-6488 GCA_032250585.1 Lysobacterales bacterium
CGATTGCGAGAACGTCAAAGCCATCCAGCATGTTGATGAGCCAGCAGATGCCGATCACCGCTTTCTGCATCGGGGCCATCGTGCCCTGTTGAATCGATTTGAAAAACTCGGTCAGCTGCATAAGGCCTCGGCTCGTTATTTTTTTAAATTCGAAGCGTATGAGTGGCGCCGCGAAAGGCGAAGTATAGCGCTCCGCCGACCGGGCGGCCATTCGAAACCGGCCGCTCCGACTGCTCGCGTAAGCGAACGGCTGCGAACACGGCTCCCGCCAGTCGATCGCGGCGTCGCTGACCCGGTGACGATGGCTGAGCCATATACGTATTCAGAAAAACTTTGGCCACATTTGCACAGCGCCATACCTTGGGGTATGGTATTTGTTGAAGGGGTGAGCACATGGATGCTGCTCGCACACGCACGGGATGGCCGAATATCTCGCCACCCGACGACAGTGTGTCGGGATCAGCGGCGTGGGAGCGGGTCGGCTTCCATGCCGCGCCTTAATCCGCACAACCTTGACAAGCCCCTCGCCCAGCCCCAATTCATTCCCCACGCAAGCGCGGCAACGCGCACGCGCTCTCGAACCACTCAGGAAGTTCAGATGATCAAGAGACTGATCCCGATGACTCTGCTGCTGCTCGGCGCCGGCTGCGACCAGGCCAACCAAACCGAAGGAGCCAAAGCGACCGTGATGCCCACCCAATCAGCGCTGCCCAACGGCGTGACGCAGGTCGAACAGTACCGCGGCGCCGACAGGGACTTTGCAATCCCTTACAGCAAATACGTTCTGGACAACGGCCTGACGGTGATCCTGCACGAAGACCACTCCGATCCGCTGGCGCATGTCGATGTGACCTATCACGTCGGATCGAGTCGCGAAGAACCAGGGCGCTCCGGCTTCGCGCACTTTTTCGAGCACATGATGTTCGAAGGTTCCGCCAACGTGGAAAGCGGCGAGTTTTCCAGGATCATCTCCAACGCGGGCGGCAGCCTGAACGGCACCACCAATTCCGACCGCACGAACTACTTCGCGACAGTTCCCGTCAACCAACTGGAAACCGCGCTGTGGCTGGAGGCAGACCGCATGGGGCTGTTGCTGCCGGCGATGACCCAGCAAGCTTTCGATGTCCAGCGCGAGGCGGTCAAGAACGAACGCGGCCAGCGCGTGGACAATCAGCCTTACGGGCGCGCCAGCGAGACCATGATGCAGAACCTGTATCCGCCGGATCACCCCTATTCCTGGCCCGTGATCGGCTGGCTCGAGGACCTGCAGGCGGCCGACCTCGACGACCTGCAGCGTTTCTTCCTGCGCTGGTACGGCCCCAACAACGCCACGCTGACCATCGGCGGTGCCATAGACGCGCAGCAGACCCTGGAATGGGTCGCCAAATATTTCGGACCGATTCCGGCCGGGCCCGCGGCCGAAAAGCTCAACCGGCAGCCCGGCCACCTGGAGCAGGACCGCTACGTGACGCTCGAGGACAACATCCACCTGCCGGCGGTCGCCATGCTCTACCCCACGGTCCATTACGGCCACCCGGACGAGGCGCCCCTCGACGCCGCAGCCAGGATTCTGGGCCAGGGCCGGGCGTCCTTGCTGTATCAGCGCCTGGTTCAGAGCGGGCGGGCGGTCAGCGCGTACGTCAACCATTCCTGCCGTGAACTGGCTTGCGAAATGGCCTTCGTCGTGGTGCAGAACCCTGCTTCCGGCGAAAGCCTGGCCGAGATGGAGGAAGCCGTGCGGGAGACCCTGCGCGAGTTCGCCGCCCGCGGAGTCAACGAGGACGACCTGCAGAAGTTTATCGCCGGCTACGAGTCGGGCCAGGTGTTCGGCATGCAGAGCGTGGCGGGTAAAGCCCGGCAACTCGCTCATGCCGAGACCTTCACCGGCAACCCGGCGACCGCGACCGATGACATCCAGCGCTATGCGGACGTCACCACCGGCGAAGTCGTGCGGACGTTCAGACAGTTTATCGAGGACCAGCCCGCTGTGATCCTCAGCATCGTACCCAACGGGCGTACCGAACTGGCGGCACGGCCTGAAAACTTCGATTACCGCTCCATGGAGCGGGCCCAGGTCGGGCTGAAGCCCACGGTATCGCCGCCGGCGCCCGAATCCCAACCGGCCTTTCGCAGCTGGCAGGACGATTTCGACCGTGGCGCTCAACCCGAATCCGGCGTCAACCCGCTGGTCGGACTGCCGCCGATCCGCGACATCGAATTGCCGAACGGCGTGCGCCTGCTCGCCGTCTCCAACACCGAGACGCCGACGGTAACGATTCGCGCCGTATTCGCAACAGGCCAGCGCGACGAGCCCCCGGCCAAAGCCGGGTTGGCCAGCCTGACCGCGGCAATGATGTCGGAAGCCACGAAAAATCGTAGCGCAGCCGAATTCAGCGAGGCGCTCGAGCGCATCGGCGCGAGTCTCGGCGTCAGCGCCGGCGAGTACGAAACCTCCGTATCGCTGAACGTGCTCAGCAAGCACCTCGATGAAGGCCTGGCGTTGATGATGGAGCGACTGCTGAAACCCGCCTTTCTGGCCGAGGATTTCGAGCGGGTCAAATCACAGCGGATGGAATCGCTGCTGCAGGCGCGCAAATCCGGGCCGGCGCTGGCCTCGCGCGCGCTGGGCGCGGTGCTGGCCGGACCCGGGCACCCGCTGTCCTACCCCGGTTCGGGATTGCCCTCGACGGTGACGAACATTACGCTCGAAGACGTCATGAATTTCTACCAGGCCCACATTCCGCAGCACCTCCAGGGTGTGCTGGTCAGCTCCAGCCTGTCTGATGACGAAACACTCGCCGCCTTGAGTGGCTTCGGTGAACTCGACGTGACAGAGGCCCTTCGCGAACCGATCGACGGCTTGCCGGAAATCACCGGCAACACGATTTATCTCGTCGACAAGGACGACGCGGCCCAATCGACGCTGCGCATGGCGCATCCCTCGCTGCCCTTCGATGCACTGGGAGACCACTATCTCGGCGGCCTGATGAACTTCAACCTGGGCGGCACCTTCGAAAGCCGCATCAACCTCAACCTGCGCGAAGACAAGGGCTACACCTATGGCATCCGCAGCGGTTTCAATGCCGGGCCCGAACTGGGCAGTTTTCGGGTGGCCTCGGAGATCAATCGTGAAGCCACTGCCGATGCCATTCGCGAAGTGCTGGCTGAACTCGAACGCTACGCCGCCGACGGCATGAACAACGAAGAGTACCGCTTTTTGCAGAGCGCCGTGGGCCAGCGCGATGCACTGAGCTACGAGACCCCCAGTGCCAAGCTCGGTCTGTTGTCGCAGATTCTGCGTTACGACCTGCCGCTGGATTACCGCGAACAACAACAGCAACTGTTGCGCGAAACGGACCGGGAAACGCTCAATGCTCTGGCCGCACGGATGATCGACCACGCCAACATGGCGGTGGTCGTGGTTGGCGATGCCGATGACCTTCAGCCGCAGCTCGAAACGCTGGGTCTGCCGATCAAGCGGCTCGACGAGGAAGGGCTGGAGATCGACCTACCATAAGCGGGTGACTTTGCAAACTCTCAACGCCACTTCGTTCATTCAACGCTGAAAACCGGAAATTCCGGTCCGGCATGGTGAATCAACCGGTTGGCCGCGTCGGCAGCGCAGGCTCACTGCCGACGCGAGCTCCGAGCCGACACAGATCAAGTCCACGGGCGGAAAAAAGGGCGGAAAAAAGCCATCGGGTTAAAATGGAAAAACCACTTTTTCAACCCATTATCAAGCCGGATCCGGCGCACAAGGTCCGACCGGCCCTGTCCCGGCTTGCAGACAGACAAGAGGAGGCACGCCCATGGAACTCTTCGCCACCGCCCACGAATCCGGGCACGAGCAGGTCATTTTCTGCCACAACCGCGATGTCGGCCTGCGCGCCATCATCGCGATCCACGACACCACGCTGGGTCCGGCGCTGGGCGGCACCCGCATGTGGCCTTACAACACCGAGGAAGAAGCCCTGCGCGACGTGCTGCGGCTCTCGCGCGGCATGACCTATAAGGCGGCTGTATCCGGCCTGAACCTCGGCGGCGGCAAGGCGGTCATCATCGGCGATCCGCAAAAAGACAAATCCGAAGGTCTGTTCCGCGCGTTCGGCCGCTTCATCGACAGCCTGAACGGGCGCTACATCACGGCCGAGGATGTCGGCATCGACGTCAACGACATGGAGTTCATTTTCCAGGAAACCGATAACGTGGTCGGCGTGCACCAGGTGCACGGCGGCTCCGGCGACCCGTCCCCCTATACCGCCTACGGCGCGATTCAGGGCATGCGCGCCGCGCTGCAAAAGGTATACGGCGACGAGGACATCGGCAAACGCAGTTTCGCGGTACAAGGCTGTGGCCACGTCGGACTGCACCTGGTGCGCCAGCTGCGCGAAGAGGGCGCGAAGGTCTTCGCCACCGACATTCATTCAGAATCTCTGGCCGAAGTCGTCGAACTGGGGGCCGAGGCCGTCGGCGTCGACGAGATTTACGACGTCGAGGCCGATGTGTTCGCGCCCTGTGCGCTCGGCGCTGTGATCAACGAGGTCACCATTCCGCGCCTTAAGTGCCGAATCGTCGCCGGCCCGGCCAACAACCAACTGGCCAACGACGCAGCAGGCAACGAACTCGAGAAACGCGGCATCGTCTACGCGCCCGATTACGCGGTCAACGCCGGTGGCCTGATGAACGTGTCGATCGAATTCGAGGGCTGGAACCACGAACGGGCCTTGCGCATGACCCGCACCATCTATTACAACGTCGGCCGGATATTCCGCATCGCCGAGCGCGACGGGATTCCGACCTGGCAGGCCGCCGACCGCATGGCCGAGGAGCGCATCGCGACCCTGGGCAAATTGAAACTGCCGTTCATGGGCAAAGCGCATCGCTTCCCGGGCCGGGAACGGCGGCACTGAGCCGAAATGCGGTAAACTGTGACAAGCCTTGAACCCCAAATCGATCCAGAATCAATCCAGAGGAAAACCATGCCAGACCAATCCATCGTAATCGTCGGCGCCAAGCGGACACCCGTCGGCTCTTTCCAGGGTCAATTCAGTGACGTCAGCGCCATCGATCTCGGCGCCTCGTCGATCACCGCCGCGGTCGAAAACGCCGCGGTCCCGGCCTCCGATATCGACGAAGTCATCATGGGCTGCGTGCTGCCCGCGGGCCTCGGCCAGGCCCCGGCCCGCCAGGCGGCTCTGCAGGCCGGCCTGCCAACCGGCACGGTCTGCATGACCATCAACAAAGTCTGCGGATCCGGGCTCAAATCGGTCATGCTCGGCCACGACGCCATCAAGGCCGGATCGTCCAGTATCGTCGTGGCCGGCGGCATGGAGTCGATGACCAACGCCCCCTATTTGCTGCCCAAGGCCCGCCGCGGTCTGCGCATGGGCCACGCCCAGGCGCTCGACCACATGTTCTGGGATGGCCTGCAAAGCCCCTACGACCAGCAGATGATGGGTGTATTCGGTGACATGTGCGCTGACAAGTACGCCTTCTCCCGCGGCGACCAGGACGCTTTTGCAATCGAATCGGTGGAACGCGCGCAACGCGCCGTGCACGAGGGCGATTTTGTCGACGAGATCACCCCCGTCACGGTGACATCACGGCGCGACGAGCACGTCCATGCCGAAGACGAGGAACCGCACCGCTGCGTTATCGGCAAGGTCGCCTTGCTGAAGCCCGCCTTCAGGAAAGACGGCACGATCACCGCGGCCAACGCCTCGAAAATCTCCGACGGCGCGGCCGCCACCGTGCTGATGACGGCCGCAGAGGCCGCTGAGCGCGGGATCGAACCGCTGGCGCGCATCGTCGCCCACGCCAGCTTTTCGCAGGAGCCGGAATGGTTTACCACCGCCCCGTCGACCGCGGTGGCCATGGTGGTCGAAAAAGCCGGCTGGAGCATGGACGAGGTCGATCTGTTCGAGATCAACGAGGCCTTCGCTTCAGTCACCATGGCGGCGATGCAGGATAACGGCCTCGATCACGCGAAAGTGAACGTCAACGGCGGCGCCTGCGCGCTCGGCCACCCAATTGGCGCCTCAGGCGCGCGCATATTGGTGACGCTGATTTACGCGCTGCGCAAAAGGGGTCTGCGGCGCGGCGTCGCATCGCTGTGCATCGGCGGCGGCGAGGCGGTCGCCGTCGCCGTCGAAATTTGAGCTGATCAAGGTTAGACTTGCTGCCTTGAATCGGTGCCTCTCGGCCCCGCAGGCACAACTGGTTTACTGAAGGAGCCCAATACATGCAACTCGAGCAGGTGAAAGCGCTGGTCACGGGCGGCGTTTCCGGCCTTGGACTGGCGGTGGTCAGACACGTGATCGCCAACGGCGGCAAAGCTGTGATGCTGGACATCAACGACGAGGCCGGCGCCGCGGCCGACCTCTGGGACGCCGTCGCCGCGCACGTCGCCGACGAGTCGGCCCCGAAGACGCCCGACCTGGGCGGCGAGGCCGGCACCGAGGACGTCGTCGCCGTCCTCCACGACCGCC
>JAVVFH010000199.1:0-6442 GCA_032250585.1 Lysobacterales bacterium
CTCGAAAGCGTCAAGGAGTTGCTGAATATTCTTTCCAATCCGGATCGCCTGATGGAAGTCATCCGGGAAGAACTTGAGGCAGTTCGGGAGCAATTCGGCGATGAACGGCGGACGGAAATACTCCAGCAGCGTCTGGACCTGAGTCTGGAAGACCTGATCACCGACGAGGCCGTCGTGGTGACGATTTCGCATGGCGGCTATGCAAAGTCCCAACCGCTGGATCGTTACCGCGCGCAGCGCCGTGGCGGTACCGGCAAGTCAGCGACGCGGGTCAAGGACGAAGATTTTGTCGACCAGCTGTTCATCGCCAATACGCATGACATCCTGCTGTGTTTCACCAGCTGCGGAAGGATTCACTGGCTGAAGGTTTACCAGCTGCCGCAGGCGGGTCACGCCAGCCGCGGCAAGCCGATCGTCAACCTGCTGCCGCTGGAGAAGGATGAGCGCATCAATGCTGTGCTCGCGGTCCGGGAATTCAGCGAAGACCACTTCGTGTTTTTCGCCACCCGTAAAGGCATCGTCAAGAAAACACCGCTGCCAGCTTACTCACGACCCAGGGCGAACGGCATCTGGGCCATTGATCTGAGTGAAGACGACGAGTTGGTCAATGCGCGGTTGACCGACGGCAAGCAGGACATCATGCTGTTTTCCAGCTCCGGCAAGTGCATCCGTTTCGCCGAGAGCGACGTGCGCACGATGGGCCGCGTGGCCAGGGGCGTCATCGGGATCCGGCTGCAGAAGGGGCAGCGAGTTGTTTCGATGCTCGTCATCGGGGATGGCGACATCCTGACGGCGACGGAGCACGGCTTCGGCAAGCGCACGAGCATAACCGATTACCCGCTTCAGGGCCGCGGTGGCCAGGGGCTCATCGGCATTCAGACTTCGGAACGCAATGGCCCGCTGATATCGGCGATCCAGGTGGCGGAGGACGACGACATCATGCTGATCTCCGATGGCGGAACCCTGGTTCGGACCGGAGTGGATCAGATTTCGACACTCGGCCGTAACACTCAGGGCGTCACGCTGATCCGTTTGCGCCAGGACGAAAAACTGGTCGGGCTGGCGAGGATAGAAAAGGAAGATGAAGAGGCTGCGGAAACGGCTATCGAATCCGACGCCGTGCCGGAAGATTGAGCTTTCCCGGATCCTGCCGACCGGCTCCCTGGCTTTGCGGCGCGGCGGTACTATTCGGCCCCGGCTGTCTGTGTCACGACGAAAGCGCCACGGATGTCACCCTGCTGATAGCCGATCGCCCGGTCGTCTGGATACAGTTCGTTCAGCTTTTCCGCGACATTCCGATCGATGTTTTCACCGTGACACTGCAGGCACAGGCCACCCGTCGGTATGGCCTTCATGTAACGCAATTCCCGATCGGCGCCTGTGCCAACGAGTTTGTGCCAGCTCAGCGAGGCCGGATCCGCGCCCTCCTGCTTGCGCGACTGGAAAGATTGCAGCACGGCCAGTTGCCAGGCATTGGGTGCATTGTCCGGATTGCGATACTTTTGGCTGACCCGTTTAAGCTCCATGCCTTGCTGGTCGGAGACCTGTTTCGCAATCGCCGGCGCTCGCTGACTGCAGACTTCGATTGCCTTGACCGGCCCGCCCGCTTTCATGGCCGCCATCAACTCGTATTTCAAGGCGCCAGAGAAAGCCTCAGTGGCCAGGCGCGCGCGTTCCACGGCCGCCTCTTCGTCAAAGCCGTGCGGGTCGGCCTGGCCGGCAAGGGCAGCCAGGCCGAGACCGAAGAATAGGAATAAAACCGCTAGCTGATGCGTTTTGCGCGTCATGCGTGCCTCCGAATTGTTCATTTGAAGGGTTCAAGTTCGTCCCGATAGCGCGAAAGCCCAGGCGAGGGGCTTTCGTTGAAACAGTGAAGGGGTTGGGTTCCGGATTCAACGCCACCCATGGCGATTCAGAGTGCGGACAGCACATGTTCCGCGCTGCTGACCCGAAACTCGCCGGGACCCTCGACGAACAGGTCCGTCACCACACCGTCGTCGGCGATCAAGGCGAAACGCTGTGCACGAGTGCCCATCCCGAAGCCGCTGGCGTCGAGTTCCAGACCGAGGGCCCTGGTAAACTCGGCATTGCCGTCAGCCAGCATCGCGATCTTGTCGGCATTGGCGCTCTTGCCCCAGGCGTTCATGACGAAAACGTCGTTGACCGCCAGGCAGGCAACGGTGTCGACACCCTTGGCCAGAATCTCGTCAGCGTGGTCGACGAATCCCGGCAGGTGTTTCACCGAGCAGGTGGGGGTGAACGCGCCCGGCACGGCAAACAGCACGACCTTCTTGCCGGAGAACAGCGTCTCGGTCGAAATCGGCGCGGGGCCGTCGGGTGTCATATGGGTAAGCGTGGCGGAAGGAATCCTGTCACCGGTCTGGATCGTCATGTCATAGCTCCTGCTGAAAGTTTCTGGAATGATACTTCGTTTAACAGGTAGTGACCGCAGCCGGTTTTTACAAGTACCGGCGGGTAACAGGGACGAACGGAAGGGGGACTCAGGCTGCCATGGCCTCTGAAATAGCGGTCAAAAGCGTGATCGGGTTGACCGGCTTGGTCACGTATTCGCGTGCGCCCTGGCGCAAACCCCAGGCGCGATCGGCTTCGCCTGATTTCGTCGAAATGAAAATAACCGGAATGTGCCGTGTCATTTCGTTGCGGTGCAGTTGGCGGGTGGTCTGGTAGCCGCTCATGCCGGGCATGACGATGTCCATCAGGATGACCTGGGGGTGTTCGTGCGCTGCGACTTCGAGGGCCCGCTCGCCGGACTCGGCCACGATGGCTTGATGACCGGCCCGTTCGATGATCTGCCTCAGGCCGTAAAGCTGCGCTGGTGAATCATCCACGATAAGTATTTTAGGCATGGTGCTCGCCCCCAGCGGAAAGATCAAAGTCTGTTAACAGCACGGGCCCATGCAGTGTTAACAGGCCCTGCCCTTTAAGCCTCATTATGCCGTAAATGAATGATAAATTGAAAGATCATTCTCATGCATCGCCGATCTTGACGACGGTTCGCCCCAACGACTCACCGCGCAGCATCGAATCGAACACGGGCTCCATCGTGTCCAATGTCACTTCGCGCTTGATGATTTCGTCCAGGTGGGGCGGTTTCCATTCGTGCCCGAGGCGGTCCCAGAGCATTCGGCGAGTCTCGATAGCGCAGTTGGCGGAACTGATGCCGAGCAAGCTGACCCCGCGCAGGATCATCGGAAAAACCGTGGTATGCAGCCCGTGATCGCCGGTCATGCCGCAGCAGGCGATGTTGCCCCACAGGTCTATCACGCGCGTGATGCCGGCCAGCATGTCGCCGCCGACGTTATCGATGCAGCCGGCCCAGGCGGCTTTCTCGAGCGGCTTTTGGCCCCAGTGCAGGTCGTGCCGCGAGATGCACTGTTGCGCACCGAGGTGTTCGAGCCAATCGAATTCCTTCACTTTGCCGGTGATTGCATGGACTTCGTAGCCGGCGGCGGCGAGCAGGTCAATGGCGACGCTGCCGACTCCGCCGGTGGCGCCCGTCACGACGATGGGGCCCATGCCCGGTTGCTGACCATTGGCCTCCATTCGGTACAGTGACATGGCCGCCGTGAAGCCGGCCGTGCCGAGCCCCATGGCTTCGCGTGTGCTCAGCCCTTCCGGCAGCGGCACCAGTAAATCAGCGGGTAAGCGCAGGTATTCGGCATAGCCGCCGTCGCGCGTTTCCGACAGTCCACTGCCGTTGGCCAGCACCCGGTCGCCGGGCTGAAATGGCTCGGCACCGGATTCGACAACCGTGCCCGCCAAGTCGATGCCGCCGATCAACGGGAATTGACGCAGGATCTGCCCTTTTCCGGTGGCGGCCAGTGCATCCTTGTAATTGATGCCCGACCACTCCACGCGCACTGTGACGTTGCCTTCACTCAGTTCATCCAGGGTCGTGGATTCGATGCCGGAGCGATAGCCTTCTTCATCCTTGCGGATACGGAAAGCCCTGAAAGTCGCCGGAACTGCGTTCATTGCGATGGCCTCAATTGCCCCGATGGATGGCGCGGCGGTCCACGTGCAGGGCCGCTTCGTGGATGGCTTCGGACAGGGTTGGGTGGGCGTGAACGATGCGTGCGAGGTCTTCGCTGGCGCCCTGGAACTCCATCGCCACGACGCACTCGGCAATCAGTTCCGAAGCGTTGGTGCCGACGATGTGGACGCCGAGGATTTGGTCTGTCTCGGCATCCGCGAGCATTTTCACCAGGCCGGCGGGATGACCGCCGCCCAGTGCGCGACCGTTGGCAGCGAATGGGAATGAACCGCTTTTGTACTGCACGCCGGCTTCTTCGAGCTCCCGCTCGGTTTTGCCCACCCAGGCGATTTCGGGGTCGGTATAGATCACCCAGGGCACCGTGTCGAAATGAATGTGGGCCGGCTTGCCGGCGATCAGCTCGCAAACGGCAACGCCTTCCTCGGAAGCTTTATGGGCCAGCATCGGGCCGCGCACGCAGTCGCCGACGGCCCAGACGCCCGCGGCCGTGGTCTGCGACTGCTCATCGACCTTAATCTGGCCGTTGTCGAGCTGTTCCACGCCGCAATCCTCACCAAGCAGTCCTTCCGTGTAAGCTCTGCGGCCGACGGCGACCAGCAAGCGATCGAAAACCAGCTCTTCTTCGCCGTCGTCTTTTTCAATGCGCACGGCCACTTCGCCGTCGCGGACTTCCGCGGCCGTGACCCGGGTGCCGAGCCGGATATCGAGGCCCTGCTTTTTGAACTCGCGGGCGGCTGCCTTGGCGACGTCGGCGTCGGTTGCGGGCAGGAAATCGGGCAGTGCCTCCAGCAGGATCACTTCCGAGCCGAGCCGTTTCCAGACCGAGCCGAGCTCCAGCCCGATCACGCCGGCGCCGATGACGCCCAGCCTTTTCGGTGCGGACTCAAATTCGAGCGCACCTACGTTGTCGACAATGTATTCACCATCAAATTCGACCTCCGGAATCGCGATCGGCTCGGAGCCGGAAGCGAGGACAACGTTTTTGCCTTCGATTGTGACGGTTTCACTTTCGTCCACGGGCGTGATTTCTACCATACGACCGGCCAGCAGGCGACCCTTGCCGTGGTAGAAGGACACCTTGTTGCCCTTGAGCAACTGCCTGACGCCTCCGGTGAGTTTTTTGACCACGCCGTCCTTGCGTTCCAGCATGGCGGCGATATCCATTTTCACCTCCTTCGCACTGATGCCGTGTTCGGCGTACTCATGCTGAACATGGTGATAGTACTTACTGGAGTCGAGCAAAGCCTTGGACGGAATGCAGCCGACGTTCAGACAGGTCCCGCCGGGAGCGGGCTTGCCGTCCTTGCCGCTGTACATGTCGACAAGGGCCGTTTTGAGACCCAGTTGCGCGGCGCGAATAGCTGCCACGTAGCCCCCCGGGCCTCCGCCGATGATGATGACGTCGAATTTTTCTGCCATGTTCTTTTCCTCCGTACCGGGCGCTCGTCAGGGATCGTCTTCCGCGCCGTATCCTGTCGTTCAGTGAGTGCGGCGTTCTGCTACAGACCCAGCAGCAGCCGCGCAGGGTCCTCCAGGGTTTCCTTGACCGCGACCAGGAACTGGACCGCGTCCTTGCCGTCGACCAGCCGGTGGTCGTAGCTGAGCGCCAGGTACATCATGGGCCTCACGATGATTTCGCCGTCCACGATCACGGGCCGGTCCTTGATCGCGTGCATGCCCAGGATCGCACTCTGCGGCGGGTTCAGCAAAGGCGTCGAGAGCAGCGAGCCGAACACGCCGCCATTGGTGATCGAGAACGTGCCGCCCTGCAGGTCGTCCAGCGAGATCGAGCCGTCGCGCGCCTTGCGTGCGAACTCGGTGATGGTCGTCTCGATATCCGCCAGACTCAGGGTTTCCGCATTGCGGATGATGGGCACCAGCAGGCCGCGCTCGGTGGAAACGGCGATCCCGACGTCCTGGTAGTTGTGGTAGACGATCTCGTCGTCGTCGATCGACGCGTTGACCACGGGGTACTTGCGCAAAGCGTGGCAGCAGGCTTTCACGAAGAAAGACATCAGGCCGAGCTTGATGCCGTATTTTTCGGTGAAGGCCTCCTGATAACTGTGGCGCAGGTTCATCACCGCGTGCAGGTCCACTTCGTTGAATGACGTCAGGATGGCGGCTGTGTTCTGGGCCTGCTTCATGCGTTCGGCGATCCGGCTACGCAGCCGCGTCATGCGCACGCGCTCCTCCTGTCGCGAGCCGCCGCCCTTGATCTGTTCCAGGACGTCGCTCTTGGTGATGCGCCCGCCGCGGCCGCTGCCTTCCACTTTGGAGAGGTCGACTTTTTCCTCTTCGGCCACGCGTCGTGCCGCTGGGCTCAGGCCGGCGAGCCGGTTCTTGTCCTGATCGGGAGCGGCGCCTTTTGCGGGTTGCTTCTCCGCCTCCTCCCGGTCATCGTCGCCGCTTTGCGCACTCGCCTCATCG
>JAVVFH010000019.1:0-26988 GCA_032250585.1 Lysobacterales bacterium
CGCGAGCATGGCAATCCACGAGAATCCGGCCGCGGCTTCCGAGGTCACCGTGCGAGCCAACCTGGTGGGCGTCATCACTGACGGCAGCGCCGTACTGGGACTGGGAAATATCGGGCCACTGGCGGCCAAGCCGGTGATGGAAGGCAAGGCGGTGCTGTTCAAGAAGTTCGCCGACATCGATGTGTTCGATATTGAGATCGCAGAGCAGGATCCGGACAGGCTGATCGAGATCATTGCCTCGCTGGAGCCGACGTTTGGCGGTATAAACCTGGAAGACATCAAGGCCCCGGGCGCTTTTCATATCGAGTCCAGTCTGAAAAAGCGCATGAACATCCCTGTGTTTCACGACGACCAACACGGCACCGCCATCATTACCGCCGCGGCAGTGCTGAACGCGCTGCAGATCGTAGGCAAGTCGATCGGGGAGGTTCGTCTGACGGCGTCCGGAGCGGGTGCTGCCGGCATTGCCTGTCTGGATCTGTTGGTGAAGCTGGGTCTGGACAATGACCGTATCCTCGTTTGTGACCGTGCCGGTGTCATCTATACGGGCCGCGAGGATGATCTGGACGAACACAAGGCCCGCTATGCTGCCGATACCGACTTGCGGACACTGGAAGAGGCCGTGGCGGGTGCTGACATCTTCCTCGGCGTGTCCGCCGGGGGCGTGTTGAGCAAAGAAATGGTCGCCTCGATGACAGACCAGCCGATCATTCTGGCGCTGGCCAACCCGGACCCGGAAATCATGCCGGAGGATGCGCGTGAAGCCGCTCCCGACGCCATTATTGCCACCGGACGGTCTGATTTTCCAAACCAGGTCAACAACGTTTTGTGTTTCCCTTATATGTTCCGCGGTGCCCTGGATGTCGGTGCGACCTGTATCAACGATGAGATGCAAATGGCCTGCGTCCACGCACTGGCCGAGTTGACGCATCGGGAGCTTCAGCAGGTCGGCAGCATCTCGTACCGTGAAGAGGGCTTGCATTTCGGTCCGGACTACATTATCCCCCGGCCTTTCGATCCGCGCCTGCTGCTGCATGTCGCGCCAGCGGTGGCGCGGGCGGCTATGGACAGCGGCGTTGCGACGCGGCCCATAGAGGATATGGATGCCTACCGGGATTCCCTGGATGCTTTTGTCTTCCGCTCCGGTCTCTTGATGAAGCCCGTGTTTGACGCCGCGCGGAAAGATCCCAAGCGGGTGGTGTATTCCGAAGGCGAGGAAGCACTGGTTCTGCGGGCTGTCCAGTCGGTAGTGGACAACGGCCTGGCTTTCCCGATACTGATCGGCCGTCCCGAGGTCGTGCAGAGCCGGATCGAGAAATTCGGCTTGCGGATACGGCCCGATGTTGATTTCGAGATTGTCAACCCGCAGGAAGATCCACGCTACTGGGATTACTGGACGACTTATCATCAGATCATGGCAAGACAGGGTGTTTCGCCCGACATTGCGAAGAATGTCGTTCGTACAAGAACGACAGTGATTGCAGCATTGATGGTCAAGCGCGGTGAGGCGGATGCGATGATCACGGGCATCGTGGGGCATTTCCGCAAGAAACTGCAGCACGTGCTGGATGTGCTGGGCCTCGAACCGGGAGTGGCTGTGCCGGGCTCGATGGGCGTGCTGACTTCCGATGAGGACACGCTGTTTCTGTGTGACACGCACGTCAATGCGGACCCGAGTGCGAGTGATATTGCCGAAGTGACACTGATGGCCGCGGAGAAAATGAAAATTTTCGGTGTTCATCCGAAGGTCGCATTGCTGTCGCATTCTGCTTTCGGCAGCAAGCAGGACCGCAGTGCGCGTAAAATGAACGAGGCGTTGGCGATGCTGCGTGAGTGCGCTCCGGAACTTGAAGTCGAAGGTGAAATGACGGCTGACATGGCGCTCGATGAGTCATTCAGGAACCAGGTATTTCCCGCATCGAACTTGCGCGGGCGGGCAAATCTTCTGGTGGCGCCTGATATCGCGTCTGCACACATCGCATTCAATCTGTCCAGGATCTTGAGCCGCAGCGTGACGGTCGGCCCGATTCTGCTCGGCGTGGGGCGGCCGGCCCATGTGCTGACCGCGTCGGCATCGGTTCGCCGGATCATCAATATGACTGCGATCGCGGTCGTGGACGCGCAACGGTTTGAAGCGGCCAGCCAGGCGCGGCAGGAATCAACAGGAGCTAGCTGATGAACCAGGATGTAAAGAAACTGCGAAATGATCCGGATCCGCAGGAAACCGAAGAGTGGCTCGAGTCCATGCAGGCCGTCATCGAACGTGAAGGCCCGGCGCGGGCGCATTATCTGCTCGAGCAGCTGGTCGACTACACCCGTCGCTCCGGCGGGTATCTGCCGTACGACGCGACGACCGCTTATATCAATACGATTCCCGCGCAGATGGGCGCGCCGCATCCCGGCAACACGGAACTCGAATACCGGATTCGTTCGATCATTCGCTGGAACGCAATGGCCGTGGTGCTGCGGGCCAGCAAACGGGGCGGTGAACTTGGCGGGCACATCGCGAGTTTCGCTTCGGCGGCCACGCTATACGACGTGGGGTTCAACCACTTTTTCCGCGGGCCGGACCACGAAAGCGGCGGCGACCTCGTCTACATCCAGGGCCATTCTTCGCCGGGCATTTATGCCCGCTCCTATCTGGAAGGGCGAATCCCCGAAGAGCGGCTCGACAGATTTCGCGAGGAGGTGGACGGTGACGGACTGAGCTCCTATCCCCATCCCTGGCTGATGCCGGATTACTGGCAGTTTCCGACCGTGTCGATGGGCCTCGGCCCGATCATGGCCATCTACCAGGCGCGTTTTCTGAAGTACCTGGCCAACCGCGGCATCACCGATGCGGCGAAGCGGAAAGTCTGGTGTTTCCTGGGTGACGGCGAGACGGACGAACCCGAGTCGCTGGGCGCCATCTCACTGGCGGGCCGGGAGAAACTCGATAACCTGATTTTCATCATTAATTGCAACCTGCAGCGCCTCGACGGGCCGGTCCGCGGCAACGGCAAGATCATCCAGGAACTGGAAGGCGTGTTCCGGGGCGCCGGCTGGAACGTCATCAAGGTCATCTGGGGCTCCTACTGGGACAAGCTTTTCGCGAAAGACAAGAAGGGCCTGCTGCGGCGGCGGATGGAGGAGGCGGTCGACGGCGAGTACCAGAACTACAAAGCAAAGGGCGGCGCGTACACGCGGGAATATTTCTTCGGTAAATATCCGGAACTCAAAGAAATGGTCGCGACCATGACGGATCAGGACATATGGCGGCTCAACCGCGGCGGCCACGATCCGCACAAGGTTTTCGCTGCCTACAATGCCGCGACGGAGCACGAGGGTCACCCCACCGTGATCCTGGCCAAGACGGTCAAGGGTTACGGCATGGGCACCGCCGGCGAAGCACAGAACATCACCCACCAGCAGAAAAAGATGGGTGTCGACGCGGTGCGCCAATTCCGCGACCGCTTCGGCGTGCCGGTCCCGGACGAAAAACTCGAGGACGTGCCTTACTATCATCCCGGTGAGGACAGTGAGGAAGTGCGCTACATGCTGGAGCGGCGCAAGCAGTTGGGTGGTTTTCTGCCGCAACGCAGACGCGCTACCGAGGCGATGGAGATTCCGTCGCTGGACGCCTTCGAGTCGCAGCTGAAAGGCAGCGGCGAGCGCGAGATCAGCACCACCATGGCTTTTGTCCGGATACTTTCCCTCCTCCTGCGCGACAAGAAAATCACCGAACGCATCGTGCCCATCGTCGCTGACGAAGCCCGAACCTTCGGCATGGAGGGCATGTTCCGGCAGTTGGGCATTTATTCATCGACCGGCCAATTGTACGAGCCGGTGGATTCCGACCAGTTGATGTTCTACAAAGAGGACCGCAAAGGCCAGATTCTGCAGGAAGGCATTACGGAGGCCGGCGCTTTTTCATCGTGGATCGCCGCGGCGACGAGTTATTCCACCACCGGCGTTGCCATGATTCCCTTCTATATTTTTTATTCGATGTTCGGTTTTCAGCGCGTGGGCGACCTGGCGTGGGCGGCCGGCGACATACGGGCCAAGGGATTTCTGATTGGGGGCACGGCGGGACGCACGACCCTCAATGGCGAAGGCCTGCAGCACGAGGACGGCAACAGCCACATGATCTCCGCCATGGTGCCTAATTGCGTCTCCTATGATCCGACCTTCTCCTACGAATTGGCGGTGATCGTCCAGGACGGCCTGCGCCGGATGTACGCGGAAAACGAGGATGTTTACTATTACATCACCGTCGAAAATGAGAATTACACCCACCCGCCAATGCCGGAAGGGGTGGAGGAAGGCATCCGCAAGGGCCTTTACCTGCTGCAGAGCGGGCCGGAATCGGCGCGCAAGGTTCAACTGATCGGTTCCGGGGCCATTTTGCGTGAAGTGCTGGCGGCGGCCAATATACTGGAGCAGAGCTTCGATGTCGCTGCCGACGTCTGGAGCGCCACGAGTTTCACCGAGTTGCGGCGCGATGCGGTGGACTGCATGCGCTGGAGTCGCCTGAATCCGGAGCAGGAACCGCGGATTGCGTGGGTGACCGGATGTTTGCGCGAGCGGCCCGGGCCCGTTATCGGCGCGTCCGATTACGTTCGGGCTTTTGCCGACCAGATTCGTGGCTTCCTGCCGCAGGAAGATTACATCGTGCTGGGTACCGATGGGTTCGGCCGTTCAGACACGCGCGAAAAACTGCGCGGCTTTTTCGAGGTCGATCGGCACCAAATCGCCTATGCTGCTCTGTACGCCCTGTACCGACGCGATGTGGTCGGTATGAGCGATCTGCTCGAGGCGCGTTCCAGCCTCGGCATCGATCCCGAGAAACCGAACCCTTCGTGGGTTTAAAAAATAACCGCCCCGGAGTCCCATGTGAGCAAGACCATTGAAATCAAAGTTCCGGATATCGGCGATTATACCGATGTCCCGGTGATCGAAGTGCTGGTCGAGGCCGGCGATCGAATCGAGGTAGAAGACTCGCTGATCACGCTGGAAAGCGACAAGGCTACGATGGAAGTGCCGTCTCCGGCGGCGGGTGTCGTCAAAGAAGTCAGGCTCGAGGTCGGTGCGACGGTGGCCGAGGGCGACGTGGTGGCGGTGCTGGAAGTCGAGGACGAGCAGGCAGCCGATGACGAGAGCCCAGCCGCCGAATCGTCCGAGCCCGAGCCCGAGCCCGAGGCCGAGGCCGAGGCCGAGGCCGAGGCCGAGGCGGAAAAAACGGCGCCGGTAACGGCGGGCGGGTCCGATGAGGCCGAAGCCGGCGAGGGACCTATGGAACGCGTGTTCGGAGCCGAGGCTGTCGATCCTTCGAAAGTGCCGCATGCCAGCCCCGCCGTGCGCCGATTCGCCCGCGAACTGGGGGTAGACCTTGGCCAGATCGATGGCAGTGGCCCCAACGGACGCATCCGTCGCGACGACGTTTCCAGCTTCGTTAAATCAGCGATGACCAAGACGCCGGCGACCGAATCCGGGGCGGCTTTGGCGGGCTTCGATTTGCCAAAACTGCCCGACGTGGACTACAGCCGCTATGGCGAAGTCCAGCGGCAACCCCTGTCCAAAATTCGCAGGCTATCGGCAGGTCATTTACACCGCAACTGGATCGGTATTCCGCACGTCACCCAGCACGACGAGGCGGATGTGACGGATATGGAGGCCTTTCGCAAGGCCCATGCCGAGGACGCCCAATCCAAAGGCTTTAAACTCACGCCGCTGGTCTTCCTGATCAAGGCCATGGTTGCGGCACTCAGGGAGTTCCCGAATTTCAACGCTTCTTTGGACAAGGACGGCCAGACGCTGGTCATCAAAAAGTATTTCAACATCGGGATCGCAGTGGACACGCCCGATGGCCTCATGGTGCCGGTCATACGCAATTGCGAGCGCAAAGGCCTCATGGAACTTGCGCAAGAACTTGGCGAGGTAAGCGAGCGGGCCCGGGACAAGAAACTCGGCCCGAAGGATATCCAGGGCGGCTGTATTTCAATCTCCAGCCTCGGTGGTATCGGCGGCACCGGTTTTACGCCGATCATCAATGCGCCCGAGGTCGCCATTCTTGGTGTTTCGCGCTCGGTAACGAAAGCCGTTTGGGACGGGCAGGCGTTTCAACCGCGGCTGATGCTCCCCCTGTCGCTGTCTTATGACCATCGTGTTGTGGACGGAGCGGATGCCGCGCGCTTCACACGCTTCCTCGCAACCCGTCTGGAGGATCTCAGGCGGTTGATGCTCTGAACGACGTGGAATCCGAAAACAGGCAGGGCGATCGGAAATCGCAGGCAGGGCAACGTCTCGCCTGGCTGGCAATTCTTGGGTTGATGATTGGCCTGACGGCTTTTTTTCAGGCCATGACAGGAAGCGACGGCGGCATGAGCGAAACCATCGGTGCCGACGGGCGGTTGCAGCTTGTTTTGCAGCGCGAACGTAACGGTCACTACATCGCCAACGGTGCCATCAACGGCGAGCAAATCAGCTTCCTGGTGGACACCGGGGCCACCGACGTCGCGGTGTCGGAGCGCACAGCCCGCGAATTGGGTTTACCGTTCGGGCCGCGTATTGGAATCATGACCGCGGCCGGGCCGGCGCCTGCCTGGGGCACCCGTCTCGATCGCGTGAGTCTCGGCGGGCTCTTTCTTGAAGACGTGCGGGCGACGATCACGCCCGGTCTCGGGCGTGAAGCCCTGCTGGGCATGAGCTTTCTGAAGCATTTCAACATTCGCCAGGAGGGTGATCGGCTGCTGATCGAGCCTGGTGCCGGACCCTGGAACGGAGTGGAAAAAACGAATGAGTAAACAGGTGGAAATCAAGGTTCCGGACATCGGCGATTTTACCGACATTCCGGTCATCGAAGTGTTGGTGGCGGTCGGCGACGAGGTCAGCGAGGAGCAATCGCTGGTGACGCTCGAGAGCGACAAGGCGACGATGGAGTTGCCGTCGCCCGTCGCTGGCGTCATCGAGGAATTACACGTGGAAAGCGGCTCGCTGGTGTCGGAAGGGAGCGTGATCGCAGTCGCCCGGACCGCGCAAGAGTTGGAACCGGCGGCAGAAAATGCAGCCGGTGCCGGGGAGTCCGAATCCGGGGAGTCCGAATCTGCCGACGTTGCCGAACCCCGAACCAGTGAATTTCAAACCCGTGAGCCCGAGACGGAAGCCGGCAAAGAGTCGCCGCCTCCCGATGCGCAGAATGCCGAGACCTACGACTTCGATCTGGTCGTGCTGGGTGCCGGCCCGGGGGGTTATACCGCCGCGTTTCGGGCGGCCGACCTTGGTTTGCGCGTGGCGCTGGTAGAGCGTTATGCGTCGTTGGGCGGAGTCTGCCTGAACGTGGGCTGCATACCTTCAAAGACCCTGCTGCACACCGCGCAAGTCATCGACCAGGCCGCGGCGATCGAGCGGCACGGCGTTCACTTTGGCGAACCGCAGATTGACCTGGACAAGCTGCGGGCCTTCAAGGATGGCGTCGTCGGCAAGCTGGCCGGTGGACTGAAAGGGCTGGCCAAGCAGCGCAAGGTCGAGGTCGTGCAAGGCGTTGCAGCTTTCGAGGGCGCGCATGTGGTTAGTGTTCAGTCAGAAGACGGCCAGCGCAGCCTGAGTTTCGCCAAGGCGATCATCGCCGTCGGTTCGCAGTCGGTGGAACTTCCCGGCATGCCCTGGGGCGATTACCGACTGATGGATTCGACGGCCGCGCTGGAACTCGAGGAAATTCCGGAGCGGTTGCTGGTGGTCGGCGGGGGTATTATCGGTCTCGAAATGGCCTGCGTCTATGAGGCCCTCGGCAGTAAAGTAACAGTCGTCGAATTGACTCCGAAGTTGATGCCGGGCACCGACCCCGACCTCGTAAAGCCTCTGCAGCGCCGGATTGCAAAGCGTTACGAAGCCATCCATTTGGCGACGCGGGTCAAGCAGATCGATATTGCCGATGACGCACTGGTGGCCCATTTCGAAGGTGAACACAGCGGCAAGGCGGACTTCGATCGGGTGTTGGTGGCCGTAGGGCGCAGCCCGAACGGAGGGCGGATCAAAGCCGAGGCGGCCGGGGTGCGAGTGTCGGAACGCGGATTCATCTCCGTCGATGCCGCCATGCGCACCAGCGTTCCCCATATTTTTGCGATCGGCGACGTCGTCGGCGAGCCGATGTTGGCGCACAAAGCAACCCACGAAGGCAGGGTCGCCGCGGAAGTATGTGCGGGTGAAAAAAGTGCTTTTGACGCGCGCGTCATTCCTTCGGTCGCCTATACCGATCCCGAGATCGCCTGGGTCGGCGTGACCGAAGCCGAAGCCTGTGAGAAAGGCATGGAATACGGGGTAGGGAAGTTCCCGTGGGCGGCGAGCGGCCGCGCGCTCGGCAACGACCGCAGCGAAGGCTTTACCAAGCTGTTGTTCGATCCAAAAACCGACCGTCTGATCGGAGCCGGCATCACCGGCCTGAACGCGGGCGACCTGATCAGCGAGTGTGCGTTGGCGATCGAGATGGGCGCCGAGGCGAGTGACATCGCCCTGACGATCCACCCGCATCCGACGCTCTCGGAAAGCGTGGGCATGGCGGCGGAAGCCTATGAAGGAACGATCACCGACCTGTATATGCCAAAGAAGGGGTAACCCAACAAAAAAGTCGGAGCCGCATCGCTGCATGCGGCTCCCGGGCTCTCCGGGTCAGTTGAAGGTCAGAACCGAGACCGTCGTGATCACGATCGCGCCAAACAGGTTCAACACCAGTCCGGTCCGTGCCATGTCACGGATGCGAACCTGCCCGCTGCCGAACACGATGGCGTTGGGCGCGGTGGCTACCGGCAGCATGAAGGCGCAACTGGCGCTCATCGCGGCGGGTACCATCAATAGCATCGGGTTGATGCCCGTGGCGCTCGCGGTGGCGGCCAGCAAGGGCATCAACAGGCTGGCGGTGGCCGTGTTGCTGGTCACCTCGGTGAGAAAGGTGACCCCAAGGCACAGGCAAAGGATCAGTATCCAGGCCGGCAGTTCGACCAGCGCACCGAGTTCGCCGGCGAGGATGTCCGCCAATCCGCTTTGCATGAACGCATTCGCGATGGCGATGCCGCCGGCGAACAGCAGCAGCACGCCCCAGGGAATCTTTTGCGCCGCTTCCCAGCGCAGCAGCCGCCCGCCTTCTCCGTTGGGCAATGCCGCCATCAGCGCCACCGCAATCAGAGCGACCGAAGCGTCGTTGGCTTGCGGCAGTCCGAACCACGTGCTCCAGCCGCCGAAGGGCGCCTGGCGGGTAATCCAGAACAGCGCGGTCAGGCTGAACAGCGTGAGGACACGTTTTTCCGACGGTCGCCAGGCGCCCACGCTGGGCAGCACGAGGGGCACGCTCAGCATGATGCCTCGTGTCAGCCACAATCCGGCCAGCGGCACCATGATGGCGACTACCGGCAGACCCCAGCCCATCCATTCAGGAAAACTGGGCGTGCTCCCGAACTGGTCCAGGTGGACCTGCATGAAAATCAGGTTGGGCGGTGTGCCGATCGGGGTACCCAGTCCGCCGATACTCGCCGCGTAAGCGATGCCCAGCAACAGGGGCAGCGCGAGCCGGTGCTCGGCCCGTTCCAGCACGGCCAGCGCCACGGGCAGCAGCATCAGCGTGGTCGCGGTATTCGAGATCCACATGCTGAGCACCGCGGCGGCGATCATGAAACCCAGCACCAGCCCCCGGGCACTGCCGCCGCCGACGAGGTTGACCATGTAGAGGGCCAGGCGGCGGTGTGCGCCGGAATCCGACATGGCAGTGGACAGCATGAAGCCACCCATCAAAAGCAGGATCAGCGGACTGCCGAAAGACTGCCCCACCTGTGCCGGGGTGAGCACGCCGAACAGCGGAAAGAGCGCGAGCGGAAGCAGCGAGGTAAATGGAATCGGTACGGGTTCGAACACCCACCACAGGGCGCACAGCAAGGTCACGGCCGCGGTGACGGCCGCTGCAGGCGCCCAATCGTGGCCTAACAGAAAAAAATACAGAACGAGCGCTGCCGCCGGGACGGTTGGAATCAGCCAGCGGCTCATTGATCAAGGTCAGCCCGTGCCGATTTTGCAAAACCCGGTTTATGGATTTCTGCGTACCATGTCGTAAGATGGGTTCGTGATTGCGCATTTTGCAGGCTGGCTTTCATTCCGCTGCACTCGTGTACAAGTTGAAAAGGTGAGTTTATCCTACCTGTCATACGAAAGACCGACCTTCCGGCCACTGCGGCGCAATGCATTGGCACAGCACCATAACGGGGACCTACTGAATGAACAAGCGTCTGATACTGCTCCTCCTCGCACCGATATTCACGCTGAACCTTTTCGCCGACCCGATAATACCGGCGACCAACAAAGACGGGAGTCTGGTCAACGGTATTCTCGAAGCGGCCTTCGATCCCAGCGGTGGTGTGCTGCCTTTTCCGTCGAACCTGGCCTTTCCGACCAGTGGTCCGATCGACCTGACGCTCAACATTCCGTCGGCGGACCCCAATGACCCTGGCGATCCTCGTGTTGCTTTGAGTGCGCTGGACGGTTTCAGTACAACGGAAAAATGGACCACCACCTTTATCGAAAACCTGGGCGGTTTTCCGCCCGTCATTCAACCGGGAGAGATCGATCCGGCTTCCGTGACCCCGGGGCAGTCGGTGCGTGTATTCGAGATCACGACGACCGGTTACCCCTACCTGGGTGTAACCGGGATTACCCGGGAACTGGTCGGTGGTGCGGAGTTCACGGCCGTTGCGGCGGGTAATGGCATTCTGGCCATCGTCCCGCTGGTGCCGTTGAAGGAATTCACGACCTACATGGCCGTGCTGACCAACGACATTCGGGACAGCCGGGGAAATAATGCAACGCCATCGCAGACCTATCACCTGGCCAAACGCCGCACCCCCTGGGTCGACGCCAGCGGCAACAGCGTTTATCCGTTGCTGCCCGACGCCAGTGCCCGCGCGATCGAGCCGCTGCGCCAGATCACCCAGTCGATGGAGTTCGCCGCCCTGTCGGCCGGTATTCCGCTCGATGACATCGTTCTGAGCTGGACGGTGCATACCCAGTCCATTTCGCCGACCCTGCGCCTGCTGCGCAGCATTGCGCAGCCCGCGGACACCCTCATCGCACCCACCGGGCTGTCGACGGCGGCCGTGGGCGGCGCCGGGCGGGCCGACATCTACATCGGCGTGATTACGCTGCCTTACTACCTCGGCATACCGGGCCCGGAAAACCCGATCGCTTTCCTGACGGATTGGTGGAAAGCCGAGCCGGGTGGTTACATCCCGCCGTTCAATCAGTTCGGGCTCGATCCGACCTCGACGAACCTGACGGTCGCCAATCCCTTCCCGGTGCTGACGGGCACCCAGACGGTACCGTTACTGATCACGGTGCCCAACGCCAACTCGGGCCTCAGCAAGCCGGACAGCGGCTGGCCGGTGGTGATCTATCAGCACGGCCTGACACGCAACCGTACCGACATGTTGGCCATAGCCGACACGCTGGCCAGCACCGGTCGGGTGGTGATCTCCATGGATCAGCCGCTGCACGGCGTGGTGCCTGACGTGGAACCGCAACTGGCTCCTTTTTACATCGAGAACACGCCGTTTGCGCCGCTCGCCAATGAGCGCACCTTCGATGCCGACCTGGTCGACAACACGACCTTTGCGCCGGGCCCGGACGGGTTGGTCGACGGGTCGGGCACGCACAGTTTCAACCTGGCCAATCTGCAGGTCCTCCGCGACAACATCCGCCAGGCCGAAGCGGACCTTTCAATACTCGCTTTGTCGATCCAGAACATGAGCCTGGACGGTGATGCGACGCCGGACCTCGATCCCTTCGACGTGGCGGCCGTGTCAAATTCTGCCGGTTCCTTCGTCATGAACGTAACCACCGCGATCGAGCCGATCATCTCCCGCATGTACCTCAACGCGGCAGGCGGCGGCATCATCCGCACCATCGACGGCGGCGCCTTCGGACCCAGCCGCCTGCACCCCCTGTTGGCGCAAGTGGGCCTGTTCCCGGGAACGCCCGAGTACGAGCAGTTCCTGATTCTGGTCCAGACTCTGCTGGACCCGGCCGATGCCATCAACTGGGCCGCGGAGACGGCGGAAAAAATACCGGTCATCCACAACCAGGTGCAGGGCGACGGGACCGTGCCCAACGCGATACCCGGCGCACCGCTTGCCGGCAGCGAACCGCTGAACCGCATCATGGGCCTGAGCGGCTACAGCACGACCCAGGTGAACCCCGACGGCCTGCGCGGCGTTGCACGTTTCGTGCAGCCGGCGGACCACGAATCCCTGTTCGTTCCGGTCTTTCCGCAGGTGACGGCCGAGATGCAGCGCCAGATGGCCACTTTCATCGCCTCGGGCGGGACTTTCGTCGAAGTGGGGAATCCGCAACTGCTGGTACCCGTCGTCGAGGTTGAGCAGTCCGAAAAGGTCGTCTCGAAGACGGTCGGTAAAGCGCCGGTCGGCAAGAGCCGTCTGCAACCGGTCAAACGCGCCAGAGATTGAGGGGTATTAAATGATGACTACGGAAACAATCCCCATGAATGTATTCACTGCAACCCACCGGCCACGTTTGACGGGTGTCGGGAAAACGCGGGTTTGCGCTGCAGCCGCGGCCGTGCTCGGCTTGCTCAGCCTTGACTCGCAGGCTTATGAATTTTCCAGCGGCGAATGGTCGGGCAGCTTCGACACCACGGTCTCCTACGGCGCTTCCTGGCGCGTGAAGGACTTCGATCCGGCCGAGGTCGGGAAGCAGGCTCCCGTCAACAACCCCGCGGTGTTTACGTTGCCCAAGGCCCAGCAGGGCGACGTGGTCGGCCGCTGGTCGGCCAATGGCGACGACGGCAATCTGAATTATCGCGACAAGGGAGACGTGATTTCGAACCTCCTGAAAGTGACGGCAGAACTGGGTGTGCGCTGGCGCAATTTCGGTGGTTTTTTTCGCGGTACCGCGTTTTATGATTTCGAAAACGCCGACAAGGACGTGCTGTCCGAGATCGCCCAGGAGAGGGTTGGCAAGGATGCGCGCTTGCTGGACGCCTACGTCTATGGTGAGCATGCAATAGGTGACCATTACCTGAGCTGGCGTCTCGGCACGCAGGTGGTCAGCTGGGGTGAATCCACTTTTATCCAGGGTGGCTTGAACGTCATCAACCCGGTGGATGTTTCCAAGCTGCGGCTTGCCGGATCAGAACTCAAGGAAGCTTTCGAGGGCATCAACATGATCTGGGGCTCCGTCGACCTGAGTCCGTCCCTCGCCCTCGAGGCGCTTTACATGTTCGAATACGAGCAGATCATTCCCGACCCGGCCGGTACGTATTTCTCGACTAATGACATTGCGACCCCCGGCGCCAGTTACGCGATGCTGGGCTTTGTCTATCCGCAACCGGTCATCAACCCCGATCTGTTCAACGAGGTTTGTCTCCAGGGCAACCTGGGCGCGTCCGATTCGCCGCTGCCGACACAGTTGGTGGCCGCCGGTTGTGGTTTCGCCCTGCCGAGGACGGAATCGAAGCTACCCAGTGACAGCGGGCAATTCGGTCTTTCGCTGCGCTGGTTTCTGGAAAACCTCGGCGGGACAGAGCTGGGTTTTTACTTTTTGAACTACCACAGCCGGCTGCCGCTGGTCAGCGGTACGGCGGTAAGCACGGCCCCGCCGCCGTTCACCAATTCGTATTTCACGGAGTTTCCGGAGGACATACAACTCTACGGCGTCAGTTTCAACTCCACGATCGGCACCTGGGCACTTGCCGGTGAAGTCACCTATCGTCCCGACGCGCCGCTGCAGATCGACGATGTGGAAGTACTGTTCGCCGGCCTGACGCCCCTGAACCTCTTGCTGCCTTCCGATTTCGTGCGCTTCAAAAGTCAACTCGGCGAGTTCGCGCCTGGCGCAACCATCCAGGGATTCTCGGAGCATGAGTCCTGGCAGGCGCAAAGCACGACGACCAAGCTTTTCGGGCCGAACAATCCGTTCCGGGCTAACCAGATCGCCTTCGTTACCGAAGTCGGGTTCAACTACGTTGCCGATCTTCCCGACAAGGAATTCCTGCGTTTCAACGGCGATGGCACCGACACGGGCGGCGGGCCGAACTGGACCACCGGCGATTGGAACAACCCGGCAACCGAGCCCGACGGTTTCGCGGATGATTTCAGCTGGGGTTACCGCGTGGCCGCGCGCTTGGATTACAACAGCGCCTTCGGAGGGGTCACCGTCAGTCCGCGCGTCGGCTGGTCGCATGATGTACACGGCACCACGCCTGGCCCCGGCGGTGCGTTCGTCGACGGCCGCAAACAGTTGACCCTGGGCCTCGCTTTCAACTATCTGAACCAATGGGTCGTCGACTTTGCGTACACCACGTACTCGGGCGGCGGAAAGTACAACCTGCTCGATAATCGTGACTTTTTTGCCGCGAGCGTCAGCTACTCATTCTGATCGCCGGAGGATTTCATGCGAATTTTGACCAAACTTACGCTTTCAGCCTGCATGGGACTCGTGCTCGGAACCGGACAGTCCTGGGCCGGAGCCAAGCCCGATGAGATTCACCGTCTGAGCGAAGACCTCACCCCGATGGGGTCCGAGCGCGCCGGCAATGCGGACGGTACCATCCCGGCCTGGACCGGCGGCATTACCGAGCCGCCCGCGGGTTATCAGCCCGGCGATCATCACCCGGATCCCTTTCCGGACGACCGGCCGTTGTTTCGCATCGACGGCACTAATTACCAGGACTTCGCCGATAAGCTGAGCACCGGCCAGATGGCGACTTTCGCCAAATACCCCGATACGTATTTCATGAATGTCTATCCGACGCGACGCAGCACTTCGTTTCCGGAACGCACCTATGAGATGACGATTCAGAACGGCAAAACCGCCCGACTCGCCGATGAGGGTGAGGGCGTGCTCGATGCAGCGGAAGGCTTCCCGTTTCCGTTTCCGGAGAATGCCTACGAGCTGATGTGGAACCACAAGCTCAAGTACAAGGGCATCGGCGGCGTTCGCTATAACACGCAGATCGCCCCGACGACGGGCGGTGACTACTCCGTGACGGTGATCCGGGAGGAATTCCTGGGTCTCTACTACAAGCGCGGCGTGACCATCGAGGAAATCAACAATGTGCTGCTGTATTTTTTCCAGGAAGTCGAGTCGCCGGCCCGACTTGCGGGTAATATTCTGCTTGTCCACGAAACTCTGAACCAGACCGTACTGCCGCGCCAGGCGTGGATCTACAATCCGGGTCAGCGCCGTGTGCGCCGCGCCCCGAATGTCGCCTACGACAACCCGGGCACGGCATCGGACGGTCTGCGCACCAACGACATGACCGACATGTTCAACGGCGCCATGGACCGCTTCAACTGGGAAGTCGTCGGCAAGAAAGAAATGTATATTCCCTACAATTCCTACGGCGCGCATGCCGAGGGCGTGACTTATGATGAGTTCATCATGCCGGGTCACCTCAATCCGAACCTGATGCGTTACGAGCTGCACCGTGTGTGGATTGTCGAGGCCACTCTCAAGGACGGTATGCGCCACATCAATCCGCGGCGTACCTTCTATCTCGATGAAGACAGCTACCAGATTGTGCTGACCGACCATTACGACGCGCGCATGCAGTTGTGGCGTGCTTCCGAAGCGCACAGCATCAATTACTACGACGTGCCCACCCTCTGGTCGACCATCGAGGCGCATTACGATCTGCAGTCGGGGCGTTACGTGGCTCAGGGTTTCGACAACACCACGGCGGTAAACACCTTCAACGTGGACATGCAGCCCGGTCAGTTCACCCCGCAGGCCTTGCGCACGCGCGGACGGCGGTGAAGAGCAGATATCATTTTCCGGCGCCGGGGCTTTTGCGAGAAGTGACTTGCAGGTCGTTCGGCAGATATGAGCCGTAGTTTTCGCTCATGGACGGTTCTTCTGTCACTGACGCTTTCCGGCGTGATGGCATCTTCAATGCGGGGCGAAACGGGTCTGGATATCGAATATGCCCAGATTATGCCTCTGGCAACGGAGTCTTTGCTGCTCGACGTGACGCGTTCGCCGCAGGGTTTTGTCGCCGTGGGCGAGCGCGGCCACGTGCTCCTGTCCGCCGACGGCCGCAACTGGACGCAGGCCGATGTCGTTCCCACCCGATCCACGCTCACCGTGGTCGAGGCCAGGGAAGGCCGGTTGTGGGCCGCCGGGCACGATGCGGTGATCATCACCAGCGGCGACGGCGGTAAAACCTGGTCCCTGGAGTATTTCGATCCGGAGCGCCAGCAGGCCGTCATGGATCTGTACTTCACAGATAAATACCACGGCATCGCGATCGGGTCCTATGGCCTGCGGCTGGAGACCGACGACGGCGGTAAAACCTGGGTCGACGCCCCGGTCGACGAGGAGAACGAGTACCATCTCAACAGCCTCGTCGACTTCGGAGACGGCCGCCGCATGATTGCGGGCGAGGCAGGCTACTCTTACCGCAGTTTCGACGACGGCGAGACCTGGGAGTTAATGGATCTCCCTTACTCCGGGTCCATGTGGGATGCTTTGCTGACCTCCAATGGCTGCGTGATTTTCTCCGGTTTACGCGGACATGCGTTGGAAACCTGTGACTTTGGTGACAGCTGGAAGGAGTTCGAAACCGGAACTCAATCCAGTCTTTCCGATGCAGCTGAATCGGCGGGAGTGCTTGTGTTCGCGGGTAATGGTGGCACGGTCGTGAAACGCGACGACGGGATCATCCAGAGCTACAATCATTCCAGTGGGGTCGATTTCGCCGCGGTTTTGCCGCTTGGCGACGGGCAGTTTCTGCTCGTCGGCGAGGGCGGCGTTCATCTCTTTCCTGAACCGTCTGCAGAGGAGCGGCCGTGATGACCACCGCGGCGACCACTCAGAGACTGCATAATCTCGCCACCTTCCTGATCAACTACCGCTACGGTATCGTTGCCCTGTTCGTGCTGGTGACGATCGGTATGATGATCGCGATGTCGCAGCTGAAGATCGAAACCGGCTTCAAGAAGCAGCTGCCTCTCAAGCACGAATACATGCAGACCTTCCTGCAGTATGAAAAAGAGTTTGGCGGCGCGAACCGCGTGCTGGTCGCGCTGGTGGCCCGCGACGGCAACATGTTCACGCCGCGGTTTTTCGAGAACTTCGAAGACATCACCAACCAGGTGTTTTTCATCCCCGGCGTGGACCGCGCCAGTGTCCGGTCAATTTTCACGCCGAACGTACGGTTCGTGGAAATCGTCGAGGACGGTTTTGCCGGGGGCAATGTCATTCCTTCGGCGTTTTCACCGTCGCCGGAGATGTTCGAGCGAGTGCGCTCCAACATCGTCAAATCCGGGGAGGTCGGGCGATTGGTGTCCGAAGATTTCTCGGGGGCGATGGTCTGGGCGAACCTGCTGGAGGAAGACCCGCAAACCGGCGAACAACTGGACTACCGGCAGGTTGCGGAGCAGCTCGAAGCCATTCGCAAAGAATTCGAGAACAACGATTTCACCGTGCACATCATCGGCTTCGCGAAGATCGTCGGCGACATCTCCGACGGTGCCCGGTCGGTCGTCTGGTTCTTCCTCGTGGCTTTCATCATCACGGCCATCCTGCTGTATCTGTACTCACGCTCCCTTTGGTTGACCGTGTTGCCGCTGACCTGTTCGCTGATCGCGGTCATCTGGCAAATGGGCACGCTGAGCCTGCTCGGCTACAGTCTCGATCCGATGAACATCCTGACCCCCTTCCTGATCTTCGCCATTGGGGTCAGCCACGGTGTTCAGAAAATCAGTGCCTGGATTGTTGAGAAGGAATTCGGCGGGCGAACACCGGACGACTGGGCGCGTGACGGCGTCAGCGACGTCATGCAAATTCCGCGCCGCTCGCCGATGCACGGTTCGCGCGAGACCATGAAGAAACTGCTCGCACCGGGCATAATCGCCCTGCTGTCGGATACCATCGGTTTTCTGACGATTCTTTTCATCAACATCCGCATTATCCAGGAGTTGGCAATTACCGCCAGCATTGGTGTCGCGGTGATTATCCTGACCAACCTGTTGCTGTTACCGGTCCTGCTGTCCTGGGTCAACCTGCGGAATCCGAATCAGTATCGCAAGCGACTGCTGGCCAATGCGCACGAAGTGTCCGGGTTCTGGATGTTTCTTACCAACGCCACCGAGCCGCGGCGTGCGGCCCTGGCTATTGGCGCGAGTGTCGTGTTGTTCGGTGTCGGTTTCTGGCTCGCGCAGGACATGAAGATCGGCGATTCAGAAGTCGGCGTCCCCGAACTGCGCCCGGAAGCCCGCTATAACCGGGACGCCGTGTTGATCTCGGAAAAGTTTTCGCTGGGCGTGGACTTGCTGACGATCGTGGCGGAAACGGTTCCCAACGCCTGCACCGAAAATTACGAGGTTATGGAGTCCATTGATCGGTTCGCCTGGAATCTCAGGAATGTCGAAGGCGTGCAACAGGTCATCACCTTACCGATGGTGGCCAAGGTGGTTAACGCCGGTTGGAACGAAGGCAATATCAAATGGCGGATACTGCCGCGTGACAAATACCTGTTGCGCCAGGCGCTGAGCGGCATCGAGACCGATACCGGTTTGCTCAATCGCGACTGCAGCGCGATGCCGATTCAGGTGTTCACTGAAGACCATCGTGCCGAGACCATTGCCCGCGTCGTCAAGAGGGTCAAGGAACTCCGGCAGGAGATGAGCCTTGGGGATCTTGAATACCACATGGAGCATGAAGTGCTGGAGGAGCTCGCGAGCGGCGAGGAAGATCCGACCTCCGACCTGCTCAGGTTTCGCCTCGCTTCCGGCAACGTGGGTGTAATGGCGGCCACCAATGAAGATATCGCCGCGGCGGAAAAACCCATGCTGGCGCTGGTTTTCGGATCCATCATCATTCTCTGCCTGATTACCTATCGTTCCGTCAGAGGTACGCTCTGCATCGTGCTTCCTCTGGTTGTGGTATCTACGCTGGCAGAGGCACTGATGGCGGTATACGGTATCGGGCTGAAGGTAAACACCTTGCCGGTGGTCGCGCTGGGCATCGGTATAGGCGTGGATTACGGGATTTACATGTACAACCGTCTCGATGAAATGCTGAAAGCCGGTTATCCACTCCGGGAAGCGTATTACCGCACGCTGAGGCTGACCGGCAGAGCCGTGATATTCACCGGCTTTACCCTGGCCACCGGCGTGGGCACATGGATGTTTTCGGCACTCCAGTTCCAAGCGGATATGGGCCTTTTGCTGGCGTTTATTTTCCTGGCCAACATGGTTGGAGCCATCGTGTTGCTGCCTGCCCTCGTGCGATGGTTGGTGTACAAGCCAAAAAAAGATGAGGTCGACCAGTCAATCGCGTTGTGACCTTTGAGAGAAAAGGTGCCGGCGCTGTGGAATAGAACGGTCACTGCCTGGTTGCAATTGCTTACATTATTCCGTAAATTCCCAAGCATGAAGATTTCTATGGCAACTCTCGGTTTTCGCCACCTGCGCCGACCCTGGATTGAAAGTTCGGGCTGGGTTGCCGTGTAAATTCGATCAATCGTTCAGATTGTAAAAAACCCAGCCGCTGGCTGGGTTTTTTGTTTTGGAGACAGCCGATGCAACATTTCATGAGCACTCTCGACTGGCCCGTGGACCAGTTGGACAAGTTACTGCGACTCGCCGCTGACCTCAAGCGAGACCCCTTGCGCGACGACCTGCGTGGCAAATCGATTGCATTGCTGTTCCTCAATCCGTCCATGCGCACCCGAACCTCGTTTGAACTGGGGATGCAGCAACTGGGTGGTATCGCCATCGTGCTGCAGCCGGGCAAAGACGCCTGGGGTGTCGAATTCAAGCCGGGAGCGGTGATGGACGGCGAGGCGGAGGAGCACATCGCCGAAGTCGCCGGCGTGCTCTCACGCTACTGCGACCTGATCGGTCTGCGCGCCTTTCCGCAATTCATCGACTGGCGCAGGGACCGTGAAGATCAGGTCATCCGGTCACTGGCTCAACATGCCTCCGTGCCCGTGATCAACATGGAGACCATTGTGCACCCTTGCCAGGAATTGGCGCTGATGCTGACACTGCGGGAACACCTGGGAAACGTGAGAAAGAAAAAATTTTTGCTGACCTGGACCTGGCATCCGCGCCCGCTCAATACGGCGGTGGCCAATTCGGCGCTGCTTATCGCGAGCAAATTCGGGATGGATGTGACGTTGCTCTGTCCGGAGGAGGCCTATCGGCTGGATGCGCAGTTTGAGAACGCAGCGCAGGCGCAGTCCGCCGCGTCCGGTGGTTCGTTTCAGTTGACGCACGACATCGACCAGGCCTACGAGGAAGCGGACATCGTCTATGCAAAAAGCTGGGGTGCGCTACCTTTTTACGGCGATCCCGGGAAAGAATGGGACTTGCGCCGAAAATACCGGCATTTCATGGTCGATGAAGCCAAAATGGCCAAAACCAGGGGTGGTCTGTTCAGTCATTGCCTCCCCCTCAGGCGCAACGTGAAGGCGACCGACGGGGTGATGGATGCGGATTATTGCGTGGCCCTGGACGAGGCTGAAAACAGGTTGCATGTGCAAAAGGCCGTGATGTTGACGTTGCTGGGACAAGCGGTCTCATAAGAGGTGTTATTGGCCCGTGGCGGTCTCAACTCCATAACCATGTGCTGCCAAGGCGTTAAAGGACAAAACAGGAAATTCAAATGACTGAAAAACTGGTACTTGCATTTTCCGGGGGTCTCGACACGAGCTATTGTGTCCTGGACCTTGTCGAGCGGGGCTTCGCGGTGCATACCGCTTTCATCGATACCGGCGGAGTGACTGATGAGGGCCGGGCGGCGATCCGTGAGCGTGCGCAAAGCCTGGGCGCCGCGAAACATCATGAAATCGACGCGTCGCAGGAGATCTGGGATGAATTCGTCAGGCCGCTGGTTTGGAGTCATGCCCGAATGCTGGGGGAATATCCGCTGTTGTGTTCGGACCGCTACCTGATCGTCAAACGCTGTCTGGAATTGTGCAATGAGCTGGATACACGGCACTTTGCGCACGGCTGCACCGGCATGGGCAACGATCAGCTGCGTTTCGATCAGACGGTCCGCAGCCTCGGCGACTATGAAATCCACGCACCCATCCGGGACCTGCAGTCCCGGGTCAAGGCGGTGCGGGATCACGAACTTCGGGCCATGGCCGATGCCGGTTTCGAGGTCGCGACCTCGGCCAGCCGCTATTCCATCAACGAGAATCTGCTGGGCGTAACCATATCCGGCAGTGAAATCGACGACTACCGGCAGCCCAGGTCCGACGCATGGAGCCTGACGTCTGATCGCTGTGACTGGCCCCCGGGCAGCCTGGACCTCCGCCTGGGTTTCCAGCAAGGCGAGGCCGTGAGCCTCGACGGTGAAACCTTGCCCGGTCCTGCGCTCCTGAGGATACTCAATGAGAAATTGGGTGCCTGGGGCGTCGGGCGGCACATTTATACGGGTGACGTGACCATCGGGCTCAAAGGCCGAATTGCCTTTGAGTGCCCGGGGGTTGACGCCCTGTTGCTGGCCCACCAGTCGCTGGAAGACGCGGTCAATACGCGTTTCCAGACGCAGTTTCGCAGCCTGGTCAGCAACCGCTGGGCCGAACTTGTATACGCCGGTTTTTTCTACGAGCCCCACAAATACGACCTCGAAGCCTATCTTGCCAGTTCCCAGGAAGCGGTCACCGGCGAGGTCACTTTGCATACCACAGGCGGTTCGCTGGTTGCCGTGGCGGTCGAAAGCCCGTATCGCCTGCACAATCCCGACGCAGTCTACGCGCAGAGCGCCGACTGGACGCCCGAGGAGGCCGTCGGCTTCATCAAGCTGTTGGGACAAAGCACGACGCTGGCCGGTAAAATTCGGAGCCGCGAGCGGTGAGTACACGCTTGCTGGTGCGTCACCTTGAGGCCCTGGTCGGCTGCGACACGCAGAACCCGCCAAGACAAATCGACGGTGACAGCGAAATTTTCCGGCATTGCGAACGGGCCGTCGACGGACGCTTCGAGACGCGGACCTGGGATCATGGTGACGGCCATGTTTCTTGGTACGCCGTGCGCGGGAAACCGACCGTGCTGTTCAATGTCCATCTGGACACCGTTCCAGCCGGGGAAGGCTGGACCTCGGATCCCCTGCGGCTTCGGGTTGAAGACGGCCGCGCGTACGGTCGCGGCGTCTGCGATATCAAGGGCGCCGCGGCGGCGTTGCTGTCGCTGGCGGGACAGGGAGCCGAAAACCTGGCGCTGCTGTTCACGTCCGACGAGGAAGGTGCCGGAGGCTGCTGCGTGGAAAAATTTCTGGCCACTGGCGAAGCGGCGCGTTTCGACCAGGTAATCGTCGCCGAACCGACGGACTGCGAAGCCGTGCTGGGTCATCGAGGATTTCTCTCCGTCAAAACCCGCTTTTACGGTAAGACCGGACATTCCTCGGAGGCCCGGGCGCTGTATGATAGTGCGACGCACGCTATGGCGCGTTGGTCCGCAGCGGCCCTGAATCTCGCGCACGGCGTTAAATCGTCCGCTGAGGACCCGGGCGCCTGTTTCAATCTTGGCGTCGTGGAGGGCGGTATCAAGAGCAACGTCATCGCCGGTCAGGCATTCGTTCACTGGAGCGCAAGGCTGCGGCCGGGTGAGTCGAACGTTGATTTTCTGGAACGGGTCAAGCGCTGCGCGCCGCGGGATTCGGAGTCCGAGTGGGAGCTGCCTTTCGCAGGTGAGCCGCTGCCTGCGGGTGGCCGCAGTGACGAGGCATCCCGGGCTTTCTGTCACCGTCATGGACTTTCAGTCGGGGCTGCGGTCGATTTCTGGACCGAGGCGTCGCTGTTCTCGGTCGCCGGGCTGCCGGCATTGGTCCTGGGGCCCGGCGACATCGCCCAGGCGCATGCAGTGAATGAGTGGCTGCAACTCACCCAGCTCGAGAGAGCGGGCGAGCTGTATGGCCGCGTGGTGAAAAACGATGGCTGAGATCAGGAGCGTGGTCAACCAGGTGCTGAGCCAGCTGGGCGCCAGTCGCGAAGCCCGTTATTACCTTCGACAGTTCAGCAGTGACGGTGAGTTGCAATTCGCCGTCATCAAGGTGGGCGGAGCCGTGCTCGAAGAGCAGTTGGAGCCGCTGGCCGCAGCGCTGGCCTTCCTGCGCAACCTTGGGCTGATGCCGATCATATTGCACGGTGCCGGGCCGCAGCTGGATGAAGCACTCGAGAAAGCATCCATCGGCTCGGTCAAGCGACGGGGGCTGCGCGTCACCACGCCCGAAGTGATGGAAGTCGCCAGGCCGGTTATTTACCGTGCCAACCGGCGCTTGGTAAGCGCTCTGGAGGATCAGGGCGTGCGCGCCCAGGGAATCCAGCACGGCGTGTTCGTCTGCGATTACCTCGATCGCGAAGAGTACGGCCTGGTCGGAGAGATCCGGCGGGTCGACCTGGAGGCGGTGCGGGAGGTGGCGCAGCGAGGTATTTTGCCAGTCGTTGCCTGCCTCGGGGAGAGTCCCATGGGCCAGGTCATGAACATCAATGCAGACGTAGCCGCGCGGGAACTGATCTGGGAAGTCAAACCCCACAAGATCATATTCCTGACCGGCACTGGCGGGTTGCTGGATGAAAACGGCCGGATCATCTCGGCGATCAGTCTGCGCAGCGACTACGAATACCTGTTGCGGCAGGAGTGGGTGCACTCGGGCATGCTGCTGAAACTGGAGCAGATCAGTCAACTGCTGTCCGGCCTGCCCGAGAGCGCATCGGTTTCGATCACCTCGGTGGACAATCTCGCCCGCGAACTCTTTACCCACCGGGGTGCCGGAACGTTGATCCGAATTGGCGAGGACATCATTGAAAGTAATGCCATTGACGAATCGGACATGCCCGCGGCCAGAGCCCTGTTGGAACAAAGTTTTGGCAGGAAACTGAAGGACGATTACTTTAAGGAATTGCCCGTCGAGTGTGTTCTCCGCAGCGAGTCGGGCGGCGCCATGGCGATCGTGCTGAAAGGTGTGGACGGCATTCCCTATCTCGATAAATTTGCCGTGACGCCGGAAGCGCAGGGCGCTGGTCTCGGGGCCGCTGTGTGGCAGGCCCTGATTCATCGTTGTCCGCGCCTGTATTGGCGCTCGCGGACCGAAAACGCGGTGACCTCCTGGTACTTCGACCAGGCTGATGCCAGTTTTACCGAAGACCAATGGGTCGCGTTCAGTGTTGGCATTCGCGATTTCGGCCAGCTCGAACGCTGCCAGAAAGATTGCCTGTCGCGCCCGGAAAGCTGGGTGGAAAAGCGCCATGATTAGCGTAATCGTCATGGGAGCGCGCGGCTACACCGGAGGGGAGTTGCTGCCGCTGCTTTACCGGCACCCCCACTTTGAGATCATTGCGATCGGTTCGACCAGCGCAGCCGGGCAGCCGGTTGCAGCCTGCGTCGAGGATATGGATGACTGCGATCTCGTGTTTGCGGACCTGCGCCCGGAGGATCTGCAGGCATTGAATCCGGACGCCTGCATTCTCGCCTTGCCCAATGGCTTCGCCTCGGGGTTCGTGGCCGTTGTCGATCGCCACCACCCGGAAACGGTGGTTGTCGATCTGAGTGCCGATCATCGTTTTGACCCGGCCTGGACTTACGGTCTGCCGGAACGTTTCGGAGAAAAACTGCGCGGCGCGACGCGCATAGCCAACCCCGGGTGCTATGCCACGGGTGCACAGCTCGCTTTGGCGCCGCTTGTCGACGGCCTTGTGGGGGTGCCGGCCGTGTTCGGGGTCTCAGGTTATAGTGGTGCAGGCAGCAAACCCTCGCGCAAGAACGATCCAGAGGTGCTGGCGGACAACCTGCTGCCGTACAGCCTGGTCGATCACGTGCACGAACAGGAGATGTCCCTCCATCTGGGTCGGGATGTGCGCTTCATGCCGCACGTAGCGCCCTTCTTTCGCGGCATCAGTTTGACGGTGGCAAGCGAGCTGAAAGCCGCCGTCAGCGAAGAAAATCTGCTGGTTCGCTATCGCGATTTTTACGCGCACTGCCCATTGATCGAGGTTCGAGCCGGAATACCCGAGGTCAAGGAAGTGCGTGGCACTCACGGGGTGATCCTGGGAGGGTTTTCCGTGAGCTCCATCCATACACGGCGAATGTCGATGGTCAGCGTGCTGGACAATCTGCTTAAAGGAGCTGCAACCCAGGCCGTGCAGAACCTGAATCTCGCTTTCGGCCTGGATGCGATGACCGGCTTGGGCTCCTGGCGAGGTACAAAGGCATGAAGAAATTTCTGTGGCAATCAGAAGTTGGTGTGTCTGTCGACGAAGCAATCCTCGAGTTCACGGCCGGTGAAGACATCATGCTCGATCGCGAGTTGTTCGCTTACGATATCCGGGCCACTGCCGCCCATGTGCACGGCCTCGCCCGCATCGGCATTTTGGACGGCAAAGAAGCCGAAATCCTCGACGAGCTATTGGACGCTCTCCTGCTGGATTTTGAATCCGGCGAGTTCGTCCTGGACGAGCGCTACGAGGACGGCCACTCGGCCATAGAGTTTTATCTGACTGAGCGCGCCAGTGAACTCGGGCCCAAGGTGCATACCGGGCGCAGCCGCAACGATCAGGTTGCGGTGGCAACACGCCTGTATCTGAAGGACCAGCTGCAAGCCCTGGTCTCGATCGCCGCTGAAATCGCATCGGCCTGCCTCAGGCGGGCCGAGAGCGGCGCCATGGTGCCAATGCCGGGTTACACGCATCTCCAACGTGCCGTGCCCTCCAGCGTCGGTCTGTGGATGGCTGCTTTCGCGGAGGCCTTTACCGACGATGCTGCATTCGCCCAAGGCGTCCGGGCCCTTGTTGACTGTAGTCCGCTCGGCACCGCGGCTGGTTACGGGGTTAATCTGGCGCTCGACCGCGATGGAGTGGCTGATGAATTAGGTTTTACGCGTTTGCAGGTCAATCCGATGTACGCGCAAAACAGTCGGGGAAAGTTCGAGGTGATGGCTCTGCAGGCTGCGCTGCACGCCATGCAGGATCTCCGTCGCCTGGCCTGGGACCTGAGCCTGTTTACGACCACCGAGTTCAATTTTGTCAGCCTTCCGCCACAATACACGACCGGCTCCTCGATCATGCCGAACAAGTCGAACCCCGACGTCATAGAGTTGCTGCGCGGTCGGGTTGCCACGGTGGAGGCGGCAGTTTTGGAAATACAGTCCACGCTCTCGCTGCCTTCCGGCTATCAGCGCGACCTGCAATTGACCAAGGCGCCGCTACTGCGAGGCATGCGGGCGGCTTTGCAGGCCTTGCGGCTCGTCCCGGCGCTGATCGAGGGTGTGACGTTCAACGAGGTGAACATGCGGGATGCAATCTCCCGCGAAATGTATGCCACAGATCTGACCCTGGAGCGGGCTGCAGCCGGGGTTCCATTTCGTTCGGCCTACCGTCAGGCGAAAACGGATCTGGGCGAGTTGGCCGCGCCGGATCCGGTCGCCAGCATCGCGAAACGTGTGTCTCCTGGCGCCTGTGGCGACTTGCAGCTGGAGCGGATTCGCTCGCGTCTGGCGGAGCTGAGGACCACGGGTGGCACCTTCCCGTGACCGGGCCGAAAGTATTTGCCGAATATCGCAAGATAGTGCTTGACGCAAGACTCACAGCACCTATAATGCGCCCCCTGTCCAGCGATATATGCCGCTTGACGGGGGCCGAAGGAAATCGACTCACAAAGGTTTCCGCCGAACATTGACGAAAAAATGCTTGTCAATGTATAATGGACGGCCCGCCCAGCACCGGGTGGAGATTCTTAAAGCGAATCTGCGGTCGCGGTGGTCCCCAAGGGGGTCCAATCGCGTGAACGGTGTGCGGGGCTCTCTGCGAAACGCAGAGAGTAAGACGGTTCTTTAACAAGAAACAGGTAACTTGTGTGGGCGCTCATGTTGATGAATTTGCCATTAACGAAAGCGACCATGCCCTGATTTAAATAGTAATCGGGAGCAAGGAACAGCTTTCAGCTAGAAGCACTAGGTGAAAGGCTTGAAGCTTCGGCTTCGGTCCGACATCGAATACTTTAAACTGAAGAG
>JAVVFH010000001.1:0-30628 GCA_032250585.1 Lysobacterales bacterium
GCGCTGGCCTCCGGCGTGACCACCGTGCGCACGGCCAGCGTGCCGGCCTACCAGGACGTCGGCCTGCGCGAACTGGTGCGCAGCGGCGCGCTGCCCGGTCCCGAAGTCGTGGCCGCGGGCGTTTACGTCACGCCGGATCTGGAAGAAAGCATCCTGGCCGACCCGCGCCTCGCGGTGCTGTACGAAGGGGCCGAGACCGAAGAGCAACTGCGGCTGCTGGTGCGGGTCAACGCCGAGCGCGGCGTGGACGTGATCAAGACGCGCGGCACCGAGCGCGCCGGGCGCCCCGACACTGATCCGCGCGAGCAGGTCTACAGCCGTCGCCAACTCGAGATCATCGTCGACGAGGCCGCGCAGCACGACCTGGACGTGATGGTGCACGCCCATGGCGACGAGGGTGCGCTGGCTGCGGTGCAGGCCGGGGCGCGCAGCATCGAGCACGGCACCTACCTGTCGGAGGCCACGCTGCGGTTGATGAAGGAAAAGAACGTCTGGTTCGTGCCGACCCTGATCACGATGCTGGAAATGAACGAAGAGCAATACGATCACGTGCTGCGTCTGCGCGGCTCGCACATGGTGCCGCGGCTGGAAGCAGCGATCCGCGCCGCGCACCGCCTCGGTGTGAAGTTCGCCACCGGCGCGGACAATTACTACGACAACGAATCGATCAACCGCATCTCCCTGGAGGTCATGCACCTGGTGCGCCTGGGCCTGAGCCCGTTCGAAGCGCTGCAGGCCGCGACGGTCGATTCCGCCGAGCTGCTGCGGATGGCGGACCGCACCGGGCGCATCGCACCCGGTTACGAAGCCGACCTGTTCCTGGTGCCCGGCAATCCGCTGGAAGACATCCTGGCGCTGCAGGACGTGCTGCTGGTCATGAGCAACGGCCAGGTCGCCGTGAAGCGCATTCCGTTCGCGAAACGGGATTGATGCGGGGCTCGGTCCGGCGTAGATCGGTGAATCCAAGCCTCTATTTACGGTAAGAATCTTAGGTTTCAGAGGCTTGTCGTGATGCCACCCCGTGGCACACGAATTTCCAGCAAGACTCGTCCAGCCGCGCTATGGCGTGCTCTTTCGCTTTTGGCAACGTGTCCAGCGCGTTACGACGCTCAATGCAGGCGACGCGGCCGGCCCAGTGGCGCTGCACTTCGTTCGCTGTCACGCTGAAGGGCGGGCCATCCATCAGCGCCTGTTCGTACTCCAGCGTGACGAGCAGCCCGTCGTGGCATGGGCTCAACAGCGATTTGCAAGCCGACACGTACTTCCGGCGAAGTTCCGGCGGTAGCGCCACCAGGGCCGCGCGATCATAGAGGCTGTCGAATGGCCGACCCCGGTAGTGCCGTGCGAAATGAAAAAAATCGTCGACCACCAGGCGGATATTCGAGTCGATAAGCTGATAGTGTTTTCGCCCGTCCTCCAGGCTGACCGAGCAGGCCAGGCCGTTCTCGTGACAAAACGCTTCGGCCGCCTGCTCCACGAGTTCGACCCCGGTCACGGTCAGGCCCTGGTCTTCGAGCCATAGCATGTCCAGTGACTTGCCGCACATCGGAACCAGCACCGAAGAATTTTCCGTGAGCTTCGGCCAGTGCCGCTGCAGGCAGTCGTGCACGGCTTGCTGGTGGAAGCCGGTGCGGCCTTCGTGCCAGCTTTCGTGCCAGAATAAGGGGTCCATGAACGTTTTCCTGCCGTTGAAAGAGTCAATCCGGGTGGCACCCCCACCGCAGCTGCCCTGCGCGATCGCCCGGGGTACCGGCGCAACAGGCGCCGTGCGCCGCACCGCATTTTAAGCCGGGCCACCTTGCTGCGATAGCCCTCGATGTTCCGGCCGGGAAACTTCGAGGTGTTTTCAACCCCCGCTCTTGTCCTCATGGCCGCCTCGAAAAGGCTGGATTCGCTGGGCAGACGTCATGCCCGCCCCAGAGCTGTTGTGTCTTTTCTTTGGCGCCTCGCGCCGTTCCCGCAACGTTGCCGGACCCTCACGAATGCAGGTAAACGTGGCCGTGGCGCCGTAGTAGCGCCGTGGCTTCTCGCCAGCCCGGGTACAGGTCCTGCTGCAGGGCGTAAAAGTTCTTGCCGTGGTTGTGTTCACGCAAGTGGCAGACTTCGTGCGCGATGACGTAGTCCACGCACTCCGGCGGCGCCTTGATCAAGTGCGGATTCAGCGTGATCACACCCTTTGCAGAGCAATTGCCCCAGGTCCGTTTCATTCGTCGCAGCCGCAGCGGCGGCGTTCCGCTCGAAGTCCATTCAGCAAGCCGGCAGATCAGTTGCAGGCGTCGCTGGAACTCTTTTTGCGCCTGCTGCCGGTACCAGCGGGCCAGTAAGTCCGGCACGGCTTCGGCCCGTCCGCCGGGCGACCGGATGCGCAGCGTTCGCCCATCCCACTCAACGCCGCCGCGCCGGCCGCTCGTTGCGAGGACTTCCAGCGGGTAGCGCTTACCGAGGTAAAGATGCCGTTCACCGCTGAGGTAACGCAGCGGCGCCAGCTCGCTTTGCCGGTCGCGGGCGCGCTCCAGGAAACGGGCGACATGCAGGGCGTGCTGCTGCAGGCGGCGCTGGATCGAGCGGGCGGACATGCGCCGCGGCGCGACCACGCGCAGTTCGCCGTCCTCGCCCAGTTCCAGGTGGATGCGACGGGTCACCGTCGGACGGTGCCGAATGCGGTATTCGATCAGCTCCTCACCGTGGCGAATGGCCGGCATTTTCCTGGCACGAACGATCATGCCCCATAGCTTAGCATCAAGCCCGACTTTTGATCATCCGCCTCACTTATAATCGCCCCATGGCACGTCACCCTCCAGCTTCAGCGCCCCCTGATTCCACCCTGCGGGGTTTTTTCGGCGTGTTCCGCTACAGCCGCCGGGCGATGGGCCTGGTCTGGTCCACCAACCGCCGCCTGACGCTGGCGCTGGCTGCATTCACGCTGCTGGCCGGCGTGCTGCCGGCCGCCATGGCCTGGGTTGGCGCGCAGATCATCGACGCGGTGGTTGCGGCCATCGAGGTCAATCGGGAAACCGGCGGTATCGAGCTGCAGGTCATATTTACGTTGATCGCCGTCGAGGCAAGCCTGGTTGCGGTGCTGACCGGCGCCCAGCGCGGAATTTCCCTTTGCCAGGCACTGCTGCGGGCGCAGTTGGGGCAGAAAGTAAACATGCTGATCCTGGAAAAGGCGCAGTCACTGGAACTGGCACAGTTCGAGGATTCGGAGTTCTACGACAAGATGACGCGGGCACGCCGCGAGGCCTCCAGCCGGCCACTGTCGCTGGTTACACGCACATTCGGCCTCGGCCAGAACCTGATCTCGCTGATCAGCTACGGTGTCTTGCTGGTACAGTTCTCGCCCTGGGCAGTGCTGGTGCTGGTCGTGGCGGGCCTGCCGTCCTTTTTCGCCGAGGCCAAGTTTTCCGCCGATGCCTTCAGCCTGTTCCGCTGGCGCTCGCCCGACACGCGCATGCAGCTCTACCTGGAAACGGTGTTGGCGCGCGAGGACAACGTCAAGGAAGTCAAGCTGTTCGGTCTCGGCCCCCTGCTGCTGCAGCGCTACCGGGACATCTTCAATCGCTTGTACGGCCGGGATCGTTCGTTGGCGATTCGCCGTGACGTTTGGGGGTTTTTCCTGAGCCTGATCGGCACGGTCGCGCTGTACGGCGCCTACGGCTGGATCGCGGCGGCCGCGGTGGGCAGCCGCATCACACTGGGCCAGATGACCATGTACCTGATGCTGTTTCGCCAGGGGCAGTCGGCAGTCGCTGCCATTCTGTCAGCGATCGGTGGCATGTATGAGGACAACCTTTACCTGTCGACACTGTACGAATTTCTGGAGACCCCGGCGCAGCGTCTTGGCGGCGACGCGCGCAGCGGCCCGCGCCCCAGGGACGGCATCCGCTTCGAGGGCGTCAGCTTCACTTACCCCGGCGCCAGTGTGCCGGCGCTGCGGGAGGTCGACCTGCACATCCCTCCGGGTCAGTCGCTGGCGCTGGTCGGCGAGAACGGCTCCGGCAAAACCACCCTGATCAAGCTGTTGACCCGCCTCTATCACCCCGACGAGGGCCGCATCCTGCTGGACGGTCTTGATCTGCGGGAATGGGATGAAGACATTTTGCGCCAGCGTATCGGAGTGATTTTTCAGGATTTTTCACGCTACCAGTTCATGGTCGGCGAGAACATCGGCGTGGGCGACGTGCGGTTCTTCGAAGAAGAAGAGCGCTGGCGGGTCGCTGCGGGCAAGGGCATGGCCGACGCGCTGATCGAAAGCCTGCCGGCCGGTTACGACACGCAGTTGGGCAAGTGGTTCAAAGACGGCCAGGAGCTGTCCGGTGGCCAGTGGCAGAAGATCGCCCTGTCACGAGCCTTCATGCGTTCCGAGGCGGATATCCTGGTGCTGGACGAGCCCACCGCGGCGATGGACGCGGCGGCCGAGGCGCAGATTTTCGAGCATTTCCGCAAGCTTACGAAAGACCGTATCGCCATCCTGATTTCACACCGTTTTTCGACCGTACGGATGGCCAGCCAGATCGTCGTCATCGAGAACGGCCGCATCATCGAACGCGGCGACCACGAAGCGCTTATGAAACTCGGCGGCCGTTACGCCCGCCTGTTCTCGCTGCAGGCCGCGGGATATCGCTAAGGTCGGCTCGGGGAGAACCACAACCATCGCGGTTAAAGCCGCACAAGGTCTCTTACAAGGTCTCCCACAGGATCTCTCCCACAGGGTTTACCGCGGGTCGGGTTTTGCAGGAGGTTCTGTGGGAGCGGCTTTAGCCGCGATTGGCAAGGCTTCAGGTAAAAACTGTTGCGCAGCTCATGTAATCCCCCCAGAGTCGCTCCTCCATTTCCGTGCTGTTGTTCTTCGTAACTGAGTCTGTTCAGTCTAAACGATGCCGCCGAACCAGCGCCCGACCGCCGCGGTGAGCGCCATCGCCAGCGCGCCCCAGAAGGTCACCCGTCCGGCCGCGATCCAGACCGGCGCGCCGCCAATTCGCGCCGACACGACGCCCAGCCCCGTCAGGGACAGCAGCGCAACCAGCGCGACCGCGAAAACCGTCGAGCCCTGTGGCGTGGCCAGTACCGCCAGCAGCGGCAGCAGCCCACCGGCAGTAAAGCTGGCTGCGGAGTACCAGGCCGCCTGCAGAGGACGGGCCGTCATGATGTCGGAAATGCCGATTTCGTCGCGTGCGTGCGCGCCCAGCGCGTCATGCGCCATAAGCTGAACCGCGACTTCATGGGCGAGCTCTTTCTCCAGGCCCCGCTCTTCATAGATCAACGCCAGTTCGCGGATCTCGCGGCCCTCGTTCAGCTCCAGTTCCTTTTTCTCACGCTCGAGGTCGGCTTTTTCGGTATCGGACTGGGAACTGACCGAGACGTATTCGCCGGCCGCCATTGACATGGCGCCGGCCACCACACCGGCCACGCCGGCGATCAGCACGGAGTCGTGCGAAGCCTGTGCCGAGGCAACGCCGATCACCAGGCTGGCGGTCGAAACGATGCCGTCATTGGCGCCCAGCACCGCGGCCCGCAGCCAGCCGGAGCGGTGCGAGCGATGCGGTTCGGCATGCGACGAACGGTTTTCCATGGCAATATCCGGCGCCACTCGGCGCAGTTCTGAGCGCAGCCCTGAATTTAACCGATCTCGCCGTTCGGTGCAGGGCAATCCATGCCCATCGGCACATTGCCGGCCCGGGGCCCGGGTTTATAATCACAGGCCTGCACAAGGAGTCCCCATGAAAATCAGAACCCTGCCGCTGGCTGAGGACAACTACGGCAACCTGCGCGTCGGCAAGGACATAGCGCTGTTTTACCTGGAGCGGGTTCAGCCCCGCGTCAGCAATCCGCTGCCGGGCGAGCCGTTGCAGGCCGATAACCGCCTGCTGCCGGCCGCAGCGAAGGCCCGCTCGCAGGTCATCCAGTGGCGATGGGCGGCCTCGGCCCGATGATGGGCCAGGCCAATGTGTTTTATCGTTACTTCTCCGAAAAGATTCCCGCGGCGATTCACCGCTATCAGCATGAGAGCCTGCGCCTGCTGACGGTGCTGGATGGCCGCCTGGCCGGGCGCGACTACCTTTGCGACGAATACAGCATTGCCGACATTGCCTGCTGGCCCTGGGCCGTCACCCACGACTGGTCGGGCGTGGACATCGGGGAACTGGTAAACCTGCAAGCCTGGCTCGAACGCGTGGGCGCGCGCCCCGCGGTCCGGCGCGGCCGCGAGATCCCGCCGCGCGGTTCGGACGAAGACGCCACCCGGGCCGCAACCCGTATCGTCGTCACCTGACGGTCTGAAGATGTGGAGGGAAGCCGCTCACCGCGCTCATCAACCGAGGTTGTCGCCAAGGATTTTGCGGCATAATGAAGAACCCGCCGTTTCATTTTTTGAGGTTTCCCATGCGCAAGATACCGTGTTTCCTCCTCAGCGCCCTCTTGCTGTCGCTGCCCAATCCGGGCGAGGCCGGCGATACGCTGCCGCGCGCCAACGCCGAACGCATGGAGGGGTGTATCCTGGAGCTGTCCGCATTCGGCCGTAACCCGCAGGGCGGCGTCAGCCGCCTGGCCTTCAACGAGGCGGACCGTGACGCGCGTGCCTATATCAAGGGACTGATGCTGCAGGCCGGCCTGGAGGTTCGCATCGACACTGCGGGCAACCTCATCGGCCGCCGCGCGGGCAGCGAAGAGCTGCCGCCCATCCTGTTCGGCTCGCACATCGATTCGGTGCCTGGCGGCGGCAACTACGACGGCGACGTCGGCGTGATCGCCGCCATCGAAGCGATTCAGTTGCTGAAGGAGCAGGCGATCGAAACCCGCCATCCGCTGGAGGTGGTCGTGTTTGCCGACGAGGAAGGCGGCCTCAGCGGCAGCCGCGCCATGGTCGGCAAGCTCAACGACGAGGCACTGGCTGTGGTCAGCCACAGCGGCCTGACCATAGCCGAGGGCATCCGCGCCATCGGCGGTGATCCGGAGCGGCTTGCCGAGGCGCAGCGGCGTCCGGGCGATGTCGCTGCATTCGTCGAGCTGCACATCGAACAGGGCGCGGTGCTGGACGACGAGGAGATCGATATCGGCGTGGTCACCGGTATCGTCGGCATCCAGTGGTGGGACGTCGAAATAGAGGGAGTCGCCAATCACGCCGGCACGACGCCGATGGGCAAGCGCCGCGACCCGATGCTGGCGGCTGCCGAGTTGACGCTGGCGATCAACCGTGTCATCACGGGTGTCCCGGGCCGCCAGGTGGGAACGGTCGGGCGCATCGCCGCCGAACCCGGCGCGCCGAACGTGATCCCCGGCCGAGTCGTGATGAGTCTGGAGATTCGCGACCTGAACGAGCAGAAGATGTTCGCCCTGTTTCGTGAAATCGAACAGGAAGCGGCGGAAATTGCCGCGCGGCGCGGCACGCCGATCGCGTTCCGGCACATCGAGGTCGATGCGGAGCCCGCCCTGACGGACGAGCGTATCCGCGCGCTTATCACGCAGTCCGCCGAAGAACTCGGGCTGAGCTACATGAGCATGCCCAGCGGCGCCGGGCACGACGCCCAGGACCTGGCGCAGATCGCGCCGACCGGCATGATTTTCGTTCCCAGCGTGGGCGGTGTCAGCCATTCATCGTTCGAATACACCCCGCCGCGTGACATGGCCAACGGCGCGGATGTGCTGCTGCGTACCGTGCTCGCCATCGACGCCGGCGCCCTGGAGCGTTAGTTGAACCTGTGGGAGCGGCTTTAGCCGCGACTGTGCGCAGGAAATAGAAATCGCGGCTAAAGCCGCTCCCACAGGTACAGCAAGCTCCTGCAGGCTCCCGCCGGTTCGTAAGACCCTCGAGCTAGTGTCCTGTCACGCATCTTATGTCGCTTTCAGCAAGGCAAGAAGCGGTCAGATGCGTGACAGGACGCTAGCCGGTGCCGCGCGAGCGGGTGCGTCCGGGGCGGGCGTTCTTCTCGATGAAGCGAATCACTTGCGTGGCGATGTCCTTTTCAGTCGCTTTTTCGATGCCTTCCAAGCCGGGGCTGGAATTGACTTCCATCACCACGGGACCGTGATTGGAGCGAAGCAGGTCGACGCCGGCCACGTTCAGGCCCATGATGCGCGCCGAGCGCACGGCTGTGGAGCGTTCCTCGGGCGTGATGCGCACCAGTTCGGCCGAGCCGCCGCGGTGGATGTTGGAGCGAAAATCGCCTTCCTTGCCGGTGCGTTTCATCGCCGCGACGACCTTGTCGCCGATGACGAAGCAGCGCAGGTCCGAGCCGCCCGCTTCCTTGATGAATTCCTGCACCATGAAGTTGGCATTCAGGCCGCGGAAGGCCTCGATCACGCTTTTGGCGGCGTTACGGGTCTCGCCGAGCACCACGCCGACGCCCTGGGTGCCTTCCAGCAGCTTGATCACCGCCGGCGCGCCGCCGACGCTGTCGAGCAGGTCCTCGGTGTCGTCGGGTGAATGCGCAAAACCGGTCACCGGCAGACCGATGCCTTTGCGTGAGAGCAACTGCAGCGCGCGCAGTTTGTCGCGCGAGCGGGTGATGGCCACCGACTCGTTGACCGAATACACGCCCATCATTTCGAACTGCCGCACGACCGCCGTCCCGTAAAACGAGACCGAGGCACCGATCCGCGGAATTACGGCATCGACGTCCTCGATCACCTCACCCCGGTAGTGGATGGTCGGGCGCATGGTGGCGATGGTCATGTAACAACGCTTGTGGCTGAGCACGAGCATTTCGTGGCCGCGCTCGCGGCCGGCTTCCACCAGCCGGCGAGTCGAATAGAGTTTCGCGTTCGTCGACAGCACTACGATTTTCAAATCAGTTCTCCAGTCGGTCAGGTTTCCAGCAAATTGGGCTCGACGGTTCGCCGCAGCGCCATGTCGTGCACGGCGGCAAAGGCTTCGACCGCGTCCCCGGCCCGCCCGACACTGTCGAACAGCGCCACGTGGAACAGGGCATCGCCCTCGTAGGCCAGCGGCAGCCTGCTGGCGCCGATGACGATGCCGTCGCAGGGCGAGAGAACCTCCGCATCGCTGTTACCGAGGGGGTCGCCCATCAGGGCCAGGCGGTCGTTTTTCCGAACGCGGCTGCCCAGCTCCACCTTGTGCGTGACGATGCCGCTGCTCACTGCGCGCACCCAGGTCGTCGAGCTTGCGATCATCGTGCGATTGGAGCGCTGCGTGCGCGCGGGTGGCAGCATAGCGAGCTTGCGCATCACCTGCAGGATGCCGCGGATGCCGGCCCGGATGCTCAACTCATCGAAGCGCAGGGCCTCGCCGGCCTCGTAGACCATGACCGGGATGCCGTTGCTTGCCGCGCAAGCGCGCAGCGAACCGTCGCGCATGCCGGCATTGACGATCACGGGCGCGCCGAAGGTCTCGGCCAGGTCGCGCAGCGACTCGTCCTCGAGTGCAGCGCGAATTTGCGGCAGGTTGGCGCGATCCACCGCGCCGGTGTGTAAATCGATGCCGATGTCGGATTTTAACACGACCTCCCGCAGGAAGATGTTGGCCAGCCGTGCGGCGATCGACCCGGTGGCACTGCCCGGAAAAGAGCGGTTCAGGTCGCGGCGGTCGGGCAAATAGCGCGACTGGTCGATGAAACCGTGCACGTTGACGATCGGCACGGCCAGCAGGGTACCGCGGATCGACTGCAGCGCCTTGCGCTTGAGCAGGCGGCGGATGATCTCCACACCGTTCAATTCGTCGCCGTGTACGGCGGCGGAAACGAACAGCACCGGGCCGTCGCGCCGGCCGTTGATGACGGTGACCGGCATGTGCAGCGACGTGGCCGTGTACAGGTTGGCGACCGGCAGGTTGACGCTGGTCCGCTGGCCCGGCGCCACATCGACGGCGCCGATGGTGATGGTTCTATTCTTCGCCATCGCGAACCTCCTTTTCCGCGATCGGCGCCGGGCCGGGCCTTTTGCCCACGAGGAAAGAGCGCGCGGGATCGACCGTGGCGCGTCTGGCGATGGCGGTGCGACCCAGCAGCATCCGGAACAGCATGTCGTCGCGCGCGGTCAGCGTGAATTCCGCCGGCCAGGTGTGCGGACCGATCTGCACGTCGGTGCGGATCACCAGGCGCTGCTCTTTGTGCCCGCCCGAGTCGCTGACCACCCGTTGGTCGATCACGTCCGCCACGCACTCGATCACCGTTTCGGTGTCGCGTTGCAGCGGGTGGATCTTGAAGCGTACCCGCGGCCGGCCGTCTGCCTCGAATGTTTCGATCTCGAAGGCGTGCAGGGCGGAGGTACGCGCGCCCGTGTCGACCTTCGCCTTGATGCACTCGATGCCCAGCGCCGGCAGGCTGACCCACTCGCGCCAGCCCAGCATGACCTTGGCCTGTGCTTTCCTTTCCACGATGTATTTCCTGTTGTTTCACGTTGCAACGAAAGGCCCATTCTGCCACATGCCGGTCAGCCCGAGTTTGCCCGGCCGCGTTTGTCCTCAGTCATCATCCGGGATACCGGTGCCATGTTCGGGCTTTTAGCCGGGCGGTCACCGAACGTCATACGGTTTAGCGACCGGTCCGCTTCAGACCGCCGGCCCCGCTGCGTGGCCAGAGGACCAGGCCTATTGGAAATTGAAGCCGCCGAGGTGGCAGGTCACGTCCACCACCTCGGCGATGAAGAACAGGCCGGGAATCCGGCGCTGCAGGGGCCGGGACGACAGATCGCGCGTGTCCACGCCCCCAGCGTGACCTCGGCGGTAGGGTAACCCTCGGTCGCCGCCGGTCGCGCGGTTCAGTCAGTCCACGACCAGCCAGCTGCCGTCGGCCTGGCGGCAGGCGGTGCCGTAGATCTGCTCGGTTCGCCCGCCGATCTGCGCGTCGAGAACGTACTCCCGGCAGGGTCCCGTGCCGGCGTCGTAGGTATTGGTCGGCGTGACCGTGTAGGCGTAACCGGTATCGGGGTTGACCCAGCTCGACGGCACCCCGGTGCGCACGTTCTCCAGCGTAGCCGCCGTGCGCATCTGGTCGGTGTCGTCCATCGAGCGGCCGATGCTGCCGCCGATCGCCGCGCCCGCGACCGTGCCCAGCATGGTCGCCACCACCCGGCCGCTGCCGCCCCCGACCTGGTGGCCGAGAATGCCGCCCGCGATCGCGCCGATCAGAACCCCCTGGTCCTGCTTGGTCGGGGCGGTCGTGCAGGCCAGCAATATCAGCGCGGTAGCTGCCATGATGAGTATCCTGCTTTTGTGCAACATATCGATCCTCCTGTAAAAGGCCAGCCTGGAGATAGCATACGCGCCACCGGGCCAGTCGGCCGCTGCTCCTTTATCAGTATATCCCGGAGGCGGATTCTTGCGATGATACACATCAGCGAATCCTCGCGCCGGCCGAGGTCTCGTGCCTTTTCGCAAGAGCCGCTCATCCGGCATAATCACCGCATGCCCAATCCCTTCGCCGACATCCCCATGAGTGACGAGCAACGCAGAGTGACAGGGTTTCAGCCACAACCCGCGCCGGGCGCGGCAGGTTTTCGCAGCTACCCGGGGTTTCGATCATGAGTCTTCTTTCAGCCGCTTACGCCGGGTCCGCGCAGGATTTCGTGCCGACGGACTTTAAACCACCGGAATCCGTGGAAACCGAGCGGTTTCGTCTGCGCCCGCTGACCATCCACCACCTCGTCAAGGACTACGACGCCGTCATCAGCAGCCGTCGGCACCTCAACGAACTGTTCGGGTCCGGCTGGCCAGAGGGCTTGACGCTGGAGCAGAACCTGGTCGATCTCGGCTGGCACCAGAAGGAGTTTCAGCGCCGCACATCCTTCGCCTACACCGTGCTCGCGCCCGACGAATCCCGGGTGCTCGGTTGCGTGTACATCTACCCGACCCGCAAGCCGGGATTCGACGCCGCAGTCTATTTGTGGGCTCGCCAGAGCGAACTGGCCGGCGGCCTGGAGGTGGAACTGCGCGAGACCGTGCGCGACTGGCTGGCCGCCAACTGGCCCTTCAAAAACCCCGCGCTGAGTGGGTCGGATCCCACCGGTGTGAAGGGGTCTCAGGAATGATGTTTTGTTTTCAGGGGTGGGTTCAAGCGCCGGGCCGATCGTGACAGGCTGGTTTGTCAGCACCCTGGGCGACGCCATGCTGGCACAGGACGCGCTGGAGGAGGTTCGAAGCTGTTTCGAAGCCGCCTGTCGTCACCAAGGCTATCCCGCCGACATGGGCCTGTTCGTCCGGCACGTCTCGGAGGGGCGATTGCACTGCGAGGTCCTGCTGTATTTTTCACCGGCCGCGACGGCGCTGGCGCTGGAATGGGGTGCCGTGCCCTGCGGCCCCCCGGCCCGCGGCGGCCTGGATTTGCTGGCTGGAAGCGACCGGGCGCTTCGCGAGCCCTGAGCACCCGCGGGTACCAGGTATCGCGGCTAAAGCCGCTCCCACAAAATCACCCGGAGCGCCGCTCCCACACCACAGGTTGCCCGAGCGCTTTGCTCTTGTGGGAGATGGCTTCAGCCGCGAATGGCCTGGCTCAGTCCCGGTCGGCCGGCTGGCCTTTCAGCGCCTTGCGGCCGGTGATCATCGCGCTCACCAGGCTGCCGCCGTCGCGCAGTTCGGTGACCACCACGGCCACCACGTGCAGCAGGGCAAAACCGAGCAGGGCGTAAAAACCGTAGTAGTGCACGGTGATGAACGGCTTGCGGAAAGCGCGCATGGCTTCGTAGGCGCTTTCCTCGTACATCTCGCGGGCATAGGGGACCAGCGTGGCGGGGTCCACCCCCGGCGCCGCAATCCAGCCGGCGATCCAGGAGCCGAGCGGCGGGTAGAACAGGTCGGTTCCCGCCAGTACCAGCCCGGTCACGGCCTGGCTCAGCAGCAGCAACAGCAGGATACCGATGGCGATGCGCCCGAGCGGGTTGTGCCCCAGGTACTGCCGCGCCGCCGTTCCTCCCGGCGCTGCAAAGTAGCGACGCAGTTCGCCCAGGTAGCCACGCCCGCCCGGCAGGATCGCCCGCCAGCGGGCCCGGGGGCTACCGATGAAGGCCCAGACGAGACGCCACAGCAGGTTGATCGCAAACACATAGCCGATCCACACGTGGACCGTTTTCAGCAGAATCTTGCCGCCGTCCGGCACGCCCAGGGCGCCGGCGTTGAGGATGACGGTGCCAACGGCAATCAGGCCGAGCATGCACAGGACGTTTACCCAGTGGAACACGCGGACGGTGCGGTCCCAGGCGGTGAAGCTTTTCAGTTCGGACATGGTTGGATCCCTTCAGGTACTGGCCATGGGGCGGCACCCGGGCGACACCTGAGCGGCGTCCGGCCCGGCTGCGCCATGCCGGTCGAAACGGTGTTTTTACAGTATCGACGCTATCGCACCCGACAAGCTGCTGCCTTGTTCTGGGTCAGGTGGATAAGCGTGCCAGAACATGCCGGGCCGGATCAGTTGATGCGAGGCGCGGGTCGTAACCGGGCTTTCGCCCGGCCGCGTGGCGGGGGTAAACCGTGCAACCGGGCCGGCGAACCGAAGCCCTCCGTCCAGTTCTCGCTCCAGCCGCTCTTCCCGGCACGGCCGATCAGCATCCGTCGATGTACCTGCGCACGCAGTTTTCCAATTGGTATCGATTGGCCACCTGCAGCTGCTGGAGCAAACCGGAATCGACCGCCGCAATCCGGTAACGGCGGCTGATTTCCTGCTGCAGCCTGATGAACAGGTGCGCCGTGCACTCGGCGTCGGCGAGCGCACGATGGTAGCTGGCCGCGGCGGGGAGGCCGAGCGTCCTTACGAGGGTCTGTAGCTTGTGGTTCGGTGCGCCCGGGAACAGGCGCCTGGCAAGCAGCAACGAACAGATGAAAAGATTTGCGCCGCCGGTACGCAGCGCGGAAGTCTCGCGATCCCAGAACTTGCGATCGAAAGCGGCGTTGTGTGCGACGATCGGGTGGCCGGCCGCAAATTTTACGGCCTCGGCCATCACGGTCCGGATGGACGGAGCTTGGCGTACCATCGCGTCGCTGATGCCGGTAAGGGCCTGAATGTCGTAGGGAATGGCGACGCCCGGATTCATCAGGCTTTGATAGCGATCGACGATTCGGCTGCCGCTGACCCGCACCACCGCGATTTCGGTAGGCCGCGCCCCGTGGGCCGGTGACAGGCCAGTGGTTTCGAAATCAATGACGGCGTAGTCGTTCACAGTGGCCCCGATCCATCGAGGCGCTCGCCACGCGCCTGCGTCACGGTTGCAAAATGATCGATCCGGTGGTCTGCCGGCTCTCCAGGTCCCGGTGCGCCCGGGCGGCCTCCTCCAGAGGGTAGCGCCGGCCGATGCGAACCCTGACCGCGCCGGTAGCGAGCACCTCGAAGAGCTCGTGACAGGCAGCCAGCAAACGCTCGCGGGTGTCGATGAAATCGAACAATACCGGGCGGGTCAGGTACAGTGAATGGCGCTTGGCCAGTTCGGCCGGCGCGACGGCTTCGACCGGCCCCGAGGCATTACCGAAAGACACCATCACGCCGTGCGGACGCAAGCTGTCCAATGAGGCAAAAAAGGTGACCTTGCCGACTGAGTCGTACACCGCGGCGACTCCGCTGCCGCCGGTCAGTTCCCGCACCGCGGCTGGCAGATCCTCATGATCGGCGAGAACGGTGTGATGACAGCCCTGGGAGCGCGCGAGTTCTGCTTTTTCCGGCGTTCCGACGACGCCAATGACCGTGGCGCCGAGGTGCCGCGCCCATTGGCTGGCCAGCGAGCCCACGCCGCCGGCGGCGGCATGCAGCAGCACCGGATCGCCAGGGCGGACGGGGTAGCTGCGTTTGAGCAGGTACCACGCCGTCAGGCCCTTCAGCAGCACGCCCGCCGCCTGCTCGTCACGGATGCCCGCCGGGATCGGCACCAGCCGGTCGGCCGGGAAATTGCGCATTCGCGAATAGGCATCGGCCGGCCGGCCGGTATAGACCACGCGGTCGCCGGGCACGACGCTATCGACGCCGGGCCCTACAGCTTCGACCACGCCCGCCGCCTCGCTACCCAGTCCGGAGGGTAGCGGCGTCGGGTAGAGGCCGCTGCGGTGGTAGGTGTCGATAAAATTGAGGCCAATCGCGGTGTGACGGATGCGCGCCTGGCCGGGTCCCGGTGCCGGCAGTTCGACTTCCTCGAGCTGCAGCACTTCCGGCCCCCCGTACTGGTGGATGCGTACCGCATGTGTTTTCATCGAAAGCCTCGTTGCAGCCAGAAAACCCGTAGCATAACGGATGGGCGCCGGTGCCCGAAACCTTCCGCATGCCAAGTCGCCGAAATGCGTTGCGACCTGAATCAGGTCACGGTGGACGGCTCTTCCGTGAATGAGAAGGTATCGGCGAATGCCGATTCCTGTATGCCCTTGAAGCTGGTGTGGTCTGCCGTGGCTCTTTCCAGTGCGAATCCAAGCCTGGAAATATTCTCGAGTACGGGCCCGAAATGCCATTGAGCGTAGTTCGGGTCCTGTTTCCAATCGACGCCGTGTGCATTCAGGAACAGGCAGGGCCGCGGATCAGACAGGAACTCATAGACCTGGCTGGAAACGTCGCCGAGGTAGATATCGGCCGCACGGGTATAGGTCATGTCGGCGGATGCCGGGCTGCCCAGGTCGATGTGGAAGTTGGGGCAAGACCTGAACCGCCGCGGCAGGCGGGCGCGACGGCGCAGCCACTGCTCGAAGAGTTTGACGTGGCGTGCGAAAATCAGGTTGTATTGGTCCGGATGGCGGGCAAAAAAGTCCAAAACGTCCAGCCCCCAGGTTCTCCAGGAAGAGAGACTGGACTCGAAATGGGGGTTGTAGAACACGACGGGTCGATCGTCAGCAAAAAAACGTTTTCCTGTCCGGCGCCGCTTTCGCCACCGCATCGAGTTTTGCGTAGCCGACAACGGCATGGTTGTCGTCACGAATTAACCCGTGTTCTTTGTAGCGGCGTTCCAGTTTGCGCCCGGGTACGAGGATGAAATCTGCCTGCGCGATGCGGGCATCGAAACCGGCCGCCCGATCACCGGCACCGTGTTGCGTGAGAATGATCGGCAAATCGGGCAGGCGCCGTTTGAGCCTGAGACTGCCCGACTCCGGCACGACCAGCGCGTCAAAGCCCTGGAAACGGCTTGCGCTTTTTAAGAGAACCGCCTCCTTGAGCAGCGGTGCCACGTAATTGACCGATTCTGCGAGCGCGCGCACGGGTCTCGGGATGCGGGCAATTTCGCTCCGGCAACGCTGCCCGGGGTAGTGGGCGGCTATGCGCTCCACGAATACCACGACGCTGTGAGCGGCAAGACGCTCAGTTTCCTCACCAACAACTTCGCCATCCCCGCGCAGACGGTCGCGGATCTGTATCGCTACCGCTGGCAGGTCGAACTGTTTTTCAAGTGCATCAAACAGCACCTGCGCATCAAATCATTCTTCGGTGTTTCCGAGAACGCGGTAAAAAGCCAGATCTGGATTGCCATCTCCGTGTACGTGCTGGTGGCCGTCATCAAGAAGCGGCTCGGCATCACCGCCGATCTCTACACAATTTTGCGCGTATTGAGTGTGACTCTTTTTGAGAAAATGTCATTAGAACAGTTACTTAGCCTTACCGATTTCATAACTCAAGATGACGACATGGATAAGCGACTGAATTTGTTAGATAATTTAACGGGACAGTAGTGGGTTCGCGCATCACTTAATGAGCTTGTTCAGCCTCCCGGCTGGGGTTAAAGCACTCTTTTTTGACCCATAAATAGGGCTTTAAGCGCTGTACGCGCTCGAAAACGTCGTGAAAAAGGCTTTATATCAGGCAGACAGGCTGGTCCGACCCCCTCCGACCCCTCTGTTTTCAGTATAGCAGGCGCGGGAAATGTTTCGGGTGGGTAGCGACGAGGCGAAGTCTTACAGCCGGTCGATCACTTGTGCCACGGACTCGGGTGAGCTTTGCCAGCAAAGTGTAGGCGACAGCTCACCAGCCAATGGCTCAGCGAAGACGACCTTCGGCGGGTCATCCGCGAGGAGTTGGCCGCGAACGTTGCGCGGAATCACTTGTAGTATAATCTAGTACCTTTTACTACACGATATGGTGAAGTCATGGGTGTCACAAGTATTCGCCTGAGCGAAGACATTGAAGTTCCGCTGGAGCAACTCGCCAATAAGCTGGATCGCAGCAAGAATTACCTGGTCAATCAAGCCGTCAGGGAATTTGTTTGGCGCCAGGCGATGGAAGAAATCCGCTGGTCGGACACCGTCGAGGCACTGGCATCCGTCAAAGCCGGGCGACTGGTTGAATCCGGGAAAGTAACGGAATGGCTGAAGTCCTGGGGCAGTGATTCGCCAAAGTCACCGCCCGAGGCATGAAAATCCGCTATGCGGTCGAAGCGATTCACGACCTCGAGCGACTGCGCGCTTTTGTCGAACCCAAAAACCCCCATGCCGCGCGGCGGATGGCTGCTGAACTACTGGATGGTATCGAGAATCTGGCCGTTTTCCCGGACATGGGGCTTCCGGTCCAGCGGGCGCCGGATCCGCAGGTCATCCGCGATCTATTCGTCGGGAATTACACCGTCCGGTATCTCCGGAAAGCGCGCGCGATCGTCATTCTGCGAATCTGGCATGGCAAAGAAGGGGAGAGAAGCTAAACACAGATCACTTCAGAGTTTTTTTCAAGCCCGCCATAAGGACACCTTTTCTGAATTGGGCTTCGGCATAGTTCTTATGACGTTTCTGTGTCTCGACTGCATCCTTCGCAGGTTTCGACTGGCCTGATTCATACGCCTCCAGAATTTCTTTTTCTTTCTGATCCAGCTCGATCCTGACCTAAAATACATATATTATATGTATAATCCGCAAGGAGTCGAGGACCTATGCAGAAAGAATATGACTTCTCCCGCGCGAGGCGCGCGAAAGATATTCCGCACTTGGCGAAGCTGCAGGCCGAGGCCAAGGGCAAGACGCGCGTCACGATCATGCTCGATAACTTCGTGATCGAGGCATTCCGCGAGCTGGCGAAGGCGGAGGGCATCGGCTACCAGACTTTGATAAACCGCAGCTTGCGGGAGTGCCTGGTGGATGGGCCGGTGAACGAGGAGACGCTGAGGCGGGTGATTCGGGAGGAATTCGGGACCTGCCATTCAGAAAAAGGCGGATATTGATTCGCTCGGCGCGCCCGCCGCCTGCAAAAGCGTGCCTTGTTCCCGGTGGTGATCCGCCTGGACCCAGCAACGGAAGTGCAGCAGGGAAAGCAAGCGAAAAGGCTGACCTTTCTCGGGTTGATCTCTCACAGGCGCCCTCGGCCAGTTGAGATACAAGGGACACGTCCGTCATCGGAGACGTGCATGCCCACCGTCCTCAGACAATGTCCATATCGCTTCTTCTGGTATAGCCATGAGGCCAGCGAACCCGCCCATGTGCATATCGACCGAGATCAATGCTCCGCGAAATTCTGGCTTGAGCCGGTTGGCCTGGCCCGAAATATGGGCTTTAAAGGGCCCGAACTGAAGAGAATTAGGATTATCATAGAGAACAATCGAAGATTTTTGCTGGAGGCTTGGTATGGGTACTTTGGCACTTAACGCGGACGAACGGGTTTCGTCTGTTGAGTTTGCCGATGGCTATCTCATTGTTGGGCTCAGGGATGGACGGCGAATCTCCGTGCCGCTGGAATGGTATCCCCGGCTCGCCGGCGCTTCGGCTAATGCTCTTACCGAATGGGAAATTTGCGGCGGTGGTTATGGCGTCCACTGGCCGCAGCTGGATGAAGATCTAAGCACGGAAGGACTGCTGCGGGGTGCACCGGCGCCACGGGGGTAACCCCGTTTTGAAGCGAACGGGTCAAACGAACGGGGTCGACTCTGGCACGACAAAGAGGCGGAGAGAGCCCGAACACACATCCAGACTCTGGGCGTTTCAGAGCACCTTGAGATGGTGGTCAGCAGCGCCCGGCACGGCGGCCAGTGGCACGGCGCGGTCCAGCGTGACCAGGCAGCCGCCATGTCGTACGGCCAGCGCCAGCAGGTAAGCGTCCGTGAGTTGGCGTGAGCCCAATACATGGTCCCAGTCCAACTCGCCGGTCTCGAGGCTGTTGAGATCATCGGGCCAGAATTCATGCCAATGCGTCCCGGCTGCCGCGGCGAGCCTGGCCGCCACTGCGCCGGGTGCCTGCGCTCCGGGGTAGCGGGGCTGGGACATGATGCGGATGCAGCCGTTTTGCGTCAACGGACAGGAAGCCCAGCCCGCTTCGATGTTCGACTCCAGCCAGGTCCTGGCGAGTTGGTGATGAACGTGGGCGGCATCCAGCAGAGCGATCAGGACGTTGACGTCCAGCAAGGCGCGCATCAGATGCCTTCGTGTTCGCGCAGGTTCTCGACGGTTTCCTCGCTGATCACACGATCTCCGGCCGGCAGCGGACGAAAACCGTAGAACGCCTGGGGTTCGGCGACGGTGGTCGTCGGTTTCACGGATCCGGTCAGTGCCTGGCGCGCCAACTCCGAGAGCACTTCTCCGGCGGTGCGCTGGGTGCGGCGTGCGATGTCCTTCGCGGCACGCAGTACTTCGTCTTCAATATCGAGCGTGGTACGCATGACTATTGCTCTCGTGAACGTGATTCATTGATGATATTACATCACTGCATCTGATGCAAAGACAACAGCGGCGCAATTGCCGGGGTCAATCCCCCTTCCCAATCGCCAGCGCATACTCCTGCAGCAACTCCAGGACCGTCCCCGCGCGGGCCGGCGAGGATGCTGCTCATGGTGGTGGATCAGGATCCCACGGCCGTCATCAAGGCCCTCCGCAATTCCTGAGCGAGCTGCGAACTTACACCGACCCCCATTTCCGTTACCTGTTCTTCTTCCGCGCCTTGCGCGCCGCTTTGCGCTTCTTCTTCCGGTCATTTTTCGAGCTTTTGGGCGCGGCCCGTGGCGCGCCGGCAGGAGGCAGGTTCTCGTACGATGGCAGCGGCATGTCCTGGTCGAACTGCAGCCATTCTTCGATGCCTTCGGGCGAGTCGATATCGAAGCCGGCTTCACGGCCGGTCATGAACAGGGACTTGGCCATGCCGAATTTGCTGCGGTCGGCGAGTGCGGCCTCTAGCGCGTCAGCCGCATTGCCGCCGAGCACGCGCAGGCAGGCATCGGCCTGCTTCAATCCGCACTCACGCTTGAGAAAGGCGTAAAGGGCACGACACTCCTCGACAATCAGCTGCGCCTCCGAAGCATCGATGCTCACCTTACGCGGGACGAGCTCGAAGAGAAGTTCGTCCAGTTCGTTGGGGTCGAGCGTCGCGATGGTGGCGCTAAAATAATCGGCAGCCAGGTTCATCACAAAACGAAAGGCAAAAATGTCCTCGAGCCCTTGCGCCTCAGGCGCGGCTGCAAAGCGCCGCAGCAGTTCGTCTTCGAGCGGAACGCGGGCGTATGGGTTGATTTCGCCGCCCTCCAGGCTCAGCTCAGCCAGAGCTGCGAGGATGTCGTAAGAGTCATCAAACTCGGGCAAGGCGAGCGCAAAGGGCGCGCGCAAGGTCACTTCGAGCGCTCCCTCATGGGTAGCTATCGCGAGTGTGCGGGATACGGGTTCGCCCCCTTCCCACGCGGCGCGGAGCGATTGCTTTTCGGCCAGTACCTCGGTGAGCGCGCGGGCGAGGGCCTCGGCCATGGTCAATTCCCGGGCGGTCGGCGGGCGCGCCACCAGGTCCCCGTCGATGGCAAGGAGCGATGGATAGGCGTCCGCAGCGGCCACCTCCCAGTTGTGCTCGGCGATTTCCCTGCGCAGATCGGGCTCAAGCTCGGCCCCGCGCTCGAAATTCAACGCGAAGTGCGGCGGGACCTCCGGTTCCTCATCCAGCGCCATCATCTCCCCGGCTTCCAGAAAGGCCTCGTAGGCGTAGATATCAGGGAACAGAACGATCCCGAAGCTCTCCCCCATCTGCCCGATCACCGACAGCGCCGCGTCGCGCACGCCGAGTTGCTCGATGGTGACGGAAAACAGGCTTTCATCGTCCGGCACCACTTTCCAGGGTTGTGCCCGAAACAGCGCGGCGGCCGCCTTGAAGAACGCTGCCATGGCGTCGGGGTCGACCCCGAGTAAGAGGTAAGACTGCTCCGTTACATCCTGTTCGGTCAGATGCTCGCGCATGAGGTCGAGCATCTCATCGAGCTCCGGCGTGGGGGCACACACCACCTCGATATCCGGATGGCTGGCACGCAGGATGTCGGCCAGCTGGGCCGAGGCGACCCGCAGGCGCGTCGGGGCATGCGCTTGCCCGTATATTGGCTGCTCGATCGTGCTCTGCAGGCTCGCGCCCGCCGTCGCCGGCAGCTCTCCCGGCCCGGCCACCATCGAGCCCAGGACCGCGCCTTCGGCCGTCATCCAGAAAATCGCCTCGGGGCGGTAGGGCTCACCTTCATTGGCCACGTACCCCGGCAAGGTCGCGATGCCGCCAACCCACTCGATGGTGCTGCTCCCGTGGCCGCCCGAACGGCCGCGGCTGGTCTGTCGTCGCTTCATGGCTGTCCACTCCTTGCCGACTTAAGAATTAAGCACAGATGGCATGCGTCGGGCAAGTTCGCAGCGCCGGGATGGCGGGCGACATCATCGCCGATACCATCGGCGGCGATAAAACGTCGTGAATAAGGCTTTATATCAGGCAGGTTGGCTGGTCCGACCCCCCCGCTGGTGCTGAGTCTGCCGGCGACTTCTGATACGCTGCCGCGATGGGCGACAGGCTGTTCGACGAGTGGCGGGTCTACGAGAAGCTGCTGATCCACGATTACATGGATCACCGGGCATTCTTTGGCCGCCTGGGTGACGAGATCGCCGCGCGTTTCGACCGTCCGGTGATCCTCCTCGACCTGGGCTGCGGCGACCTCGGGCCCATGCGGCCGCTGCTGCGTTCCACTCCGGTCGCGCGCTACGTCGGCATCGACGAGGCCGAATCAGCGCTCGCCATTGCTGGCGAGCGGCTGCGCGGGTGCGGCTTCACCCATGAGCTCGTCCACGGCGACCTGCGCGATGCGCTGCACCATCTCGAAGGGCCGTTCGATGTCGTCGTCGCCAGTTTCACACTGCATCACCTCGCCGAACCGGCGGACAAACAAGCCACGTTCGCGGCCTGCCGGGGGTTGCTGGGCGCGGACGGGTTCATCGCGATGATCGACGTGTTCTCCGGCGCCGGCGAGACGCGCGAGCAATACATCGACCGCTGGATCGCTCATGCCGACCAGCGCTACCAGGAGCTGAGCCCCGACGAAAAGGGCATACTGTTCGACCATGTCCGCGCCCGCGATTTCCCGGTCTCGCTGGATCGGTGCCGGAACCTGGCCCGCGACGCCGGCCTGCCGAGCTTCGACATACTGCTCGCCGATGAGCCGGAGCTGAACCACCTGGTGCTGATGTCGCGATGACCGGCCGACACCACCGCGGACCACCGTGAACCAATGGCTGAGGCGCTTCCGAACATCGTGCGGTTCCGCGCCGGTCCCGGGGTCCTTGAACTGGCGGTTTGCACTGCCTCAAGGGGGGATAGCTCAGGCCGGCAACCAAGGCTGTTTCAGGACGATCGGTCAGTTGCGCAACCGTTCGCGCGGGGCAAGTACTGCGCCGGGCATTTGCACGCCCTCAGCGCGCGCCGCACAATGCAGGCATGAAACTGCGCGACTGCTACAACATCGCCGATTTCCGCGAACTGGCGCGGCGGCGCATGCCGGGGCCGATCTTCCACTACATCGACGGGGCGGCCGACGACGAAGTCACCTGTCGGCGCAACACCGAGGCCTTCGAGCGCTGCGACCTGGTGCCCAACGTGCTGACGGGGGTGGAGCAGGTCGACCTGAGCACCACGGTGCTGGGGCAGAAGATCGACATGCCATTCTTCCTGTCGCCGACCGCGCTGCAGCGCTTGTTCCACCACGACGGCGAGCACGCGGTCGGGGCGGCGGCGCAGAAATACGGCACGCTGTTCGGTATTTCTTCGCTGGGCACGGCCAGCATCGAGGAGATCGGCGCCGCCATCCGCACGCCGAAGCTGTTCCAGCTCTATGTGCACAAGGACCGCGGCCTGAACCGCAGCATGATCGAGCGCTGCAAGGCGGCCGGCTTCGAGGCGCTGGCGCTGACGGTCGACACCATCATCGGCGGCAACCGCGAGCGCGACCTGCGCACAGGCTTCACGACACCCATGCGCCTGACCGCGCGCAGTGCGCTGCAGTTTATCAGCCACCCGCGCTGGGCCTTCAATTACCTCACCCACCCGCGCTACGAGCTGTCGCAGCTCAAAGACGCCATCCCGCAGGGCACCAAGGTGTCGGTGTCGGTTTCCGAGTACTTCAGCTCGATGCTCGACCAGAGCATGGACTGGGACACCGCCGCCGAGATCGCCCGCGAGTGGGGCGGGCCTTTCGCGCTGAAGGGCATCATGTCGGTGGCCGACGCGAAGCGCGCGGTGGAGATCGGCGCGACCTGCGTGATGGTCTCCAATCACGGAGGCCGCCAACTGGACGGCTCGCGCGCGCCCTTCGACCAGCTGGCCGAAATCGTTGATGCGGTCGGCGACCGCTGCGAGGTGGTCTGCGACGGCGGCGTGCGGCGCGGCACGCACGTGCTCAAGGCCCTGTCGGTGGGCGCCCGGGCGGTTTCGGGCGGGCGCGCCTACCTGTACGCGCTGGCGGCCGCCGGCCAGCCCGGCGTGGAGCGCGCGCTCGGCCTGCTGCGGGAGGAGATCGAGCGCGACATGAAGCTGATGGGCGTGCGCTCGGTGGCCGAACTCGGCCGCCACAACCTGCGCTACCGTTAACCCGCATATTTCAGTGCGCCGTGAAAGGCGCCATTCCTCAGTGGGTGAAATTCCCACCCGGCAAATGTCGTTCCAGCCGGTAGCAATTGGAACGGTCGTGGAGGTAACGAAGTGACCGAAGCTTCCAGTGTAGAGGGTCCTATTGGGACTCGGCGAGTAGGCAGGCCATAACGTGCAGTGAACGCTGAGCAGGCCTCGAAAAGGGTGATGTGGAAGCCGACCCGGCTGCAATACGGGGAAGGCCGCCGCTGCCGGGGAAGACGAACGCCAGGTGCACCTGGCGGTTCCACCGGGGTAGTGGCGATGGCATGTCTACACACGGGGAATGGGCGCAACACGGGAAGCCCTGTCGGGTGGTGGGGTGAGCGTCCCCGCCAACCGCTGCGCCGCGCGGACGGCAGCGGGCCGGGCAGGGTGGCGGAGAGGGCCGTAGTACCGGGGAAGGCGGGTAATGCCGCTGGAGGAAAGGGCCCTTGGTCTGGGACGAGTGCTGAACGGAGCACGCGGCGTGGAGATTGGCGATGAGTCTGGCAACTCCGGTCAAAGTCGAGAAGCTCCAGCAGGCACTACATGCGAAAGCGCAGGCCAGCCCTCAGTTCCGCTTTTATCAGCTCTACGACAAGCTGTATCGGGAAGATGTTCTCAGCCACGCTTACCGGCTTTGCCGCGCCAACGGCGGGGCGCCCGGGGTGGATGGAGAGCGTTTCGAGCAGATTGCCGAGATGGGCGAGCAAGCGTGGCTGGAGGCACTGGCAAACACGCTCCGAGAGAAGACCTACCGAGCGGACCCGGTGCGCCGGGTCTGGATACCCAAGGCGAACGGCAAGCAACGCCCGCTGGGGATACCGACCATCAAGGACCGCGTCGTGCAAACAGCCGCTGTGCTGGTGCTGGACCCGATCTTCGAGGCGGATCTGCAGCCGGAGCAGTATGCTTACCGGCCGGGCCGGGGTGCACAAGCGGCAGTTCAGCACGTGCACCGGCTGATCCGGAACGGCTATACCGAGGTGGTGGACGCGGACCTGTGCGGGTACTTCGACACGATACCGCACGCCGAGCTGATGCGCTCGGTGGCCCGTCGGATCGTCGACCGGCAACTGCTGGCGCTGATCAAACAGTGGCTGGTGGCGCCGGTCGAGGAAGACGACGCGCGCGGTCATCGCCGTCGGACGACGCGGGCCAAGGACACGAAACGCGGGGTTCCGCAAGGGGCGCCGATTTCGCCGCTGCTGGCCAACCTCTATATGCGCCGTTTTCTGCTGGGGTGGAAGCTGCTCGGTCACCAACGCCGCTTACGGGGGTACATCGTGAACTACGCAGACGACTTCGTGATCTGTTGCCGGGGAACGGCGGCGGAAGCCATGGAGACCATGCGCGCCATGATGCAACGTCTGAAGCTGACGGTGAACGAGGAGAAAACGGGACTGCGCCGGATACCGGTCTGGGGTAATTACTTCTGCCTCGGTCCGGTCAGCAAGGCGTATCGGGCGGTGGATGCCCACACGCGTTATCGGCTGCGCTGGTGGTTGTGCCGGAAACACAAGCAGCCGGGTGCCGGGACTTCCCGGTATCCGGACGAGTACCTGTATGGCACGCTCGGGCTCGTCTGTCTGCCGCAACGAACGCGCAACCTGCCGTGGGCGAAGGCATGAGGTCTCAGAGAGAGCCGGATGCGGGAAATCCGCACGTCCGGTTCGCCGAGCGGCGACTGGAAACGGAGCCTGCGGGCCACCGCGCCAGTCGTCGACTCTACCCAGGGATCCTGGAGAAAGGCGAGTCAGACCGCCCCGAACAGCCTCGGGAATCGCCAAGCGTTCAACGCGGCGGGCGGTTATAGCTGGCGGCAAAAAAACCACCCCGTTGGGCCCACACGGACATCGGCGAAACCGAAAAATAACGACTGAAACCTGCTGCTCGAGGACGAGCAACACATTCGCTGGGCCGACGGCACCGGAAAATCACAAAATCCCGACAGGCTCAGAGCACTCATGCAACATTGCGGCTAAGGTTCTCCATAACGCAGCAGCACGGTCGTGGCCTCACCCGGAGGCGTTCGCGACAGGATATAAAGCCGGTCGTATTCGGTCGCTTCGTCAATGGCCGGGCCTGCTTCGCCGCCCAGCTTCTCGACCAGCGCCGGTATCGTGTCGCTGTGTCCGACCACCAGGGTGTGCGCAGCCGTTGCCTCGATTTTCCGCGCCAGCCCATCCAATTCGTCCGGGTCATAAAGGATGATTTCCAGGCCCAGCGAGTCGGCCACCGGCCGGGCGGTTTGACGGGTGCGCGCGAAGTCGGTGCTGTACACGCGGGTGATGTTCGCGTCGCGCAGCAAGGCCGCGAGGGACTCGGCACGCAGCCTGCCTGCGTCATTGAGTGGCGGGTCCCCGCTGTCCGGCGCTTTCTCCGCGTGGCGGACCAGCAGCGTCACGGCTCCGTCGGCGGCTTGCAGCGCAGGGGAAAAACTCATGCCGAACATCATAGCAAGGCCGCAAAGCGGCGCGGCGAGCGTTTTACTGCAAGCGTTCATATCCGTCAACTCCGGCAGGGATGTGCAAATCATAACCGATCCACAGCGCATCCATCGGGGATCGCGGCCGGGCGATCGGGCCGGCAAATTGAAGTGCCCCGTGCATAGGAAAAGTGCGAAACCGGGAAAAGTTCTATAATTCGGGTTCCTCTCCTCCGGAGCGATTGTTCTTGGATATCCGCAAGACCCGAAACCCTGCGGACCCGGGCTGGCTGGAGCTGCGGTCGGAGTTCATGCCGGAAGCCACAAGCGGCGAGCACCGCCGGTTTCTGGCCGGTCTGGCCTGCGAATCTGTCGGATTTTGTGCTTTCATTGCTTCTGCGGAAAAACCGGAAAATGGCGGCGGCGACAGCCTGATGGGCTTCGTCGAAGTGGCGGTGCGCCGCGACTTCGTTAACGGTTGCAAGCACCGGCCCGCCTTGTTCCTGGAAGGGATTTTCGTGCGTCCGGAGCATCGAGGGAAGGGCGTGGCCAGGGCGCTGTGCGACATGGCCGGTGCCTGGGGTGCGGAACACGGTTGCCGGGAGTTCGCTTCCGACGTTTACATCGACGACCGCGACAGTCTCGCAGCGCATCGCGGGCTGGGTTTCGAGGAAACCGAGCGCGTCGTTTACTTTCGCAAATCCCTGGTCGGCCCTGAACGGCCGGGAATGGAGTAGGCCATGTCGAGCAAATCCGATGGCGGCCTGAAAGGCAAACGCCTGCTGGTCGTCAATACAGGCAGCCGAAAAAAACGCTTCACGCTGCGGCGCCTGCGCGAGTTGGGTTGCGAGCTGATCATTCTGAACGCGGCCGAGAACTGGGCCCGTAATTACGCTTCGTACTGGATTATTGCGGACACCAACGATCACGCGGCCTCGCTGCGGGCCATGAGCGATTTTTTCGCGCAGAACCCCGCACTCAGCCCGGAAGGCGTCATCACCTTCTGGGAAGACGATATGCTGCTGGCGGCCCGCATACGCGACCGCCTCGGCCTGATCGGCATTCCCTACGAGGTGGCGCGGCTGGCCCGCGACAAGCACCTTTTCCGCGCCTTCTGCAGCGAGCGTGGTCTGCCGGCGCCGGGGCACGCCCTGATCGATGCCGATTCCGATCCGGAAGACAGCGTGGCGAAGCTGCATTATCCGCTGGTCATCAAGCCCGTATACGGCACCAGCAGCGCATTTGTCGTGCGTGTGAACAACGTCGACGAACTCCGCGAGACGGTCGCCTACATCCGCAGCAACATTTCCGCGGAAGCGGAGTCCGCGCTGGCGGCGAGCACCGAGATCATGGCCGAGGAGTACATCGACGGCAATGAAGTCGATATCGACATGCTGGTGCAGAACGGCAAGCTGAAATTCTGGTCGATGAGCGACAACGACGCGACTCGCGAGCCCTTTTTCGTGGAAACCGGGCAGTGCATACCGAGCCGGCTTTCCCAATCGCAGCAGGCCGAACTGGTCAGCATGGCCGAGGAGATGCTCGAGCGCCTGGGCGTCGAGAACGGCTGCATCCACTTCGAGGCCAAGTACGGCTCACGCGGGCCGATGCCTATCGAGATCAACCTGCGCATGGGCGGCGACGAAGTCTACGATTTCGTCAAGACGGCCTGGGGCGTGGACCTGGTCGAGAACGCCGCGCGCATTGCGCTCGGTCAGTACATCAAGCCGATCACCAAGCCCGAGCGGCCAAAAAAATTCCTTTCCGGCAAGTACTTTTTGCCGCCGCATTCCGGGGTGGTCGCCAGCCTGACCCTGCCCAAGTCCGTCGAGTCGGGTGAACTGAAGTTCTTCAAGCGGGTCGGCGATGCCGTGCTGGCGCCGCCGCTGGGCTACGAATACCTCGGCTGGGCTTATGCGATCGCGGACACGCTGGGCGAGGCCGAAGAGCGCGTCGAGCGGATGATGGCAGATGTCGAAGTGGGCGTCGCGCGCTTTTCGCGCGGTTCCTCGCTGGGGCGCACGGTGCGCAAGACCGGCTTTTCGGCCGCCCGCCTGGCAAAAGACGCCGTGCTGGGCGCCGCGCGCATCGAGGCGATCCGCGTGCTGCCGATCGCCGAGCAGCGCAGCCTGCACGTCGGCATCGCCAGCAACGGCTTCGCCGGCAGTGACAACCCCATCGAGGCCGAACTGACCTCGGACGCCGAGAAGATTGCCTCGACGCTGAGCGAACGCGGTTATCGAACGACCTTCCTCGATTTCAACCGCCCCTTCGAGGCGGCCCGGCAAATTGGCGACGAAGGCATCGATATCGTGTTCAACTTGTGCGAACGCATCAACCACAGCAGCCTGCTGGAGCCGCACGCGGCCGCCCTGTTCGACATTCTGAGGATTCCCTACACGGGTTCGAACCCCTTTACGCTGGGGCTGTGCCTGGACAAGATCCGCGTCAAGAAGCTGTTCGCCTTTCACCGCATACCCACGCCGCGCTGGGATTATCTTTACGAGGCGGACGAACACTTCGACCAGGAGTTCCCGCTGCCGGCCATCGTCAAGCCGGCCAACAGCGACAGCTCACTGGGCATCAGCAACGAGTCGGTGGTCGAGACCCGCGAGGCCCTGGCCGCGCGCGTCGACTACGTGCTGCAGGAACTCAAGCGCCCGGCCCTGATCGAGGAATTCATCGGCGGCGACGAATACGATGTTTCCATTCTCGGCAACTGGGACGACCAGCAGCGGGTGCTGCCGCTGTCGCGCTCGGTGTTCAGCGGACTGCCAGCGGGTTACTGGCCGATGTACCCCTACGAAGCCAAGTTCCTGGGCAGCGAGGTGCACAAGAAGGGGATCGAGGTGCAGCGGCCGCCGAAGGGCGTGCCCGGCAAATTGACGGCGCTGATTTCAGAGATGGCGCTCGACGCGTTCAACGTGGTGGGCTGCAGCGATTACGGCCGCATCGAGGTACGCGTCGACCGCAAGGGCAACCCCTGCGTGCTGGAGGTCAATCCCAATCCGTCGATCGGCCCGACCGACTGCGTGCCCGCAGTGGCCGCGCTGGCAGGGATGAATTACGGCGACTTCCTGGAGGAAATCCTGCGCCTGGCGATCCTGCGTTACAAGGACCGTCCGCCTTATTACCACCTGCAGATGAGCACCCTCTGAAACCAGACGGTGCCGCCAACGGCAGAAGCACTGATAAAAGACTGCTCGCCGGTTTCAAAAACGCTTCAATGCAGCGTCTTCAAAACCGGCGGCAGTTCATTGGGACAGGCAATTTCCCGGACCAGGGCCTCTCGTCAAACGCGGGCTAGAAATTCAAGGCGATGCGGGCGTAGTAGAACCCACCGTTGAGGCCGTAGGCCAGACCCCGCATCGGGAACTGGATGTTCCCACGTGAAATGAAGCCGATGCCGGAATCATCCGCCAGCTTGTTCGGCTTCTCGTCCAGCAGGTTGTTGGCGCCGATGGCGATTTGGACATTCTCGGTAATCTGGTAGGCGGCCTCCAGATCAACCAGCATGGCTGAGCCCGGCTTCAGGAACGGGTCATCGTTGACCGGCAGAAAGCCGGGCAGGCCGAGACCGGATTTGGTGAAGAAGGAGGTCTTGGTGGAGCTCAGATAATTCAAGCGCAGGAGCGTGTTGATCTTGTCCTGTTCCCAGTTGAAAGACAGGTTGACCCGCTCTTTGGGCTGACCGGTTTCAATGAAGCGCCGCGAAGGCTCGTTGAAAATCAGCTCCTCGGGAATACCCTCGGGGGCATTGATTTTTTCGGCCTCGGTATCGTTGATGCTGACGGCCAATGTGGTGTCCAGTCGGCCGCCCGCGACGTCGGAGCCGTGGTTGATCACCACATCGAGACCCTTGGTCTCCGTGTCAATGCCGTTGGAGAAGAAGGACACCTGGGCCACCTGATTGTCGATAAGGAACTGCTGGGCCGCGGGAAAGGCACCCAGGTCCTGGTCCCGCAAGGGTGCGCCGAGGACGATCCGGTCATCGATGTTGATGATGTAGCCGTCCACGGTGATCGTCAGATTATCGAGCGGCTCCCACACAAAACCGGCCGAGAAACTGTCCGAGGTTTCGATCTCGAGGCTGTCAACGCCAAGAATCCCGGGAAATTCCGAGCCTGTGCGGGCCTGCAGAATTTCCACCAGCCCGGACGGGCCGGCAGTGGTGGTGACGCTCTGCACGGACGTCTGCTGAAGCGACGGTGCACGGAAACCGTTCTGCACCGCACCGCGCAGCGCGAACCCTTCGGCCACTTCGAAACGGCCACTCACCTTGCCGGTGAACTCGTCGCCAACGGATCCATAGTCTTCGTAACGCCCGGCCAGCCCGATCAGGAGCCGGTCGGTCACGTCGGCTTCAAAGTCAATGTATAAGGCGTAGTTGTCACGGCTGGCATCCGTCTCGTTTTCGGGACGAAAGCCGGGGAAGGCCTGGAACCCGCAGGTCGCCAGCGTACTGGGGTCGATGATCGAGGGAATGTTG
>JAVVFH010000001.1:30638-51344 GCA_032250585.1 Lysobacterales bacterium
CTCATGCCGCAACTGAATGATTCAAACTGACCGGGCGCCAGCTTGAAAGTCTCATCACGGTATTCGGCACCGACGGCGATATTAAGGGGGCTCGCCAGACCGACATCGACCTGGCCGTTGATACCGAGGTTGAAGGTAATCTGTTCAAAGGACTGGCTGCCCGAGAAACCACCCATCGGGCCGGCATTGGCCGCCACTTCCGCATCCGTTGCGCCGGGGTTGTTGTTGAAAAAGTCTGCTGCGATCGACGTGTTCAGCGTGTTTTCAACACCGAATGTATAATCGTTCTTCCCCCATACGCCACTGAGATCGAAGGTCCAGTCATCGACGATGTCGCCACGAATGCCCAGCGCCAGGGAGCCGTCCTCGGACTTGTTGGTATCACGCGGCAGGAACCCTTCGGGAAACACCTGGGGAACGGAGCGGTCAGCCTGATCCACAAAGCGGTAGAAGCCGGCACCCGTCGCGCGGCCTTCCGAATAGCCGCCGAAGGCATATAGCTCGACGGTTTCCGAAACCGGAAGCCCGGCGTTGAAGAAGCCCCCGAAGAAATCGGTGTCAGCGTCACCATGCTGGAAAATCTGTTGTCCGGGAAACTGCGGGCTGTCCGCCGCACGGTTGGTCGGGTCGCCGTTACGGTATTCGCCGGTCAGGTTGATGAAACCGCCGTTGCCGATGGGCACGCCACCATTGGCCTGCACCTGGTAGCGCTCGCCGTCTCCGTCATATGTCTGGCCAACCATGGATATGGCCGTAAACTCATTGACCGTTTGCTTGAGATTGAGGTTGATCACGCCGGCGATGGCGTCAGAACCGTACTGGGCGGCAGCGCCGTCTCGCAGGATTTCGACCTGCGCCAACGCCAATGTCGGAATGGCGTTGAAGTCGACGCCGGCGGATCCCTGGCCGACCGTGCCGGACAGTCCGAGAAGCGCGCGATTGTGCCGTCTCTTGCCGTTGATCAGGACCAGTACCTGATCGGGACCGAGCCCGCGCAGCGTGGCCGGACGGAAGATATCGGAGCCGTCGGAAATCGCAGTGCGGCTGAAGTTGAACGAAGGCGCGAGGCGCTGCAACAGTTCGCCGGTTTCGAAAAGGCCGGTGTTGCGGTTGAGTTCTTCCGCGCCGATGATGTCGATGGCGACGGTCGTCTCGGTCGCGCTCCGGCCCTCCACGCGCGTACCGATAGTGACGACTTCTTCGAGTTGCGTTTCGGGTTGTTGCGTCTCCGCCTCCTGGGCCGATGCGGGCATCATGGTCATGCCGAGCGCGCCACTCGCGACAGCCATGAAGTAGCAGGACCGCTTGAACCCGGCCATGATGTTGAACGTGTTCGTTTTCTCACAAGTCTGTCTCGTGGGCATATTAAATTCCCTCATTTATCGAATTGGATTTCCAGTGGAACAGGGCTGCCCATTGGCATGGGGACACCTTCAACGGTGGCTCCAGTCGTCGGCTTCACTTGATTTGGGGGCCATTCCGATGACGCTTTTTTCTGCTTCCTTGTTGATTCCCAAGCCAAGCACGGTTCGATTAGCGTAACTAAAGTACCCGGCCACCTGATTAATCTCAAGGATTTCCCCGTCTTCGAGGCCGGCGTCCCGAAGATCATCGATGACCCGGGCGGTGATTTCCGTCGGTGCGCGAGTCAGAAGTGCCGCGTACTCAAGAGCCGCCGCTTCCCGGTCATCATAGGCCAGGTCGGGACTGCCCGCCTCGAGGGCCGCGCGCATTTTTTGGGCGCGCTCGTCATCTTTCAACAAGTTCCGCATGCCCTCATAGTGGTGGCTGACGCAGTAGTCGCAGCCGTTGATCAAGCTGACGTAGACCCCCACGGATTCGAGGAACCACTTGGGCAGTGTGTTGCGGGGGTGATGCAGGACATTCTTGTAGAGGGCCATGTGGCCTTCCAGGGCATGGGGCCGAAGACTGTGGGCAAGCAGGATATTGTCGATATGGTTGTCGGGCCCCTTGAGCCGATCGTAGATCGTCCTCAGCGGCCCTTCTGCTTCATCGTAGGAAACAGTGTTTATCCATGCCATGCTCGGTCCCCGTTCAGCTCGTGAAGTGCAAGAATGCCGACCTGTCCGCCAAAGGAGCTGATCGTCACCAGCCGATCATAGACAAGCCTTATGTACCTGTCTATACATTCCGACCCGGATGTTTCATTATAGTGAAGTTTTCGTAAATCAACCAAGCGGTGGCCGGGTCGAGATGAACCCGGCAGAGAATTGTTCTCGTCAAGCGCGGTTCAAGGTCCGGTTTTGCACCGGGTCGGAGCGCAAAACATTGCCAAGGAGAATTGATATGAGCGTCGTTCCTTCGACCCGCGGCCACGAGAACTGGTCGTCGAGACTTGCCTTTGTGCTCACCGCGCTTGGGGTATCGGTCGGCCTCGGCAATATCTGGCGATTTCCCTACACGGCCGGGGAGAACGGCGGCGGCGCGTTCATCCTGATCTACCTGGTGTGCGTGTTCGGGATCGGGCTGCCGCTGCTGATCGCGGAGTTGACCCTGGGCCGGCGCGGACGGCTCAGCCCGCCCGGCAGCACCGGGGCGGTGGCCGTTGAAGCGGGCCACTCGCCCCGCTGGAGCGCGGTGGGCGGCATGGCAATCGTGGCGGTATTTCTGGTCCTCGGATTCTATGCGGTGGTCACCGGCTGGACTTTCGACTATTTCATCCTGGCGAGCACGGGGGCGTTCTCCGGCATAACGTCCGCCGAGTCCGGCGCCATGTTCGATGACCTCCTGGCGAGCCCGTTGCGGCTGGCATTTTGGCAGCTTCTGGTCATCTCCCTCGTGGTTCTGGTGGTGGCCCGCGGCCTGCGCCAGGGTGTGGAACGCGCCGCCATGGTCCTCATGCCGCTGTTGTTTCTGTGTCTCGTTGTACTCGTTGTCTATGCGCTCATTGCCGGGGACATGGCCGCGACTTATGAATTCATGATCAAACCCGATTTCAGCAAGGTGACCCTGGGCGTGGTGCTCGCCGCCGTGGGGCAGGCTTTCTTCTCCATCGGGCTCGCCTTTGCCGCGATGATGACATTCGGCTCCTATCTTGATTCCAGCGTGTCCATTCCCAGGTCGGCCGCCATCCTCGTCACCGGCGATACGGTGGTGGCGGTTCTGGCCGGCTTTGCGGTGTTTCCCATCGTATTCGCCCACGGCCTGGAACCGTCGAGCGGACCCGGCCTGGTCTTCGAGACCCTGCCCCTCGCCTTCGGTCACATGCAGTTCGGCACGCTGATCGGCGCGGTATTCTTTCTGCTCCTCATGGTGGGCGCGCTGACCTCCTGCATCGGCAGCTTCGAGCCCATGCTCTGCTGGGCCCGGGAAAAATGGAATATCAGCCGCGTGCGGGCTGCCATCGCCAGCGGGATCGTGGTCTGGATCCTGGGCGTTAGCACCATATTGTCCTTCAATGTGCTGAAGGCATTTTATCCGCTCGGTTTCATGGATGCCTTTGCCGGGCGGACCCTGTTCGAAATTCAGGAGTTCGTGGCAACCAACATTCTGCTGGTGGTGGGCGGCATTCTGATGTCGGTCCTGACCGGCTGGATCATGACACGCCAAGCCCTGCTCGATGAATTCGGCCTTGCCGACGGCCCCCTGTTCAAGGCCCTGCGGGTCGTGCTGCGTTTCATCGCCCCGGTGGCACTGACCTTCGTGCTGCTAATGGGGATATTGTGACCTGCCGCGGGACGGGTCCGATTTCGCCGACGCGGCGGCAGGTACCGTCGCGGATATCTGGCGGAGACACAGGCTGCCGCCCGTTACATAGGCAAGCTCCGCCGGCTCCGTAATATCCCAGAGCGCCAGGTCCGCCCGCCTTCCGGGGGCGAGTATCCCCCGGTCATCGAGCCCAAGCGCCCGGGCCGCGTATTTGGTCACCCCCTCCAGCGCTTCCAGCGGAGTCAGGGCAAACAGCGTGCAGGCCATGTTCATCATCAGCCGCAGGGAAAGCACCGGCGAAGACCCCGGATTGCTGTCGGACGCGACGGCCATGGGGACGCCCGCGGCCCGAAACGCGTCAATCGGCGGCTTCTTCGTTTCCCCGAGCGTGTAGAAAGCCCCCGGCAGAAGCACCGCCACCGTGCCCGCCCGGCCCATGGCCTTGACCGCTTCGTCGGAGACATGCTCCACATGGTCCGCCGACAACGCGCCCATGCGGGCCGCCAGCGCCGCGCCGCCCATGTCCGAGAGTTGTTCGGCATGGAGTTTCAAGGCGAGTCTGTTCGCCCGCGCGGCTTCGAGAACGCGGCGGGTCTCATCGAGACTGAAGGCAATTTTCTCGCAGAAACAGTCCACGGCGTCGGCCAGCCCCTCCCGCGCCACGGCAGGGATCATGTCTTCACAGACAAGCGATACATAGCCGTCACGATCATTTGCGTATTCCGGCGGCAGTGTATGCGCACCCAGGAAGGTGGTCGCCACTTCTACGGGCAGGGTCCGGCCCAGCCGCCGTGCAACGCGCAGCATCTTCATCTCCGATTCGGGATCCAGCCCGTAACCCGACTTGATCTCGATGGTGGTCACGCCGTCGCGGATGAGATACTCGAGGCGCTTCCGGGCGGCATCGTAAAGCACGTCCTCACTGGCCGAGCGTGTCGCCTCGACAGTAGACAGGATGCCGCCGCCACTGGAAGAAATGTCGGTGTAGGATTCACCGCCAAGCCGGCGTTCGAATTCAGCGATACGGTTCCCGCCATAGACCAGGTGCGTATGGCAGTCCACCAACCCCGGCGTCATCCATGCCCCATGGCATGATTTGCGCTCACCTTCAAAACGCACGGGCAGATCCCGCTGTCGGCCCAGCCATTCGATCCGCCCCTGCCGGACTACCAGTGCGCCATCCCGGATAGCGCCCCACTCCCGTGGCTCCGACAGGGTGATCAGGTTCACGTCGTGGTAAATGACCGGCGTTTCGGTTGCTGCATTCATGCGTTCCAACTCGTGTTCATGAGCCATGGTTTTCCTGCCGCCGGACTCTCTGTTCATGATCGTCCAAAATTAAGTCTTTGACAGAAGACTTCATGTTACTATTATATCCTGTATATACAACCCGGAACAGGATCGCCCGTACCTTCATGGCCCGATATTTTTTCGATCACGCTCTGCTGCCGGACGGCTGGGCAGATAATGTCCTCATTACCGTCGCGCCGGGCGGCGCGATCGAAGAGGTATTTGCCATGAGCGACGCGGGCAAAAACGACGAAAACGCCATAGACGGGCGTTTCGCCGTCGCCCTGCCGGGCCTTGTCAATGCCCACAGTCACGCCTTTCAGCGGGCCATGGCCGGTCTGGCGGAATTTCGGGGGACCGCACGCGACACCTTCTGGTCCTGGCGCGAGACCATGTACCGCTTCGCCCTGGCCCTGACGCCCGAAGACCAGTTCGCGATATCGGCCTGGCTTCATGTGGAGCTCCTGAAGCACGGCTACACGTCGCTGGTGGAGTTCCATTACCTCCACAATCAGCCCGACGGGAGACCGTACGACGATCCATCGCTCATGTCACAGGCGACCGTAGAGGCGGCTGCGGAGACCGGTATCGGCCTCACCCATCTGCCAGTCCTCTATATGACAGCCGATTTGTCCGGCACGCCACTGACGGATCGCCAACGCCGATTCGGCCTCGATGTAGATACCCTGGCCCGGATCACCGAACGCGTTCGGGACGCGGTGCGGGACGAGCCCGACATGACCACGGGACTCGCCGCCCACAGCCTGCGCGCGGTGCCGCCTGCGGCCATGACCGCTCTGCTCGATGCCAGGCGCACCCTCGGGGTGGCGCCGTTTCACATCCACGTGGCGGAGCAGAAACAGGAAGTGGAAGATTGCCGGACGCATCTCGGGCGACCCCCCGTGGACTGGCTGCTGGACAATGCGCCCGTGGACGGAAACTGGACACTGGTTCACGGCACGCATGTCTCCGACAGGGCTTGCGCGCAATTGGCGGGAACCGGCGCTGCCGTCGCGTTGTGCCCGACCACGGAAGGCAACCTGGGGGACGGCATTTTTCCACTGCTCACTTTTGTCAACGCAGGAGGGGCCATCGCCATCGGGTCCGACAGTCACGTATCGGTGAGCCCGTGGGAGGAATTGCGCTGGATGGAGTATGTGCAAAGGCTCCACCGTCAGGAGCGGAATGTCATGGCCACCTCGGCCAATCCGCACACCGGCACGGCACTTGTCCAGCATCTGTCGCGCTCGGCCGCCCAGGTGACGGGGCGACCGGTCGGCCGGTTGGCGGCCGGCAACCGGGCCGATCTTGTCGTTCTCGATACGGCGCCGGGGCAATTCGCGGGGCGCCGGGCCGAACAGGTCCTCGATACGGCGATCTTTGCCGCACACGGCAATCCGGTGCGCCATGTCATGGTCGGGGGAAAGTGGCGGGTCACGGATGGTCACCATGTTCAGGAAACCCCGATCGGCGATCGTTACCGTAAGACGCAGCGAAATCTTGCAGCAAGGCTGGCCTCGTGACCCCGAAAACCAATAAAGATTTTTCCCGGGTGGGACCGCTTTACGCCAAGATCAAACGGCATATCCTGGGCAGGATCATGACCGGTGAGCTGGGCGTCAACACTCGCGTGCCCTCGGAAAACGAGCTGGTGCGCAGCTTTGGCGTCTCGCGCATGACAGCCAATCGTGCGCTCAAGGAACTGACCGAGGAAGGCTACCTCGTCCGGGTGGCGGGCGTGGGCACCTTCGTGGCCGACTTCAAGGCACGCAGCCCGCTTCTCGAAGTGCGCAATATTGCTGACGAGGTGCGCGCGCGCGGCCATGATTATTCATCGGAGATCGTTGCCAACGGCCTGGCGACCGCGCCGGACGATGTGGCCGGTCAGCTCGGCCTGTCCCCATCGTCGAAGGTATTTCGAACCCTCGTCGTGCACCGCGAGCAGGGCATGCCGATCCAGTTCGAGGAACGCTTCGTCAATCGGGAAAGCGCCCCCCGATACGGCGACGCCGACTTCCGGGCGATGACCCCCGGCGAATACCTGCTGAAGACCGTTCCCCTGCAGGAAGCGCAGCATACCGTGCGGGCCTGCATGCCCGGCAAGTTAATCTGCGAGCATCTGCAAATGGATGACAGTGAGCCCTGCCTCCTGGTGGAACGGCTGACCTGGTCGGGAAATCGGCCCGTTACCTTCGTCCGGCTTTACCATCCGGGCACACGTTTCGAGCTTTCCGGCCGCTTCAAACCCTGACGAAACCGGACAGTCGTCGAGAATGATACGGTCTGGACGAAAACAGGAACCCGCCTTAAACGGTATAGGCATGTATAGGATATTACGATGAAACAATTACACAAGGAACGGGTTATCCGCGCGCCGAGAGGGAACACCCTGACAGCAAAAACCTGGGCCACCGAGGCGCCTTTGCGGATGCTGATGAACAATCTTGATCCGGACGTGGCCGAGCGCCCCGGTGATCTCGTCGTCTATGGTGGTATCGGCCGCGCGGCGCGCAACTGGGCGTGTTTCGACCGGATTTGCGAGACCCTCATCGACATGCAAGCGGACGAGACCCTGCTGGTCCAGTCGGGCAAGCCCGTGGCCGTGCTCAAGACCCATGCGGACGCGCCCCGGGTGCTGATTGCCAACAGCAACCTGGTGCCGCATTGGGCCACCTGGGAGCATTTCGACGAACTCGATGCCAAGGGCCTGATGATGTACGGTCAGATGACCGCCGGGTCGTGGATCTATATCGGCAGTCAGGGCATTGTCCAGGGCACCTACGAGACCTTTGTCGAGATGGGGCGCCAGCATTTTGGCGGCGATCTCGGCGGCAAATGGATACTCACCGCCGGGCTTGGTGGCATGGGCGGTGCCCAGCCGCTGGCCGCCACCATGGCGGGCGCGTCGATGCTGGCCATCGAATGTCAACCGAGCCGCATCGATTTCCGGATGCGCACGGGATATCTTGACCGGCGTGCCGATACGCTGGACGAGGCGCTCGCCATCCTCGAGCGGGCCCGCACGGATGGCCGCCCGGTCTCGGTTGGCCTGCTGGGCAATGCGGCGGAGATCCTGCCCGAGATGGTGCAACGTGATATCCGCCCGGATGCCGTCACCGACCAGACGTCCGCGCACGACCCCGTCAATGGTTATCTGCCCGCGGGCTGGACCCTGGAGCAATGGGAGCAGGGGCGGACATCGGATCCGGGCGGCGTGGCGCGGGAGGCCAAAAAGTCCATGGCCGTCCATGTGCGCGCCATGCTCGATTATCACCGCATGGGGATACCGGTCTTTGATTATGGCAACAACATCCGTCAGGTCGCCCTGGAAGAGGGAGTCGAGGAGGCATTCGCCTTTCCGGGATTCGTGCCCGCCTATATTCGCCCCCTGTTCTGTCGCGGCATCGGCCCGTTCCGCTGGGTCGCGCTGAGCGGCGATCCGGAAGACATCTACCGGACCGATGCCAAGGTCAAAGAGCTCATCCCCGACGATCCGCATCTTCACAACTGGCTGGACATGGCCCGGGCGCGGATATCGTTCCAGGGTCTGCCCGCGCGGATCTGCTGGGTCGGACTCGGCCAGCGCCACCGCCTTGGCCTGGCGTTCAACGACATGGTGGCCAGTGGCGAGCTGTCGGCACCGGTGGTGATCGGGCGCGATCATCTGGATTCGGGCTCCGTGGCCAGCCCCAACCGCGAGACCGAGGGCATGAAGGACGGATCCGATGCGGTCTCCGATTGGCCGCTGCTGAACGCGCTCGTCTCCACCGCCAGCGGGGCCACCTGGGTGTCCTTTCACCACGGCGGCGGCGTCGGCATGGGCTTTTCCCAGCATGCGGGCCTTGTCATGCTGTGCGACGGCACCGCGGACGCCGCCCGGCGCATCGAACGCGTGCTCTGGAACGATCCGGCCCTGGGCGTGATCCGCCATTCCGACGCCGGTTACGAGGATGCCATCGCCTGCGCCCGGGAACACCGGCTTCGCATGCCCATGCTCGATCTGTGAACACGTGAAGGAACCTGCAATGAATGACTACGTCACGCTCCTGCGCCCCGGCCAGACCGATCTTGCGACTCTGCGCGAAATTTTCGAGCGGCCCGCCAGGCTGGTGCTCGAGCCGGATGCGGCCGCCGGTATTGCCGCGTCCCGGGATACGGTTGCGCGCATTGCCGCCGAGAACAGGGTGGTGTACGGCATCAACACCGGGTTCGGGCTTCTGGCCCAAACCCGTATCCCGCCCGACCGGCTCGAGGAACTGCAGCGCAACCTGGTGCTGTCCCACAGTGCCGGCGTGGGCACGCCGTTACCCGGCGATGTGGTCCGCCTCGTGATCGCGCTCAAGGTGCTCAGTCTCGTCCGCGGCTTCTCGGGCGTCCGGCCCGAAGTGATCGAGACCCTGCTCGCCGTTCATAACGCCGGCCTTGTTCCGGTGATTCCGGCCAAGGGCTCGGTGGGGGCTTCGGGCGACCTCGCCCCGCTGGCGCACCTGACACTGGCACTTCTGGGAGAAGGCGAAATCCTTGTCGAGGATAGCCCCATTCCGGCCGCGACCGCCCTTGCCGGCGCCGGTATCGAACCCCTTCGGCTGGGCGCCAAGGAGGGGCTGGCCCTGCTCAACGGCACCCAGGTATCCACTGCCCTGGCGCTGGCCGCACTGTTCCGGGCCGAGCGCCTGTTTGCAACCGCGGTCGTTGCCGGCGCCCTTTCCATTGACGCCATCAAAGGCAGCAAGGCGCCGTTCGACCCCCGCATTCACGAAGCTCGCGGTCAACCCGGGCAGATCAGCGTTGCCGCCAGGTATCTGGCTCTTCTGGACAAGAGCGAGATCATGGCCTCCCACGTCAATTGCGACCGGGTTCAGGACCCGTATTCGCTCAGATGCCAGCCGCAGGTCATGGGGGCGTGCCTCGACCTGATGAACAATGCGGCGCGCACACTGCTGATCGAAGCCAACGCCGCCACCGACAATCCGCTGGTCTTCGCCGACACTGGGGACGTGATTTCGGGCGGCAATTTTCACGCCGAACCGGTTGCCTTTGCCGCCGATACGCTGGCACTGGCCATTGCCGAAATCGCCGCCCTGTCGGAGCGTCGGCTGGCCACACTGATTGACCCCAAGATGAGCGGTCTGCCGGCGTTCCTGGTGGAAAACAACGGCCTCAACTCGGGCTTCATGATTGCCCAGGTGACGGCGGCGGCACTGGTTTCGGAGAACAAGAGCCTGGCCCATCCCGCCAGCGTCGACAGCCTGCCCACCTCCGCCAATCAGGAAGATCATGTGAGCATGGCCACCTTCGCCGCGCGCCGGCTCGGCGAAATGCTGGACAATGCCAACCACGTGGTGGCCATCGAACTGATGGCGGCCGCCCAGGGCATTGATTTTCACAGCCCGCACAAGACGTCTCCCGCGCTCGCGGCCGTCCACGACCAAATTCGCGCCGAGGTGTCCCACTACGATTCGGATCGCTACATGGCGCGCGACATCGAGGCGGCTTCGGAACTGGCCCGGTCCGACGCCTTTTGGCCCCTGGTCGCCGATATCCTGCCGTCGGGGGGCACGGCATGACTAACCACTACAGCCTGGAACCGCGTGAGGCACCCATGCTGATCAGCGTGCCCCACGCGGGCACCGACCTTCCCGGGGCGATCGCCGAAACAATGACCCGGGACGCCGTTGCGCTGCCGGACACGGACTGGTTCGTCGACCGCCTTTACGCGTTTGCCCGGCAACGGGACGTGGGAATCATCCGCGCCCATGTGTCCCGCTATGTGATCGACATGAACCGCGCGCCGGACGGGGCGCGTCTCTATCCCGGGCGTGCGGAGACGGAGCTTTGCCCCACCACCCTTTTCGACGGACGTCCCGTCTACCGGCCCGGAGCGGCACCGGATGCGGAGGAAATCGACGCCCGGCGCCAGCGCTACTGGCAGCCCTATCATGACGGCTTGCGCCGGGAGCTGGGCAGACTCCGCGCACTCCACGGCCGGGTCCTGCTGTGGGATGCCCATTCGATTCGCAGCCGCGTCCCCCGCCTGTTCGACGGCATCCTGCCCGATCTCAATTTCGGCACCGGCGGCGGCCCTTCGTGCGCCGCCGCGCTGACCACGGCAATCGTGGACCGGGCGCGCGCGTTCAATCAGTTCAACACGGTGCTGAACGGCCGCTTCAAGGGCGGTTACATCACCCGCCAGTATGGCGAGCCCGGGGCCGGGATCGACGCCATCCAGCTTGAAATCGCCCAGTCGGCGTATATGGACGAAACCAATCCTGTCTTCGATCCCGAGCGTGCCGCCCCGCTCATCCGCGTTCTCGAAGCAGTGGTGGACACGGCGCTTCAGTCGTTGTCCTGATATCATCACGCTCTATCCGAACGCCAGGCCGCCTACGCTTTTGCCCGGTCAAGGCACCCACCAGGGATGAGTTCACCCAATTGATGAGGCTGACCAAACCGCTGCCGGAAAACGGGCTGCACTGACCGGTTTTTCGCTCCTGCAAAACCGGCATACATGCCGTCCCTGGCAATAACCTGGGCAAAGCGATTGAAGCGTGTTTTCAACATCGACATTACAACTTGCGACCAGTGTGGCGCTGACGTCAGGATCGTTGCCAGCATTCGACTGCAGGGATGCAGGAGGTAGAGCAACGCAGGAGCGGTTGCCGAGCAGCCGAGCATCATGATCGCCAGACCAATAAGCAGGGTCATGACCAGGCGATCAGGCTCATCGCCTTGTTGAAGACGATGGCCTCCAGGGTGCCAGGATTGAAGGCGCCCTTGAGCAGGGACAGGCGAAATTCGGCGCCGCCGAAGCCAATCAAACCGCCCAGAGCACCGATGTCGGTGCCGCTGGCCAAGCCGTAGAGACGGCGTCGATGCATTGTTATTACCCTTTAGTCCAGCAACGCCACCGACTTGATCAGTGCATGCACAGGCTGTCCTATATCGAGCCGCAGTTTGCGGCGGGAGTGTTCGGTAATTTCAGCCGTCAGCATCTGTCCGTCCAGGAGTTTTCCGGTCACCAATACCCGGCCCGGCCGGAAGGTGTCGATGCGTTCGATGGTGACCGGCAGTTGATTCATCACGCTGATCGCCTCGACCGGATGGCGGGCGATGGCGACGTCGTTGGCATGGATACGCAACCGCGTCGGCGTACCTCGCAGGGCGCGATCGGACTGAATCAGGAACTGGATGCGTTCGTTGCCAAAGCGCGCAAGCCCGTCGTCCCGCACGGGTAGCACGCTGCCTTCAAGCACGCAGACGGCACCTTCGTCGGCGAAGAGCGGAGAATCCGGGCGGGCAAGCGCCTCGCGCAGCGGTTCGACGGCGGTGATGCGGCCATCGCGCATGAAGACGACGCGATCAGCCAATCGTTCCACTTCATCCGGTGCATGCGTGACTACCACGACCGGGATGCCCGACGCTTTGGCCAGCCGTGACAGGAAGGGCATGATCTCGCGTTTGCTTTGGGTGTCGAGGGCCGATAGCGGCTCATCAAGCAGCAGCAGTTGTGGGCTGGTCAGTAACGCGCGCCCAATCGAAACACGCTGGCGTTCGCCTCCCGAGAGCTGGTCGATGGGCCGGCTGAGCAAGTTGCCAATGCCGAGCATGTCGGTGACTTCGTCAAGGTGCAGCCGGCGCAGCGATTCTGGCGTGCGTTGGTACCCATAGAGCAGATTGCCGCGTGCCGAGAGGTGCGGCAGCAGGCTTTGTTCCTGGAAAACCAGCCCGATCCGCCGTCTGTGCAACGGCACGAAGCATCGACCTTTTTGCCAGATCTGATCGCCGAAGCGGACCTCGGCGTCGCGCACCTTTTCGAGTCCGGCCGTAATACGCAGCAGGGTCGTCTTGCCACAGCCGGAACGCCCGAACAGCATGGTTACTCCCCCGAGCGGCAGGTCGATGTCAATCTTAAGCGTGAAGTCGCCCCGTTGCAGTGAGGCCTTGATAGCGAGCGTCATACCTTGGCCACCTCAATGCGGCGCGTCAGGCTATAGACCACAAACAGGATGAAGAACGCGAACACCAGCAGCATCAGTGACAGCCGGTGTGCAGCCTCGTAGTTCATGGCCTCCGCATAATCGTAAATCAGCACCGACAGCACCTTGGTCTCACCGGGAATGCTGCCACCGAGCATGAGAATGACGCCGAACTCGCCCAGCGTGTGTGCAAAAGTGAGGGTGGCGGCAACGACAAAACCACCCTTGGTCAGCGGCAGGATGACGGTGACGAATCGGTCGATCAGGCCGGCACCGAGACTGCTCGCGACCTCGGCAGGCCGCCGCCCGAGATTGCCAAAAGCTTCCGTCAATGGCTGGACCGCAAACGGCATCGAATAGAGTACCGAGGCGATCAGAATACCCTCGAAGGAGAACGCCAGATGGTGTAGCCCCAGGGATTCGAGCGAGCCACCGACCACGCCGCGCGGCCCGAGCACAATCAGCATGTAAAAGCCGAGCACCGTTGGTGGCAGTACCAGCGGCAGCGCGACAATCGCCTGCACGGCGACCCGCGCCGCCGATCGACCGTTCGACAGCCACCAGGCAATCGGTGTGGCGATGACAAGCAGGATCAAGGTGGTGTACAGGCAGAGCCGTAAGGTGACATCAATCGCTTGCCAGTCCGCGGGGCTAAGTTCGAGCATGGGTTTTCTCATTCTTTAAGCAGATCAAAACCGTCCCCTCGCTTGCAGGTTGAGGGGGACATTAGCGACTCCCTTGCCACTATTTCGGCATGACAAACCCGTATTGCTCCATGATCTCGTGCGCCGCATCGGTTTTCATGTAACGGGCGAAGTTCATCACCGGTGCCTTCTCGCCGCCGCGTTTAGTCACGATATAACCCTGTGTCAGCGGATTGTGGAGCTTGGCGTCGATCAGGTGGTGGGGATGCTTTTCCATCGCCGGAAACTTCGCCAGCGACAACGCAATGATACCCACGTCGGCTGCACCGGATTCAACCATCTGCGCGGTATGGGCAATGTTCTCACCAAACACCAGTTTCGGTTGAACCATCTCCCATACACCCGTCGCCTGCATGGCTTCCTGTGCGCGCATACCATAAGGGGCATGTGCGGGCTGGGCGATGGCGATGCGCCTGATGCGCGGATCGGCGGGCAGATCTTGGAGCGTGAGCGTTGACGCGTCCAGCGTGTTGCTCCAAATGACGATTCGGCCGATGGCGTAAACGGCCGGGTCGGTGGCCGTGAACCCTTCAGACTTCAGTTTTTCCGGGAAGGAGATGTCCGCAGAGAAGAAGATGTCGTAGGGGGCGCCGTTCATGATCTGCGTTGTCATCTTACCCGACGAACCATAGATCACCTCGAACTCGTGTTCGGGATGATCCTTGCGATAGACCTCGATGATGTCGTCCAGCGCGAAGCGCAGATCGGAGGCCGCCGCGATGGTGAACTGATCGGCATGGGCGCTCGTCGCGAATAACAGTGCGCAGGCCAGCAATACGCTGTGCCGGTATTTCATGGGGTTCTCCTCATTTTGATATGGCAGGGTTGGTTATAACTGGTTCCCGTCCAGAAAGCTTTGGTGAGGCGTTTTGTGGATACAGCCGGGCTGGTGATATATCGGCACAAACGTTCCAGTTTCGCTCGTTCATTTCGATAGGTGATGGAGCTTCCCAACAGGTGATTCATCGGTGTTTCATCATCGCCCCCGGCACTTCTGACATAAGATAACACTGGCCGGGATCGACGCCATCCAGCTTGAAATCACCCAGTCGGCGTATATGGACGAAAATAATCCCGTCTTCGATCCCGAGCGTGCCGCCCCGCTCATCCGCGTTGTCGAAGCGGTGGTGGACACGGCGCTGCGATCGACGTCCGAAACAGACTCGGCGGCAGGTGGAGTGGTACGGTAGAGTTTCCGGGTATGGTTTTCGGCGTTCCGGATCAATCATGCAGTCAATCCGCCAAATGAAGTCGGGGAATCGAAGCGACCACATGAATGAAAGCCGCTCGCCGTGAATAACTTGAGAGAGTTTCGATGCATCCGCGCATGATCATTTTGCTCGCGCTGGCCTGGTTTATCGCCGGCAGTCAGGCCCTATGGGGGCAGGAAGCAGCTGACAGTGGGCCTGTCGAGCGCTCCGGGAGCGAATCGGGGGAATACCTGACCTTCTACCTGGACAACGACCTGTTCTCTGGCGAAGACCAAAACTACACCAACGGAGTGCGCCTGTCCTGGATCTCGGCGAACCGCCCGGCATTCGGATACCTCCCCGCGCGACAGGTGCTGGAGAAGCTCTCCGGCGCGGACGAGGCCAGCAGCGCGATCAGGCGGCTTTCGGGCTTCGAGCGCGGAGACCTCAAGCAGGGCAACGTGGTGGTGAATTACGGGCTGTCGATCACCCAATTCATGTTCACGCCGATCGATTTTGAATCACCCGTTCAGCCGCCGGGAGAACGTCGTTACGCCGGCTGGCTGGGTGTCGGCTTTTCGCTGCATGCCAAGAACGAGCGGGTTCTCAACTCGGCCGAGCTGATCTTCGGCACCGTGGGTCCGCGTTCATTCGCGCAGGAAGCCCAGGACTTCATCCATGACATTCGCGACATCCAGCGCTTCCACGGCTGGCAAGACCAGGTGCCCAACGAGTTCACCCTCGACCTGTCTTTTGTGCAGAAACGTCGCCTGCGGTTCCTGGAGCGGCCCGAACGAAGCTTCAGCATGGACGGTTTCGCCGAGTGGGGCACGCGCCTGGGCACATTCCGCACGGTGGCTCGCGTCGGCGGATTCGTCAGGCTGGGATTCCACCTGCCCGCCGATTTTTCCGATCCCCGCATCAGCGCGACCGCGTATTCCCACCGGTTTTTCGAATCCGGACACGGAACCGATTCGGACTGGTCGATATACGGACTCGCGGGTGTCAACGCAGCCGGTGTGTTGCACGACGCCACCCTCGACGGGCCATTGTTCAAGAATTTCGACACTGGCATTACGCGCGAGCCCTGGGTCGCAGAGGTCTACCTCGGCTTCGGCATGCGTTGGAAATCACTCGAGTTCAGCTACGTCCATACGTTCCGCAGCGGGGAGTTCAAGGAGCAGGACGGGGGGGTCGAATTCGGTTCCCTGGCCCTGCGGGTCAGGCTCTAGACACCAGTCGGGCTTGGCCGGTACGGCAGCCAGCAGCATCGCGAATGGTTTGAGCAAATGCAGCTTGAGCCATATCATTGGGCCTGAGGTAAACGGGATTATGGCAATTAAGACCCCCATCGGCAAATTGCACCGCGACGAGGAACGTGCGCAGAGCCTGCAAGCGGCGGTGACCGCGATTAAGGCGGGTCGCCCCCTGCGCGCGGAGGAAATCTGCAGGGATTACCTGGACCTGCACCCCGGTTGTGCGGAACACCTGCGATTGCTCGGGCACGCCCTGATGAAGCAGAACCGGCTGCAGGAAGCCGAGGAGCAAATCCGCTTTGCCCTGGAACTCCGCCCCAATCACCCGCAGCTTCACGAGGACCTCGGCAGCGTGCTGGGCCTGCAGGGCCGGCTCGAAGAATCCATACCCTGCCTCGAACAAGCCATCGAACTCGAACCCACCCTGCCTCTGGCGCACAAAAAGCTGGGCCGGGCGCTGGCCGCCGTTGGACGCGGACAGGAGGCCGACAAGGCGTTCGAGGAGTATTTCGAGCGCGACCCGGAAAAGAGAGTAGTGGCGCTCGGCGCTGATCACCTCAAGGCCGGGCGCCTGGACGAGGCAGTGGAAACCCTGCAGGGCGTGCTGCGAAAGAACCCGGACAATGTCGACGCGATGGTGTTCCTGGCCAATACCTACTGTAAGCAGGAACGGAAGATTGACGATGCCGAAGCATTGTTGCGGCGCGCCACCAGCGTCGCGCCCGACTACGTATCGGCGTGGCTGAGCCTGGGCTCCCTGCTGCTGGAGGAGGGCAAGCGGGAGCAGGCGATCGAAGCTTATCGCACGGCGACCCGCCTGGAGCCGGGGCACGCCGCCGCCTGGGGGCTGCTGGCCAGCGCCTATGGACCGGCCGGGCAACCGGAAAAGGCCGCCAGGGCTTACGTGAAGGCCCTGAAGCTGGACCCGAAGATCGTCAACGTGCACCACGGCTACGGCCACGTGCTGAAGACGCTGGGCAAACAGAACGCCGCGCTGGACGCCTATCGCGAGGCGGTTCGCCTGCGGCCGCAGTTCGGCGAGGCCTACTGGAGCATGGCCAACCTGAAGGTATTCCGGTTCGAGGACTGCGAGATCGAGGCCATGCTGGCGCAGCTCGAGGGAAGCGAGCTCAGCGTTTCGGCGGAAATTCACATCCGCTTCGCGCTGGGCAAGGCCTTCGAGGATCGCGGCGATTACGAAAAGGCCTGGCACTATTACGACAGCGGCAATCGGCGGCAGCGTGAGCAGGTCTACTACGATCCCAATGTGTTCGACAGCCGGCAACAGGAAATCCGTGAGCTCTTCAGCACCGAATTCCTCGCCGCGAACGAGGGCGCCGGGCACGATGCCCCCGATCCCATCCTGATCGTGGGGCTACCGCGCTCCGGTTCCACCCTGGTCGAGCAGATCCTGGCCAGCCACAGCCAGGTCGAAGGCACCGCCGAGCTTCCGGAACTCGGTAACCTGACCAACATGCTGGGCCGCTACCGGCCGGACGACATGCGCTTTCCGAAGGTGCTCACCGCGCTGCGCGGGCGCGATTGGCGATCGCTGGGGCTGCGTTACCTGAAGAAGACCCGTCCCTACCGTGAAACCGACAAGCCGCGCTTCACCGACAAGCTGCCGAACAACTTTCCCCTGGTCGGCTTCCTGCACCTGATCCTGCCCAACGCGACGGTGATCAACACCCTGCGCCATCCGCTGGACACCCTGCTGGGCAACTACAAGCAGCTCTTCGGCAAGGGCCAGAATTTCACCTACGACATGATGGACCTGGCTGACTACTACAGGCAGTACCACGCCACCATGGCGCACTGGCGAGAAGTGCTGCCCGGCAAGGTGCTCGACGTGCACTACGAAGACACCGTACTGGACCTCGAGGGACAGGTGCGGCGGATACTGGATCACTGCGGGTTAGAGTTCGAGGAAGCCTGTCTGCGCCCGTGGGAGACCCGGCGCGCCGTCAAAACCGCTTCCTCTGAACAGGTTCGCCAACCCATCTACACCTCGTCGCTGGGCAAGTGGAGGCATTACGAGCCGCATCTGGATCTGTGGAAGGACGAGTTGGCTGACATCCTCGATGCCCTGCCCCCGGTCGTCAGAGACGCCGGGTTGGGCTGAAGGAAGCGCAGCTGCGGGCGGCCGGGACCATTCAGTCGAACGGCCATTTTTCCAGGCCGTGCACGGCATTGCGGATGTCGGTGGTCATGCGCACCGACATCAGCTGGCGGCGCTCCTTGAAGTCGTAAAGCGTGATCGTCGAAGGCGAAGAGCCGCCCGCCACCACGCGTGGAGACAGGACGCACAAACCCCGCGCGAATCCCTGCCGTGCGATGCGGCTGTCGTCCAGGTCGGTGTGGGTCAGCTGGCCGGGATCGTATCGGGGCACGGCGATCGACCGGTCCTCGCTGCCTTCGCCCCGCCCGATGTAGCAGACGCTGTCCGCACGGGTGTCGTTGAACAGAACGCCGTCACGAAACGGTTGGGCGTTGTGCGAACCGGCCGGCAGCGTCACGGCCATGCGCACGTGCTGGCCGTTGAAATGCAGCATGCCGCCCGTTTTTGTGCCCGAAATGTACAGGCCACCCTGCCTGGGCACGACGTTGTTCAGGTGCAGCTTGTTCAGCATCAGCGGGCCGCCGTCGCCGTTCGGATCGTAGATCACGCCCTTGAAGCGGAACTGCTCCATGTCCACGTGCAAAGCCCAGTGAAATTGCCGCTTCTCGATGTCGAAGGCGAGAATGCTGTCGTAGCCGGTGGACGTCAGGAAGACATTGCCTTCCCATACCGCGATCTCGTGGCAGTGCCTCAGGTAAGGATTGCGCCAGGAGCCGATCAGTTGGAAATCGGGGCTGTAGGCGAACAGCTCGTCGCTGGCGGCGATGAAGACCGTTTCCCCGTGGATGGCGATGCCGCGCAGCCCGCGGTCCGCGCCGCGGCCCTGCCAGTCGATGTCCATCGTGTTCCAGTCCAGCGCTTGGCGCACAGACTGGTTTTCCAGGTCGACGACATAGACGCCGCCGTGGCTGTCGCCCTGGCGGCTGCCGCGTACGACCGATGTGGCGACCAGCTTTGCGATTACCGGAAGGCTTTACGGACGGAGAGACCGTAGTGCCGTGGCCGCACCTGGTATTCCCAGTTCTTGTAATACGGCACGCCGAACAAATCGGACTCGGTGCCGTACAGCCGCGTCGTCACCCGCTCCTCGTCGGTCAGGTTGTTGACGAAGGCCGTGATGGTCCACTGGTTGGGCAGGGACAGGCCCAGCTGCAGGTTGACGTTGCTCCAGTCGGGAATCAGGTCGTTCGGATCGCGCTCGATGGCTCCGTTGGTGCTGTCCCACCACTCGTCGCCGTAGGCGTAGTCGACGCGCCCCCACAGCTGCCCGTCGAAGGGCTGCCACGGGAACGTGTAATCGGCGGCCACCCACCAGCCCCAGTCGGGCGCGTTCGGCAGCGGGTCACCCGGCTGCAGTACGTCACCGTTAAGAAACTCGAAGGTTGAATCAGCCTGCGCGTCGAGATAGGTGAGGTTGCCTTCGAACTGCAGATTTTCGGTTACCTGCCACAGGAAGGATACCTCCACGCCGTCGGTTGTCGTCTGGCCGGCATTGACGGTGCCGCGCAGCCACCAGGGCAGATCACCACTGCCGACCTGGGCGAACTGCCGGTCGTTCCATTCCATGTGGAACAGCGTGACGTTGAGCTTCAGGCTGCCGTCGAACAACAGTGTCTTGGTCCCGAGTTCGTAATTGTCCATGAAATCGGGTCCGTAGGACGCCGGGATCAGTCCCGTGTTCACTGCCCGGAAGCTGTTCTGGCCGCCGGGGCGGAAACCCTGGCTGAATAGCGCGTAGACCATGACGTCGTCGGTGATGTCGTACTGCGTGGACAGCTTGAAGGCCCAGTCATCGGTCGAGCTGTCTGAGAAGACGGTGCCGCCGGTGTCGAAGGAGCCCCATACCGGCAGGCCGGCCGGGAAGTTGTAGGTCTGCTGCATTTCCTCGGTAAACTCGAACCAGCGCGCGCCGGCCGTGACCGACCAGGCTTCCGTCAAATCGTAGGAAATTTCACCGAAAAACGCCAGCTGCTCGAAGGTGCGGTCCAGCGAGTCCGAGTAGCCGATGTCGGACTGCGGCAGCGGGTACTGAACGTCGTAGCCGTAGTAGTTGTAGTAGTAGGCCCAGTAGTTGGCGTAGTACATGATTTCGCCGGGCTGGTCGGCCAGCGTCAGGTCCGGATTCTTCGCGCCGAAGTACCACTGATCGTCAATTTTTTCGTAGAAGCCGCCGATCATCCACTGGAAGCGGCTGTCGCTCTGCGAGGTCAGGCGGATTTCCTGCGAGAAGCGGTCCTGGGTCTGGTCGTTGAATACCCAGCCGTAGGTGTAGGCCGAATTGTACAGCGGATAGTAGGTGCCCCAGTAGCTGTCCTTCCACTGCTCGTAGACCATGTTCTCCCATTCGTAGGTGATCTCGCGGTCGAGGAAGGTCGTGCTGGAGACCAGGGTGGCGAAACCCAGGTCGCCCTCGACCATCAGCGAAGCGTTCCACCAATCGTCGTCCCGGAACTCGTCATGGAACAGTGCGATCCTGTCATCTCCGAAGTACGTGTCCTCAGC
>JAVVFH010000200.1:0-6422 GCA_032250585.1 Lysobacterales bacterium
CACCGGTGCGGCCAGGGCCCAGTCCGATGTCATCGTGCAGCTGTCCAACAGCGACGACGGCTGGCCCTACAAGAAGTTCTACGACCCGCGCAAATACCTGCGGCCTGGTGAGCAGGGCATCGTCGACCGGTTGCAGGAAGCTTTCGAGGATCTCGGTTCCATGGGCCGGTCCGTGGCCCGTTCATGAGGGCCCGCCGGTAAGGGTCCCGCGGGTGGCTTAACGGGCCAACAGCGCAGACTTTACACTTTCCCCGATGCCACTGGTCGAACACTCCAAGCTGCCCACGTTTGCCCGCCTGCGCGAGCACGGTCACGAAGTGCTGTCGCTGGACCGCGCTGTGCACCAGGACATCCGCGAACTGCACATCGGCTTTCTGAACATGATGCCTGACGCCGCGCTGGAGGCGACCGAGCGACAGTTCATCCGGCTGGTCGGCGGCTGCAATCCCATCGCGCAGTTTTTCGTCTACCCGTTCTCGCTGCCGGGGCTGCAGCGCAGCGCACAGACCCTGGACTACATCGAGCGCTATTACAGCCGTTTCGAAGACCTGCGCGAGCAGGGGCTGGATGCGCTGATCATCACCGGCGCGAACGTCGCGAACCCCAGGCTGGACCAGGAGGCGTTCTGGAATCCGCTGGTCGAGGTGGTCGAGTGGGCGCAGCACAACGTCGCCTCCATGCTGTGTTCCTGCCTGGCGACCCATGCCTTGCTCAAGCACTTCCACGGCATCGAGCGCCAGCCGCTGCCGGAAAAGCGCTGGGGCGTTTACAGCCACCGCATCTGCGAGCCGCGCCACCCCCTGTTGCGCGAGATCAACACACGCTTTGATGCGCCGCATTCGCGTTACAACGACATTTCCCGGGCCCAGCTGGAGCAGGCCGGTCTGACCGTGCTGGCCGAGAGCAAGGAAGGTGGCGTGCACATGGCAGTCAGCCCGGACCGCTTCCGCGTCGTTTACTTCCAGGGCCATCCGGAGTACGACTACAACAGCCTGTTGAAAGAGTACAAACGCGAGGTGTTGCGGTTCGTGAGCGGGGAGCTTGCTGAGCCGCCGCCATTCCCCGCGAACTATTTCTCCGTGCCGGCCGCCGGAGCGGCGCGGCGTTTCGTCGAGGAAGCGCTGCAGGCGCACCGCGCCGGCCGACCGCTGCCGGGCACGCTGGAGACCGAGGCCGGGCCGGAACTCGATAACACCTGGGGCGACACCGCCAAGGCGATTGTAAACAACTGGTTGGGGCTGGTTTACCAGTTGACCAACCTGGACCGCAGGCAGCAGTTCATGTCGGGCGTCGATCCCGACGATCCACTGGCCTTCAACAGCGGGGGGCGCTGAGCGCCACCGCCGCGAACAAGGAAATCCCAATGAAAGACCAGACCCTCGCCATTCACGCAGGTTTCAAGTCCGACCCCGTTACCAAGTCCGTATCGGTGCCGATCTACCAGACCGTCGCCTACGAATTCGACAACGCCCAGCACGGCGCGGACCTGTTCAACCTGGAGGTCGAAGGCAACATCTACACGCGCATCATGAACCCGACTACCGCCGTACTCGAGCAGCGCTGTGCCGAACTCGAAGGTGGCATTGCCGGGCTGGGCCTGAGCGCAGGCAGCGCGGCGGTCAACTACTCGATCTTGAACATCGCCGAGCAGGGCAACAACGTCGTTACCGTGCCCCAACTTTACGGCGGAACCTATACGTTGTTCAGGCACATGCTGCCCCGGCAGGGCATCGACGTGCGCTTTGCGACGGACGACAGCGTCGATGCGATGGCAAGGCGGATCGACGGCAAAACGACGGCGGTCTTTTGCGAGTCGATCGGCAACCCGGCCGGTAACATCGTGGATCTGGAGGCGCTGGCCGACATGGCCCATGCCCATGGTGTACCGCTGATCGTCGACAACACCGTGGCCACGCCCGCGCTGATCAAACCGATCGAATGGGGCGCCGATGTCGTGGTCGAATCGCTGACCAAGTACATGGGCGGGCACGGCAATTCGCTGGGCGGTATGATTGTCGACGGTGGCGAATTTCCCTGGACGGATTACCCCAAAAAGTTTCACATGCTGAACGAACCGGAGGCGTCGTACCACGGTGTGGTCTATACCGAGGCGCTGGGTGCGGCCGCCTACATTGGCCGCGTGCGCACCGTGGCCTTGCGCAACACCGGCTCGACACTGAGCCCGATGAACGCTTTTTTGATCCTGCAGGGCATGGAAACTTTGCCGCTGCGGATGGAGCGGCACTGCGACAACGCCATGGCCGTGGCCGGATACCTGCAGGATCATGAGCGCGTGTCCTGGGTGAATTACGCGGGGCTGCCCGACTCGCCCTACCATTCATTGGCGCAAAAATATGCCGGCGGGCGCCCCTCGGCGCTGCTGACCTTCGGCATCGCGGGCGGTTTCGATGCCGGCGTGAAGTTCTACGACGCGCTGCAGCTGTTCCTGCGCCTGGTCAATATCGGTGACGTCAAGTCGCTGGCAGCTCATCCGGCATCCACCACGCACCGACAACTGTCGGCAGCGGAACTGGAGTCCGCCGGCGTGACCCCGGACATGATTCGCCTGTGTGTCGGCATCGAGGACATCGACGACATCATCGCGGATCTCGACCAGGCGCTGGCGGCGTCCGGCTGAGCTCGCGAGCGAAGCACCTTGAACTCGTTTTACTACTTCAACGGCTTCAATGCCGCGATCCCGGAGGACTATTCCGGCAGCCCGAAAGTCGTCGCCGCAGCCAATTACGCGCGGCACAACGGTTTCCGTTTCCGGCCGGTGTCGGTGAATTACCGGGCGATCGATGAGCATGTGGAGCGGATTCTCGACGATGCGCTGCAGGCCGGGGAGCAGGTGGTCTTCTGCGGCTCCTCGCTGGGTGGCTGGCTGGCGCGCATCATGCAACTGCTACTGGCCGCAGCCCGGCCTGGCAGGGACGTGCGTGCGATTGGCTGGAACCCGGCCTTCGATCTGCACGCGCATGGCCATATGCTGCTCGGCCCGCAGGTCAACCAGGTTACCTGCGAGGCATACGAGTGGACACCCGCGCAGACCGCGCGGCTGCAGGCGCTGGAGTCGCGGGTGGATTACGACGCCGCCCTGCCTTTTTATGTCTATGTCGATCGCGCAGACGAAGTCATCGACTGGCAAGCCAGCGCCGAACGGCATCGGCCGATCGCACGTTTTTTGGCGTTCGAAGGCGGCAGCCACAGCTTCGAGCACTTCGACGCCGCGCTGGCGGATTTCGGGCAGCAGATCGAGCGCTCGGGCGGGGACAGCTCCGGCGGCCGGGGCAGACGAGCTTGACATTCACGCTTCGATTGCAGGCGGGCGGGATAGTGTACCCCGCCGCTATTGCTGTAACATGTCACAGCAATAGCGGCGGGGTACACTAGTTGATACGATGTCAGGCCCCGTCTGATGAAGCATACGACCATGGCCATGTTCGATAAACACAAGAGCACCAAGCAAACTCCCGAGCGCGTGCAGGAAAACGCTGTTGCGCCGCAAGCCTCCCAACCTGCCGCTCCGCCGGCCGCAGCCGGCCACAAGGCCGCGATGATCGGCCAGGGAGTCGAAATTTCAGGCGACGTCCGCGCCAACACCAATCTGCGTGTCGAAGGCAAACTCGATGGCCACGTCATCCAGAGTTCGCAGGACGTGGAAATCGGTGAATCCGGCACCGTCAACGCCAACATCGAGGCGCGCAACATCAAGGTGGCCGGCGAGGTGAACGGCGACCTCAGCGGCAGCGAAAAAGTGGTCATCGCGGCGAGCGGCCGGGTGCAGGGCAACGTCGTGGCCCCGCGAGTCCAGCTCGAAGACGGCGCCCTGTTCCGCGGCAGCATAGAGATGAACCCTGCGGAGCCGGCCGCTGCGTCGAAGCCGGCGGCTGTGACGCCATCCTCCGGCGGCAAGGACGAAGGTCATTCCAAGGGTGCTGACCGTGAACGGAAGGATCCCGGCCTGAGCCTGAAGAGCGGTTGAGTCGGATCGCCGGGGCTTACCCGTGTCGTCGCCGGACCCCGGTGCCGACCCCCGGCCGTGAAGGAGCGTCATGAGCTCCGTTGCCAAGCACATACGGGAGGAGCCGGTTCCCAGGAGGCCGGGGTTTGTGCTGGGGCATCAGCACAGCAAACTGTTGCCGTCCCTGTTTCAATGGCTCGACGTCGGGCAGCGCCTGAATGTGCTGAACATCGGCCCGGCCCTGCCCGAAACCGTCGATTTTTTTGCCGACGCCAAATGCAGGCTGCATTTCAGCGATCTGTTCGGTGAGCGCTTCGTGCGCGAGGAGCAGCAGTCCTGGTCCGAAGCCGAACTGCGGAACGCTTTCGAAGACTGCCTGAGTTTTCCCGCGGGCACCCGCCTGGACCTGTGTTTTTTCTGGGATTTCCTGTGTTATCTGGACGATGCGGCCCTGCGGGCATTCGATGCGGCGCTGCGGCCCTGGCTGCATGCCGGGACGCGGGCACACGGTTTCGGGGTGCATCATATGGCGATACGCCTGGAAAATCGCCATTACGGGATCGTCCGCTCCGATACGCTGAGCCTCCGGGAGCGCCGTTTTGCCGCGATGACTCAGCATCCGCACTCGCAGGGGGAGATGCAGGATTTGTTCGGCGGCTTCCATTTCGAGCGCGGAGTGCTGCTCGCTGACGGCAAGCTCGAATTGCTGATGAAATCGGCCTCCCGGCCGGACATCGGGACCGCAGCGCGGTGATCCAATTGACATTTTCTTTCATTTATATTACAAGCAACTAAATTAAAGCGACCCGTGAGCGCGGCCATGGAAGGGCCGTTAAAAACAAATCAGGGACGATTCACATATCCCCCGTTAAACCGGGGACCGGAAAACAGGTAACGGTATGGAATCATCCCGCAGGTACTTGCTCCAGGCAGAGATCGAATTCTGGCACGAAATGCTGAAGCTGAACCGTTCGCGATTGACTTCGGATGCGGAAAAAGAAATGCGCAATTATCTGAAAAAAGCGATGCGCGATTTCAACACCCGGGCAGACCACAAGCAGCCCACAGCCGCCTGAAAGAGCGGTTCAATCCCTGCGAAGCCGGGCCGACGTCGCGACCGGCGTGGGGAATTTCAGCACCACGATTGTTGATGAACCGACGAAAGTGATCAGCGTCGCCAACTGGATCATGAACACCACCGGTTGACCTACATCCAGCATCTGCATCGCCAAAAATGTGATCAGCAGTGAAAACTCACTCATCTGCCCCAACCGCCAGCCGGTTTCCCAGGCCAGTTTCGGTGTTTCGGCCACGCGGCCCAGCACGAGACGGTAGACGGCCGGCTTCAGCAGCAGCATGACCGCGGCCAGGCAGAGGGCAGGCAGCGCCACCGCCGCCGCTATTTCCAGGTTCAGGCTCGCCCCCAGGGCGAAAAAAAACATCACCAGGAAAAAGTCCCGCAACGGCTTCAGGCTTTCGGCGATGAACAGCGCAATGGGGCTGGTGGCGACCGTGATGCCGGCCACGAAGGCGCCGATTTCATAAGACAGCCCCAACCAGTACGCGAATTGCGCAATGCCCAGGCACCAGGCCACCGCCAGCAGAAAAACGTACTCCTGTACGCGGTCGAACTGCCGGAACAGCGGCAACAGCAGCCAGCGCTCCGCGGCGTATGCGGCGCCGGTCAGCAGTGGCAGCGCCAGTGCCAGCCAGGCGAAATCCATCCAGCTGAAGACCGCCGATTCGGCGCCCTGCAAAGCGAGCAACACCACGATGGCGATCATGTCCTGCAGCAGCAGCACGCTGATAATCACTTCACCCGTGTGGCGGTGGTGAAGCACCGTGGTCGGCAGCAGTTTGATGCCGACGATGGTGCTGGAAAACATCGCCGCGATGCCCACCAGCAGGCTTTCAAGCTGCGAAAATCCGAAGCCGAGCGCGATGCCCCAGCCGGCCAGGCAGAAAATCACCGACGTCAGGCAGGTGACGACGAGTGTCTGGCGCAGCAGTAGCAGCAGTTTTTGCGGCGACAGGTTCAGTCCCAGCAGGAAGAGGAGAAAAATGATACCCACTTGTGCCAGGTTGGCGATCAATCCGGTATCGGACACCCACGCCGTGCCCCAGGGCCCGAGCGCGATGCCTACCAGAATGTAGCCGATGATCAGCGCCTGGCGCGCGAACAGTGCCAGCGAGGCAGCCACTGCCGCCCCGGTAAAAATCAGGAAGAGAAAGAAAACGATGCTGTGGTCGGCGATGTCCACGGCTTCCAGTATAGGGTATGGCGGGTTAACATCGCAGACGTGTTGAACCTACGCTCAGGGCGAAGCCCCCATCTTGCGGAGAGAAAAATGCTGAACAGATTCCTGTCGATCGTGTTGTTGACCCTCTTCTGCGGCCTGCTGCAGGCCGACGATTTCGACGCGGTCGAAACGAAGCTGAAAGAAGCCATGGTGGCAAG